>JAGFJK010000499.1 GCA_024102795.1 Pirellulaceae bacterium
GGCTTGCCCGCGGGCCGCCGGGCGAGTGGCCACGTTCGCGGCGGTCATGCCGGCCGCGGCCGCGCCGGCCACGGCACCAGCTGGCGAAGTCCCGTTAAGTGCCATGATCAGCGAACGGACGCCGAAATAGACCAGGTACACGGCGCCGGCGAAGACGGCCAGCGGCAGCAGCCAGTTGGCGTTCAGCAACACCACGAACACGGCGCCGAAGGCGACCAGGACTTTGAGCGGCGTGCTGAGCCGCGCGTCGCGCCACCAGCGGGCCCCGCTTTGCACTCCCTGCCGCACCGCCTGAGCCACCGGCTCCTGGGCCACCGCCGGCGTGGACTGCAGACTCGTGCGGGGCGGCTGCGGCGGTTGAACTGGCCCCGGCGGTTGCAGCGTCCGCGGCGGCAACTTTCCCGCCCGCTGCTGGACCGGGCCGAACACGATCTCGGCCGCGGGCTCCTCGTCGCTGATGTACAAGGTTCCCTGCTGATCACTTGCGGCGCTGGCGGGCCGGACTACGGGCGGCGCCGCCGGCACGGGCTGGGCGGTCGCGACGTGCACCTCCTCGGCCAGCACTTCCACAATCGGATCCGGCTCCAGCGGCTCGCCCAGTTCAAAGCATCGCACCAGCGATTCGACGTCGGCGAAACGCTGATCGGGGTCCTTCCGCAAGGATCGCTCAATCGCCGGCCGATACCGGTCCGGAACGCCCGTCAGATCCGGGTCGGCCGTCAGGTGCTTCATGATGATTTCCTGACTCGACTCGCCCTCGAACGGCACTCGCCCAGTGAGCATCTCGAACAGGATGATGCCCAGCGCGTAGACGTCGATCTCCTTGCCGTAAACACCCTTGCCGATTTCCGGCGCCATGTAGTGGAACGTGCCGACGCTTTCGGTCTGGCCGCTGCGGCGGCTGCACGAGATGAACTTCGACAGGCCGTAGTCCCCGATCTTGACCACTCCGCCGTCGTCGAAGATGTTGCCCGGCTTCAGATCGCGATGCACGATGCCATGGTCGTGCAGGTAGGCCACGCCCGCGGCGATGCCGCGGAACCAGGCGTCCACCTCGTCGGTCGGCATGCCGTTGGGATTCCGTTCGATGACGTCCTTCAAGCTTTCGCCAGCCACGAACTCCATCACCACCCAGGCCCCGCCTTCGTCGTCGTAGCGGATGTCGTACAACGAGATCAGGTTCAGGTGCTTCAGATTCAGGCACTGCCGCACGCCCCGCAGCTCGACGTCCAGGTTCCGCTGGATCCGCTTCAAGGCCACTTCCTTGCCGGCGTCGCTGGTGGCGAAATACACCTCGCCGAAGCCGCCGATGCCGACGCCCCGCTTGATGGTGAAGCCGTCCAGCGGACGGGTTCCGCTCGCATAGGCGAACTTCATGTTGTCGCCTCCTGTTCGGGGCAGATGAGGAGTAGCCGTGGTTTCCTTCAAACGTTCGTCGTCGATTCCGATGGTCGCGGCTGGTTTCTGCATGATCGGTTTACCCTTCCCCTCGCGCCAACCGGTCCACTACACGGCTTCCAGACTCATCGCGAATTTCTCACCGCAGATCCGCGCGTTGCGAGGCACGCGGCCCTTGCCGTCGCAAAGCTGCCCGTCGATCTCGACCGGCTCCATGCACCGGCAGTACAGCTCGCCGTCCTGCCTGTACAGTACCACATCGTCCTGCCACTCTCGACAGACCACGTGATTCCGCCAGCCGGGTCCGAGCACGCACGACTCGGCCATCAACAGCACGCCGTCGGCCGACGGCTGCGAGCGATGGCGGCTGAGGAACTCCAGGCGGGCCGTGGCGCTGAGCGGGTGCGGTTGCCGGAACCGCAGTCGCACGCTGTTGCCCAGCTCCAGCTCGTCCCCGTCACCGAGCAACGTGCGCTGCTCGATGCGCTTGCCCGCCACGCGGACGGCCGCCAGCGGCTCGATCACGTACCCGTCACCCACGCGGCAGATCCGCGCGTGCTGCCGGGAAAGGTCGGCCAGGATCGGGATGTCGACCGTGCTGCCCGGCACGGCCTGTCCCACCACGACTTGATCCGCCAGGCAGACCAGGTAGCCGCCCACCGCGTCGACCCACAGCAGGAACCGCTGACTCACCGCCGGGCCCACCAGGGTTGACGCCGACTCGCAGACCGTCGACAACTCGCCCGCGCCGCTGGTCCACGACGAGGGGTAGGCCGTGAACTGCGAGTCGGCCAGCCGGGTGCCGACTTCCGCCCAGGCGCGCTTGCGGGCGTTGCGCGCCAGCCGGTCTTCCGGGGCCAGC
>JAGFJK010000506.1 GCA_024102795.1 Pirellulaceae bacterium
GTTCGGTCCCCGCGGCCGAGCAGTCGGAACTCACCGCGCGGGAACCGCAACCCGCCGAAGCCCCGCCGCCCGCTGACGGCACTCCGCCGCCCGCGGAAAACACTCCGCCGCCCGCGGACGACACTCCGCCGCCCGCGGTCGCGCCGCAGCCCCGGCCCACCAATCGTCTGGCCCGCGAAACCAGCCCCTACCTGCTGATGCACGCGCACAATCCGGTCGACTGGTATCCTTGGGGCGAAGAGGCGCTGGCCAAGGCCAAACGCGAAAACAAAATCATTTTCCTCTCGGTGGGCTACTCCAGTTGCCACTGGTGCCACGTCATGGAACGGGAGTCGTTTCTGGATCGGGAGATCGCCGCCTATTTGAATGAGCACTTCGTCTGCATCAAGGTGGACCGCGAGGAGCGGCCGGACGTGGATTCGATCTACATGATGGCCGTGCAGATCATCAGCGGCCGCGGCGGCTGGCCGATGTCGGTCTTTCTGACTCCCGACGCCAGACCGTTCTTCGGCGGCACCTACTTTCCGGCTCGCGACAACGACCGGCCCGGCATTACCGGTTTTCTCAGCCTGATCCAGATGGTGCAAAAGGTCTGGGCGGAGCAGCCCGACGATCTGCGGCGCGATGCGGAGCGGTTGACGGCGCTGGTCAAGAATCGGCTGGATGGCAGGCCGCCGGGCGCGATCGAGCCGCTGAATGCCGACTGGCTGGACCAGGTTCAGCAGTCACTGGCCGAACAGTTCGATCCGACTTACGGAGGCTTTGGCTATGTGGAGGCCGATCCGCAGCGGCCCAAGTTCCCCGAGGCGTCGAATCTGCTGTTTCTGATCGACCGGCTGCGGCGATTGCCCGACGAGCGGTCGGAAGCCCGCGATGAGGCCCGGCGGATGCTGGATGTCACGCTGGGGCGGCTGGCGATGGGCGGCATCCGGGATCATCTGGGTGGCGGCTTCCACCGTTACAGCGTCGATCGGTACTGGCAGATCCCGCATTTCGAAAAGATGCTCTACGACAACGGGCAATTGGCCTCGGTCTACAGCGAGGCCTACGCGCTGACGGGCAACGCCGAGTACCGCCAGGTGGTCGAGGAGCTCGCGGACTTCGTGCTTCGCGAAATGACCTCGCCCGGCGGCGCGTTCTACTCGGCCCTGGACGCCGAATCCGAACACGTGGAAGGCAAGTTCTACCGCTGGGAAATGGAACAAGTGGAAGAACTGCTGGGGGCCGACGGTTTCGCGCTGCTGGCGGGCGTTTACGGCCTGGATGCGGAAGCGAACTTCGAGGAGCAGTTTTACGTGCCGCAGCTCAGCCAGCCGTTCCACGAACTGGCCGAGGCGCGCCAGTTGACCGCCGCCGAGCTGCACGCGCGGCTGGCGCCGCTGCGACAACGGCTGCTCGAGGCCCGCAACCAGCGGCCGCGGCCGCTGACCGACGACAAGATTCTGACCAGTTGGAACGGGCTGATGATCCGCGGCCTGGCCGACGCCGGGCGGCTCCTGCGGGAACCTCGCTACGTGGCGGCGGCCGAACGAGCGGCCCGCTTCGTGATGCAGCACCTGCGGGACCAGGACGGTCGTCTGCTGCGGACCTACGGGCAAGGGCAAGCCAGGCTGAACGCCTATTTGAACGATTATGCGTTCCTGGTTGACGGCCTGATCGGACTGCACCTGGCGACCGGCGACCAGGAATGGCTGGCCGAGGCCCGCCGCTTGACGGACAAACAACTGGAACTGTTCTGGGACGAGAAAGAGGGCGGATTCTACTTCACGTCAGGCGACCACGAGTCGCTGCTGGCCCGCATTCGGGATCCGCTGGACGGCGCTCAGCCCGCCGGCAACTCCGTCGCGGCACAGAACCTGTTGTACCTGGCCGCGAAGTTGAACGAGCCGGCCTATCGCCAGCGGGCCGAGCGGACGATTCAAGCCATCTCGGGCTGGCTGCGGACCGCGCCGTCCGGTTCGCCACGAATGGCCGTCGCGGTCGCCGAGTGGTTGGAAACAGCACCGCAACCAGCGGAATCGAAGTGAGATCTTCCCGCGGTGATGCCCATGGTGGCGGGCCGCCGACCGGTCAGGACTTTGAAGAGTTGAGGAACCCCAGCACATGCAAACCGCGTCCTGCGATCCCACGAAAATCAAGCTCGGCCGGGCCTTGAAACACGACAGCCCGGCGATCGCCTGCCGCTTTGATCCCAGCGGAAAGCATGTGTTCTTCGCCGCCGAGGACAGCCGCGTTTGGCGCTGGACCTGGGACGGCGACGTCAAAGTTCCACTGGCCGCCCACGACAGTTGGGTCCGGGCCCTGGCGTTCGATCCTGGCGGCGAAACACTGATCACCGGCGGCTACGATGGCCGGTTGATCTGGTGGCCGGCGGCGGCCGAGACGCCGGAGCCGGTCAGGACCGTGGAGGCCCATGCCGGCTGGATCCGGGCCTTGGCCGTCAGTCCCGATGGTCAACTGCTGGCCTCGGTCGGCAACGACAAACTGGTCCGGCTGTGGAACCTGGCCGATGGCCAGCCGGTGCGCGAGCTGGTGGGGCACGCGTCCCACATCTACAACGTGGCCTTCCACCCCGACGGCCAGCGGCTGGTCACGGGCGACTTGAAGGGCGGACTGATCGAGTGGCAAGTTGCGGACGGCGGCCGTCTGCGGGAGCTTTCGCTGCCGGCCCTGCACAAGTACGACACCACCTTCCAGGCCGATATCGGCGGTCCCCGCGGCATGGCCTTTCGCCCGGATGGGCAGCGGCTGGCGTGCGCGGGGATCACGGCCGTCACGAACGCCTTCGCGGGCGTCGGTAATCCGGTGGTGGAAGTGGTCGACTGGGAAGCGGGCAAACCGGTCGTGCAGCACGTTTCCAAGGCCAAGCTGCGGGGCGTCGCCTGGGCGGTGGAATATCATCCGGACGGCTTTCTGATCGGCGTGTCGGGTGGCGGCGGCGGCGGCTTCGTGCTCTTCTGGAAGGACGACCAGGCCGACGAATTCCACCAGTTCAAGCTGCCCAATTCGGCCCGCGATCTGGATCTGCACCCCGCCGGACGGCACCTCGCCACGGCCCATGTCGATGGCCACATCCGGATCCTGGATATGTAACGGAACGGAAAATTCTTCTAAGACCCGCCCTGGCTCGATCGTCTAATGGATTGAGGCCACAGCGAGTTCTGGACATGTGCACCCCGGACAGCCAGGCGGACGGCGGCTGGCCAGCGAACGAGGGCCGGCCAGCGGATGGCGGCTGGCCAGCGGACGAGGGCTGGATCAGGCGGGCGGTCGAACGTTACGAACGCCCGTTGCTGGGCTATGCCCGCCAGTTGACTGGCGACCTGGAACGGGCTCGCGATGTCGTGCAGGACACGTTCCTGAAGCTCTGCCGGCAGGCGCCCGGCGAGCTGGACGGGCATCTGGCCGAATGGCTGTATACCGTTTGCCGCAACCGCGCGCTGGACGTGCGCCGCAAGGAGAGCCGCATGACGACCATCTCCCCCGACCGGGCTCCGGAGCAACCCAGCCGCGAACCGGCCCAGGCCCAGGCGGCCGAGCGGCAGGACAGCGTGCGGCAGATCCTGGAACTGCTCGACGAACTGCCGGAAAACCAGCGGGAAGTCGTGCGGCTGAAGTTCCAGGGCGGATTGAGTTACCAGGAGATCAGCCGGGTAACTCAACTGTCGGTCAGCAACGTGGGCTACCTGCTGCACGTCGCGTTGCAGCGGTTGCGGCGCGAGCTGAATCCGGAAGCGGCCGGGCCGTGAGCCTGGCCTGCTGAAATGATTGATTCCCGTCCGCGCCATGCGCAGCGGGCGTTCCAATTCTTCGGGAGACGTGACGATGCTCGATGCCCATGATCCTCGCCTGACGGCGTACGTGCTGGGTGAGCTGAACGAGACGGACCGCGCGGCGCTGGAGGCGGAGTTGGACCGTTCGCCCGCATTGCGGGCGACGGTCGAGCAGTTGCGGCAAACCAGTCGCCTGCTGGACGAAGCCCTGCGGGCGGAAACGGTGCCCGGCCTGGAGCCCGCGCGGCGGGCAAGCGTCGAGCAAGCCGTGGTTGCGGCGCGGGCCGCCGCGACCGACAAGCGGTGCGTGAAGTTGCCTGAAGCGGCCGCGAACACCTCGTTGACCGGGGCCGGGTCGGGCACGGTCGGGGGCGGTCGAGCGGCCTGGCTGGTGCCGGCCGCGATCGCCGTCACGTTGCTGATCGCGGCCGCGGGGATCGGAATGTGGGCCGCGGGCCGATTGGGACCCGGCGGCTCCATCGGCACACCGGTGGCCGTGGTTGCGGTGCAGGAGCCGGTAACGGAAGACGCATCATCCACCAACAACTCCCTGGCGGTGCCCTCGGCTGCCAACGACGAGGTAATGGAGCTGGAGGTGCGGGAAGATGGTGTTGCGGCAACGCGTGAGGCGGGGGGCACTCCGCGAGTGGAAATGCTGAATGGGCAAGATGCCTATCGTGCTGACCATCGCTACGGGAGCTCGTCCGGACCGGCCGATTTCTCTCGCCCGATCGTTCCCGGCGAGTCGTCCGAGTACGCGCTGCCGAGCAGTTCGCCCGCTATGCCGGCGGGCGATGGGCAACCGGCTGCGAGGCCGAGTGTTCGGTTCCATGATCTGCCAACCCAGCCGGCGCCAGCCGAGCCGGAGCCAGCCCAGCCGGACTTTGACAGCCTGCAAAGCGTTATCCGCCAACCGGTCGGGGGCCGTGAGGAAGAGGAAACTTCCAGGAACGCTCGACCGGCGGCACCGGGTCTGGTGCCGATTGCCGCGGATCCCCAGGGAAACACGCCTCCGGGCGGGCCGCGCATCATTGTCGAGGGCGAAGAAGAATCTTTGCTGCTGCGGGAACGTTCCGAGCCCGAACGGCTGAAACAGGAACTCGCCGGCAAGCCCAAGGACAACGCGGACGTCTCCAAGAATCCGCGAAGCTGGCGGCACGATCCGCTACGGCCCAACACGACTCGACTTCTGGTGGGAGAAAACGACAGCCTGCCGCTGGAAGGCATGCAAGTCAGCGTGGTCGTGGACGGCTTTCGCGCTCGCGTGCTGCTGGACTGCTACTATTTGAACAACCGCGGCCAGCAACTGGAAGGTTCGTTCCAACTGCGGTTGCCCAACGAGGCGTCGCTGTATTACTTCGCGTTCGGCGAAACGGCGTTCGAGTACCGGCCAATGGTGGACCAGTTGGCCAGTCGCGGCTTTTTGCCGGCCGAGGTGCTGCGTTCCAGCGGCACGGGTCTGGACGGGATCCGGGCGGCCCGCAACGATTCGTGGACGAACGTCAAGGAAGCCCGCGTCGTGCCCCGCGAACAGGCGGCACACGCCTACAGTGAGGTGGTCCGCCGCCGCGTCGATCCGGCGCTGGTGGAGTGGTCGGGGGCGGGCGTGTTCGAAGCCAAGGTCTATCCGCTGCAGCCCGGCAAGCTGCACCGCGTCGTCATCGGCTACGACGTCAGTCTGCAGCAGGATGGCGACGATCTGTTGTACTCGGTGCCGCTGCCGGATATTTCGCAGTGCACGGTCGACCTGGACGTGGCCGCTATGCCTGGCGCCTCGGCCACGGTCACTCCCGAAGTGCGGCCGTTCGTGTCGGGGGGCCGAGCGTTCTATCACTTCGACCGGCCCGAGGGAGGCGCGGTCAGCGTCCGGCTGCACGCACCAGGCAACGTCCTGCTGACGGGCCGGGACGAACGGGCGGGCGACTTCTTCGCCACCCGATTCACTCCCGATCTGCCAGCCGGCCAGCAACAGGCTACTTCCTCGCACGCCGTGTTTCTGCTCGATACGTCGCTCAGCTCGCGGCCCGAACGGTTCAACACCTGGCTGAGTCTGCTGGAGTCTGTGCTGCGCGAGAATCGCGGTTCGCTCGACCAGTTCGCCGTGCTGCTGTTCGACGTGGAGTGCCGCTGGTGGCAACCGGGATATACGGAAAACACCGAGGAAAACGTCGAGCGGCTGCTGCGGGATTGCCGCGCCTTGGCGCTGGAAGGAGCCACGGACCTGCGGCAAGCGCTGCTGGAGGCCGCCGCACCCGCCTGGAGCGACAAGGATGCCGGCACCTCGCCCGACCTGTTTCTGCTCAGCGACGGAGCGACCACCTGGGGAGAAATCGACCCGCAGTTGCTGGTGCGGGCCTTGAAATCGGGTACCGCCGGACCGTTGTTCGGTTACCAGACCGGGCAGGCGGGCACCGAATCGGGAGTGCTTGAGCTGCTGGCTCGCGAGAGCGGCGGAGCCGTGTTCTCGGTCACCAGCCAGGACGAAGTGGCGGCTGCCGCGACGGCGCACCGGCAGCGGCCCTGGCAACTTGTCACCGCGACCGCGGCCGGCGGCAGCGATCTTTTGATCGCCGGGCGTCCCCGCTCCATCTACCCGGGTCAGGCGCTGCTGCTGGTCGGTCGCGGTGTGCTTGCTGGCGACGTCGTCCTGCAGTTGCGGCGGGGTGAGCAGCAACACGAAGCGCGGGTCGCTCCGCAGCGATCGGTCGAGTCACAACTGGCGCCCCGCGTGTACGGCCAGGTGGCGGTCGGCCAGTTGGAGGAAATGCTGGCTGGCACGCGGCAGGTCTCGGAAGCCTACGCCCGGCACTTCCGCGTCACTGGCCGCAGTTGCTCGCTGCTGATGCTGGAAAGCGAGGCCGACTACCAGCGCTACAACATCCGCCCGGAGGATGATCTGTTCGTGGTCCAGAGCACGCCGGTCGATCCGCTGCTGGTCCGCAAACAGGACGAACTGGCCGGGCAACTGGAGAATCCGAAGGCTCGGCTGCAGCAGTGGCTGCAGCGGCTGGAACGCCTGCCCGGAGTGCAATGGACCCTGCCGGCCCCTCTGCAACTGGCCATCGAACAGATGCCGGAGCGCGCCTTCGACGTGCGGGCGCCGCGGCTGGAGTGCCAGGCGCGGTTGACGGCGGACTTGCCCAAGGAATTCGTGCAGTGGCTGGCGGAGGCCGAACTGAACTACGGAGCGATCTCGGAGGAAGCCGAGCGACGGTTGGCGGAGCATGGTCCGGCGGATGCCCTGCGCACGGTCAGCAACCTGGTCGAACGCAGTCCGGGCGATACGGTCCTGCTGCAGGACGTGGCGTTTTCCGCCATCCGTTGGGGACTGCCCGGCCAGGCCTATCCGCTGCTGCAGCGAGTCGCTCAGAGCCGCCCGTACCAGCCGCACGTCTACACGGCGATCGGCCAGTGCCTGGCCGAGACCGGGCACGCGGATCTGGCGCTGGTCTACTACGAAGTGGCGCTGAACGGCCAGTGGCACGACCGCTACCGCGACGTGCGACAGATCGCCGCCATCGAGTACGGCCACCTGCTACGGCGGATCATGGCGGGGGAACTGAACACGTCCGTTCCCGATTACGCTCGCGCCCGCCTCGAATCGCTGGAGAAGTCCGACGATGTTCGTCCGGCGGACCTGGTGGTGGTCATGATGTGGAATACCGACCGGACCGACGTGGATCTGCACGTCGAGGAACCGTCGGGGGACGAATGCTACTATAAGAATCCCAGCACGCGGTCCGGCGGCCGCATCAGCGGCGACGTGACCGAGGGTTTCGGCCCGGAGATGTACACCATCCGGTCCGCTCCGCGAGGCAAGTATTCGGTGCGAGCCAACTACTACGCCACGGACAACAACCGCACGGGCGTGCGGACCAAGGTGTACGTCACCGTCTATCAGCAATACGGTTCGAAGAGCGAAGCCGTCAGCCGGCATGTCGTGCCGCTGGTGGGCGACAAGGAAAAGCGGGACGTGGTCAGCGTTGAGCTGGCGAAGTGAGTTCGCCAGCCAACAAAAGAAGCCCGATTGAGGACAATCGGGCTACTCTGATGGTGGAGCGATTGTCCCCAATCGCTCTTGGCCCCGCCCAGCACCGTTGCCAATGTTGGCTGTTGGCTCCGCCAACAGAAAAACCCGATTGAGGA
>JAGFJK010000024.1 GCA_024102795.1 Pirellulaceae bacterium
GGGCTGCGGCGGTTGCGGCGGTCGCGGCGGCGCGGACACCGGCGGCGGCTGGGGATCGGTTACCGCCGTCCCCAAACCCAGCGAACCGGCCGGCATCCACTCGGCCATCCCGTCGCGCCACAACCGATCACTGCCCGACAACCGACCCTCGGAGTGCAGGCGTTCCAGATCCGTCCAGGACACGGGCCCTCGCGGCTGCCCGCCCAAGCGATGGTAGTACCACGTCTTGCTCATACCTGGTGCGCCTGCTGGCGACTTGTAACCCGAAGCGACTGCCCAGTTCCTGTTGTACACCAGATCGGACGCCATCGCACACTGGAAAGCAGGCCTTCCGCGAGCCGCTCACGGTGGCTCAAGATTCCGCGGGCGGCTCAAGATACCGCGGGCGGGTGCCGCTGGCCTTCGTGGCAGCGGACGAGCGACTGGCGATTTTCATGTAACCCGAAGCGTAAGTCTTGAAGTTGCGCACTACTTGTCTCTGAACCGCCGATGTGTTCGGTTTGCATGCAACAACAATTCTTCGGGCGTACGAACAGATGACAAACCAGGATTTGAAGTCCCTTTGGCCCCATCCCCGGCTTCGAGATCGTGCAGCTTTTAAGTTTTTAACTCGTCAGAGTTTAGATCGCTTCAATAACGTCCTTGGCGTTCCCGTACGCCGAAGGCGTTCCACATGGCGCCTTGTGCAACGCCTTCGGCGTAGAGGGGCCTCAAGGCTTTCGTGTACCCAGGGTGCGCCCGAAGCGGGCGACCCTGGGCTGGGTTGTTCAACGCCTGCGGCGTAAAGACAGCGCCCGAAGTCGGGACCATTGACCTCTGGGGTCGATTTGGCAGACCATTGACCTCTGGGGTCGATTTGGCAGGATGGCGAGCTCCGGCAAAGTAGTCATCACGCTCCGCGTGATGAGCCCTTGCAGAATCAACGTATCCTGTCGCAGGGAGTCACCATCGGTCGTGGAGGAGCGCCCGGACCTGTGTCACCCCGCAATTCCGGCTGGGGACAGGCCGCGGCGGAGCGTTCAGACGGCGGTCGGAAGGCTCATCACGCGGAGCGTGATGGCTACTTTGGGGAGGGTTGAGTCTGGCAGCGCAAAGAAGAGCCCCTCCCCAACCCTCCCCGGAAGCCGGGGAGGGGGCCAGAGTGATTTCAAGGGGGGCGCTCGCCGAAGCCCAGGCCGATCAAGTTTCCCTCGGTTGTCACGCCAAATTCCCTCGGCCAAACAACCTAAGAGCCGCACGATCTCGAAGCCGGGGAGGGAGCCCGAGGGATTTGTGTTGGGGCCGCGGAAGCGGAGTCCGCGCTAATCGCAAACTCAACAGGGCTTAAGCGGGGGATTGTCGTCGTCCCGGTATGCTCCCCGCATTCGCTTCGGGTGACATTTCCTCGAAGATTCTCGAGTGCGCAGCTTCAATCCGGAACGCCGCGGATTACGTTTCGTCGAGGACATCAGTTCGGGCGCGAGATCGACCGACTCAGGCGCCGGTCGCCGTGGGCAGTCCGGCCTCGACCCAGGCCTGGTAGCCGCCCGTCATGTTGGTCGCGTCAAGTCCGGCCCGCTGCAACAGGCTGGTGGCGATGGCCGAACGGCCCCCGCCCTGGCACTGCAAGACGACTGGTTTGTCGCGGTCCAGCTCCGGCAGCTCCCGCAACAACCGGCCCAGAAACCGGTGCTCGGCGCCCGGAATATGCCCCGCTTGAAACTCGGTCGAGGCCCGGACATCCAGCAACCGCACCTCGCCCCGCTCGATCCGCTGCTGGAGCTGCCCCGGCGTGGCCGACGGATACGACTGGGTCCTCAGCCCGGCCTGATCCACCTCGCCGGCATCGAAGTATCCGCCGACGTTGTCGATGCCGATCGAGCGGAGCCCGCGCAGTTCCGCCTCCAGTGCGGCCGGCGAGGTCAGCAGGTACACGGGGCGTGAGTAGTCCACCAGGAATCCGGCCCATTGCACCAGGCTGCGCGCCGGCACATTGATCGTGCCGGGAACATGCGCCGTGGCGAATTCCTTGGCCAGGCTGGTGTCGATCACCAGGTGCTGGCCGGCCGTCCGGGACAAGTCCGCCACAGGCAGCGGCGCCACGGGCGGCAGCTCGCGGAGCAGCGCCGGTCCGACCTTGTTCACGCGCTTCATCACGGCGAAGTAGAACGGCGTCTCCGGCTGGTCCGCCAGGATGTAGTCGACAAACGCCTGCTCGTCGTCGTACTGCAGCGCCGGATTGAACAGCTTCTCGTAGCCCACCGTGCTGGACGGTATCGCTCCCAGTCCCTTGCCGCAGGCGCTGCCCGCGCCGTGCGCGGGCCAGACTTGCAGGTGGTCCGGCAGCTCGCGAAACCGCCGCATGGAATGATACAGTTGCCGAGCGCCCGATTCGGCGCTGCCCACCACGCCGGCCGCCGTTTCCAACAGGTCGGGGCGGCCGATCGAACCGACGAACACAAAGTCGCCCGTGAAAATCCCCATCGGCACGTTGGCCCCGCCCCCTTCGTCGGTCAGCAGGAACGAAATGCTCTCCGGCGTATGACCCGGCGTGTGCAGCGCCTGCAGCTTGACCCGGCCGACGTAAAACGAATCGCCGTCCTTCAGCAGCCGAGTGGCGTGCTGGCCGGCGAACTGATACTTCCAGTCGGCCGGCCCTTCGTCGGTCAGGTACAGCGTTGCTCCCACGCGATCCGCCAGCTCGCGCGACCCGGACACAAAGTCGGCGTGGATGTGCGTCTCGGTGGCCGCGACAATCCGCAGCTTCTCCTCGGCCGCCGCCCGCAGGTACTGGTCCACGCCGCGGCCGGGATCGATCACCACCGCCTCGCCGCTCCGCTGGCAGCCGACCAGGTACGAGGCGTGCGCCAAAGCCGAATCGTAGAAGTATTTCAGCAACATCGACGTCGCTCCTGCATGAGTATCGGAGTGTGGGTTGGATGATGTGGCCCGACGCGTCAGCGAGGGAGCGGTTGGATCAGGTGGCCCGACGCGGATCGAACCGCTGCTCGATGCACCGCAAAATGTTCCGCAGGTGTGGCTCCGCCACGCGATAGAACACCTTCCGCCCCTGCTTCTCGCTGGTCAGAAAACCGCACCGCTGCATCAGCCGCAGGTGTTCCGAGGCCATGGGGGTCGGCAATTGGCAGCTCTCGGCCAGTTCGCCGACCGAATAGTCGCCCGCCAGCAGCATCTGGACCATCCGCAGCCGGTGGGGATGTGCCAGCACCCGCAGGCACTCAGCCGCCTGGCTCAAGGCCTCCAGGTCGGTCCACTGAGTCGTCTCGCTCGTCATACGGCACCTCCGTCTTTCATTCAAGTATATCGGAATATTGCTAACTGTCAAGCAGTGGACTTGGGGAGAAGTGTTGTTTTCGAGCAAGAAACACGTCCGAGCGGGAACTGGGCTGATGACTGGTCATGGCAAGTTACCTGGCTTCGCCAGAAGTCCTCGCCAGAAGTCCTCGGAGGACAATTCGCTCTAGCCGTCGGGATCGTTCAGCAGTTCTGCCAGTCGTCGTCCCAGTTGCGGAGAAAGGCGATCGCGCCTACTTTCGTCGATCAGCCCCACGGAAATCATGTCTCGAATATGCACCCGGTCCTTCACCTTCTCCACGGCTCGTGCAATCCTTTCCCAAAGGCGTCACCGGTATACTTGATTTCAATCATGGTGGTGAACCATAGCACTCTATTTGCACTTCACTCAAGCACCAGGTCGCCCAGTTGAATCCTGGTTTGCGGCAGTTGCTCGCGCAGTTGCCTGGCGGCAGGCTCGCTGACCTGCGTATCGGTCAGGATCAGCTCCTGCAGTTGCGACAACTGGCCAAGCTGAGACAACTCCTGATCGCCGACCGCCGTGGCTTGCAGGTTCAGCATCCGAAGTTGCCGCATGCCGGCCAGGTGTGCCATCGCCCGGTCGTCAACCAGCGACTTCATCAGGATCAGCCGTTGCAGATTCGGCAGCCGGGCCACGTGTGCCAGCCCGGGGCCCTCGACGCGCGTCCAGCCCAGGTGCAGGAACGTCAGTCCCGGCATTTTTTCCAGCAGCGCCAGGTCGCTGTCGCCGATCTTCGCGCCGGCCACGTCCAGGTAGGTCAGCGACTCGAAGCGCGCCAGGCGTACCCAGCCCTCGGTGGCCACCTTGGTTGTTCCCAACTGAATGAAACGCAGCGTCCGCGCGTTCAACGCGTCGAAACCCGTCCCGTCGACCTGCGTTCGTCCCAGCTTGAGCACTCGCAGCGGCAGCCCCGCCAGGTGCGCCAGCCCGGCATCGGTCACCTGAGTGCCGTTCAAACTGAGTTCCTCCAAGTCCCGCAGACCGGACAGGTATCGCAATTGGTCGTCCGCGAGCGGCGAATCGTCCAGGTCGAGCCGGACCAGTTGGCTGGCCGAGGCGATCCTCTGCAGTACCGGTTCGTCGATCGGCGCCTGGGACACATTCTGGATCCGCCGCAACCACAACGGGCCCGCGGGCAGTTCGTCGGCCGAGCTGAATTCGAGGGCTTGCTGACCGTCGAACGTGGCCTGCACGGTGCCGCCGTGTTGCAGTGCCCAGACCGCCAGCTCGCGGTCGCTTGTCCGTTCGGTCGGCCACAGCCGGGCGCTCACCACCGGGCCGGACAGCGGCCGGAGGGTCAGTTCGCGCACGGCAAACGCACCCCGCCAGGCGACGATGCCCACGATCCGCGGCTGCGCGGTCTGCCAGGCCTGCGCCACTTGCAAGCGGCTGTAATCGGCGGGCCAGTCGATCAGATCCTGTCCCTCGCGGAGCACGCGCACGCGGTCGCGCCGTACCTGCACGGCCACGCGCACGGGAACACCGATCGGGAAGCTGGCCCCCTGGACCGCCGATTCGTTCGCCTGACCCCGGCGGCCGTCGATCATGTCGATCAGTGTGAACGGTCCAGCGTGCGGCTGGTGATCCCATTCGACCACGAACGGCCGCCCGCCGCCCACCAGCAGCAAGCCGAAACCGTCGTTGCCCGATTGCCGCTCGGCGACCAGCTCCAGGTCGTACTCGTGGGGCGGAGTCAGCGGGATCGCGGCCAGCGCCCCCGCAGCCTGTTCGCACCATATCCCGTCGTCCGCTCGCCACCAGCGAGCCTTCGTATCCGGCATGTGCAGTTCGGCCAGCGGCAGCAGATCGATCGCCGGGTCCCAGCCGCCGACCACCTGGGCGTCGGGCAACTGCCGCCGCAGAGCGTCGACCGACTCGGAGGAGAACCCGCTATCGATCACCTGCCAGTGCTTCACCTGGCTCACTTCGGACCACGCCGCCGCGTTCGATACGGCTGTACCGTTGAGCGACAGGCGGCGCAGCATCGGCAGTTGTTTCAGCGTCTGGCCGGCTGCGTCCGTGACCGACGAATGATCCAGCCGCAAGGTGTGCAGCCGCTCGAGCGCCGCCAGTTGCGACAAGCCGGCGTCGGTAACTGAAGAATACGCCAGGTCGAGCGATTCCAGGTGGGTCAACTTGCCGATCGCCGCCAGATGTTCGTCACCGACCGATCGGCACCAGTCCAGATGCAGTTCGGCCAGTCGCGGCGCATCGGTCAGCGACGCCAGATCCGCGGGCGACACGTCCATGTTGGCCCACGTCAGCCGCTGGAGCGCCGACAGCTTTGAGCACCAGGCCAGGTCGCCCGGATGAAACCAGGGACTGCGGAGATTGTCGATGGCGGTCACGCGAAAGCCGACGGCCAGCCCCAACCCGCTTCCCGCTTCGCCCGACTCGGCCGCCACCTGCCGGCGAACCAGGTCTTCGAACTGCTCGTACTTCAGCAGCTCGTGCGTTTCCCCGATCAGTTCGATCTGAACCTGGCCGCCTTTCCACAAGATCCGCTGCGCGGCGGCCAGATCCGCGTGTTGATCGGGACCGATAAACTCGACCGCCCGGCCCGTCTGCCCCAGCGGTACAAGTTCGAGCCGCGAGAAGCGGAGCTTTGTCCGCCAGCACATCAAGAAGGGCACGCGAGCCGGGCCGGAACGATCCTCGGCCACACTCAAACGGCTCGCGCTGCCCCGCCAGGCAATAATTTCCTGACCGTCCACTGCCGCTCGCAGCACCGCGTCGTCGCCCAGTTTACGGACGGTGCAGACGATCTCGACGAGCTTCTGCAACGGCAGCATTTTTCCGCGACGCGCCAGATCCTGGTGCTGGTCCAGGCTGCGCGAGTCGACCATTGTCGGTCCGCTCAAGTATCCCAGATGGGCATAGTTGTCGATTGCCAGCCGGCAGCGCCGGTCACCCACCAGCACGCCGAAGTTCGGACCGTCCTGGCCGTCCAGTTGTTCGACCGTGGCCCGGATCTGATACTCATCGGGAGGCACGTACGGCAGTTGCAGGATGGCGACGCCCGTGGGCACCGAGACCAGGCCCTGTTCGTCGCGTTGCCAGAGGCCCGCCACCGAGTCGCGCTGCAGATCGACCAGCGCCAGCAGGTCGATGGCCGGACCGGCCTCCGGCAACGGCTCTTCCGCGATCTCCGGGGCGGCCGACGCATTCGACGCGACGGGCGCGGTTTCGATGTCCAGATCGCGAGGATTGGTGAAGACAGGTGCTGGCGAGCTCTGGACCCAAACCTTCGCCGGTCGGGCCAGCGACCAGTAGGTGACCAGTCCGGCGCCGCCGCACAGCAGCAACATCCCGACGGCGGCAAAGCCGGCCACGATCAACGCCGTCGGCACCGGGTCCCGCGTCGGAGGAACAACCACCTCGGGCAGCGGCGGCATCTTGTTTCTGGCAGGCCAAATGGTTTCGGACGAGGCCGTCGCACCAACATCGTTGGGCGAAGCGTCGGCGGGCGAGCGCTGAACCGATTCGAACAGACGCGGCAAATCGGCCGACGCGGCCAGTGGAACCAGCGCCTGAGCGACCTCGCGAGCGGCGGCAAAGCGCTGGCCGGGGTCGGTGGCCAGCATGCGTTCGAGTATGTCGGCCAGTTCTTGCGGTGCATTCTCGCGCAGCTCGTCAGTCAGCAACGAAGCGCCCTGAGTGGGTGCGAGACCCCGGTCGCTCGCCAGCCGGCCCTGCCGCTCATCGAACTGCGTCCGGCCGGTGAGCAGCTTCAGCAACGTGCACCCCAGGCTGTAGATGTCAGGCCGCTCCCAACCGCCGGGCAAACGCGGCAGGTCGGAGCCGGCCAGCACCAGATCATCGCTGGCCGGCGGTTGCTCCGCGGCCGCCGTCAATTCCACGCCGCTCGACGGTCCCAGGTCCCGCAGCGTGACGCTGCCGTCGCGAGCGAGCAACAGATTAGCTGGCTTCACCTCGCGGTAAAGCTGTCCTTGCCCGTGGAGCGTGTCCAGCCATACAGCCGCCTGGCGGATGATCTCGCAGGCGTCCGCCACCGGCAGCTTGCCCGCGCCGAGCGCCAGGAGTTGTTCGGCTGACAGGCATTGGCCCGCCGCAGCGTCGGGAGAAGGTCGCTCGTCCATCGTGCCTGGCTCCTCATAGGACGTCCGCTTACTTCTTGCGAGTGGACCTGGCCGTGCGGGCCGCTGGCTGAGCGGCTCCCTTGCTGCTGGTCATTTTCTTGACGCTGGGTTTCACCGCCGAGGCCTTCTTGACGGGTGCTTTCTTGGCCGGCGTGGGCCGAGAAGCCGCCTTCTTCGCGGTCGTCTGCCTGGCCTGGGCTTTCTTGGCGGGTGCCTTCTTGACCGGTGTCTCTTCCGTGGACGATGCTTTCTTCGTCGACCGGCCGTGACGCCCGGCACTCTCGCGGGCCGTTTCATAGATGCGGATGAACTCGGGCACCGGCACGCGGGCAATCGCCTGGCCGAGCACCTCCAGCGGCACATCGCCGATCCGCTTGAAACGCACGCAGCCCTTGCCCATGTCAAGCTTCTTGCCCGCGCCGGTCCAGGCGCCGCGGAACCAGGCGTCGAACTCTGGCTGGCTGTACAGGCACGACAGGTACACCGCCAGATAGTTCTTCTGTGAAGCCACGCAGGCCAGCGGCAGCGGCTGTTTGGGGTCGCAATGGTAGCCCGCCGGGTAAATGCTGTGCGGCACGTAGTAGCCAATCATGCCGTACTGCATGCCCTCCTCGTAGCCCCCCTGCAGGTTCGCCAGGATGACTTCGCGCAGCGCCTGTACCGCCGCGCGCCGATCCTCCGGAAGTTCCGCCAGATACTGTTCGACGGTCGTGGCCTTGCTTTGCATGGCAGCGTATCCCTGATCGCGGGAGAGAGAGATGAGAAGACCGCCGACAGTATAGCCGCTGGAAGTCCGCCGGAAGTAGCGGAGGAACGGCAAAAAAACGGGCCGTGCGACGGGGCCCGCTACTTTCGCGGAGCGAAAGGCGGCTAGGGCGGAGCGAAAGGCGGCTAGGGCGCGGGCTGCTGGCCGATGCAGTACAGGTGCGAGTCGGTTCGCAGCAGCAGTCGATCGCCCACCACGACCGGGCTGGCATTCATGAACGCTTCGTCGGTTTCGATCTTGTTGACCGCCAGTTCCTCGTACTGAGGTTTGGCGGCCAGCACGATGATGCCGTTCTCGCGGGTGGTCAGCAGCAGCCGGTCGCCCGCGCGTACGATCGAAGCGTAGATCCGCTCGCGCGTATCGAGCCGCTGCCGGTAGACCTCCTCGCCCGTGTCCGCTTTCAGGCAGTTGGCGATCCCCTTGTCACTGGCCCAGTACAGATGGCCGTCGAACAGGACCGGCGAAGTGACGTTGGCGCCGATGTTGGTATCCCACAGCTTGTGAGTCTCGGTGACGTCGCCCCGGCCACCCAGCCGGATCGCCAGGCTGCGGTTCTGACGCCCTCCCAGGCAGTACACGATCCCGTTGTGAGCGACCGGCACGGGCACCACGTAATCCGGGATGCCGGCGCACTTCCAGAGCGTCTCGCCGGTCCGCGGGTTCAGTCCGCACACGGTCTGCTCCTGGTTCAACACCAGCTCCCAGGTTCCATCCGCCGCTTGCGCGACGCACGGCGTGGTCCAGGTGCGGATCATCTCCGGCACGCTCCAGACGGTTTCGCCAGTCCGCTTGTCCAGGGCCAGCAGCGTCTGGCTTTCGATGCTGGCGTTGACCAGCACCAGGTTTTCAAAGACCACGGGCGACGAAGCCGAACCGAAGCCCGCCGTGCCGGTCCCGACTTCGCGGTGCCACAGTTGCTGGCCGCTCAAGTCGTAGGCCACCACGCCCGACACGCCGAAGAAGGCATACACCGCCTCGCCGTCGGTGGCGGGAGTGCCCGTGGCGTAGCCGTGGTCCTGGATTCTGGGCGTGACCTGCTGAGTGTGCTGGCTGGCGGGCATCGACTGGTCCCAGACCACGTGGCCGTCGGCGCGGTCGAGACAGATCACGTGCAGCCGCAGCCGCGACGCGTCGTCCTGGTCGTCGGCCCCGGTGCCGTAGCCGGTGTAGGCCGTCAGGAACACGCGGTCGCCCCAAACCACGGGGCTGGACGATCCGCGGCCCGGCAGGGGCGTTTTCCAGACCATGTTTTCCGTGGCGCTCCACCGCAGCGGCAGCCGAGCATCGGTCGCGGTCGCGCTGCCTCCCTCGCCGCGAAACTGCGGCCAGTTCTCGGCTCCCGCCAGCGTGGCGGCCAACAGACAACCGATCCAGACAAACCACGCGGCACAACAACGCAAGCGGATCAGGATCGGCATGGAGTTCCTCGGTGAAATGAACACGGAATTGTCAATCGTCGCCTTTCGCTCCGCCATAGTCGCCTTTCGCTCCGCGAAAGTAGCGTGCCCCGCGTGCTGAGCGTCTTCATAGTCGCCTTTCGCTCCGCGAAAGTAGCGTGCCCCGGGTGCTGAGCGTCTTTATAGTCGCCTTTCGCTCCGCGAAAGTAGCGTGCCCCGCGCGCTGAGCGTCTTTATAGTCGCCTTTCGCTCCGCGAAAGTAGCGTGCCCCGCGCGCTGAGTTTCGATAAGGCGAACCATCTATCCGCGCTTCCGCTACTTTCGCGGAGCGAAAGGCGACTATGGCGGAGCGAAAGGCGACGGCGGCGCGTACTACTCGATCGGTGTTTCCTGGCCCTGGTTGTTGCGCAGGTACGGAGGCCGCGCCTGCTGGCCCTGAGCCGCTCGGAGTTCGCGGACCCAGATATTGCGGAAGCGCATCGGGTTGCCGTGGTCTTGCAAGCGGATCGGCAGCCGGTCGGCGTGCGCCTGGTAACGCGGCGGCCGGTTGAACGGCGTGTCACCCAGCAATTCGAAGTGGTTCAAGATCACCACGCCGTTGTGCAGAGCCGTGATGTAGGCCGGGCTCTTGAGCGACCCGTCCTCGTGGAAGCGCGGCGCGGTCCAGATAATGTCGTACACATTCCACTCGCCCGGCGGCCGCGTGGCGTTGACCTGCGGTGGCGTCTGCTTGTAGATCGCTCCGGCCTGCCCGTCGAAGTAGGTCGGGTTGTCGAACGAATCGAGCACCTGGATCTCGTAGGTGTTCATCAGGAAAATGCCGCTGTTGCCGCGCCCCTGGCCGCTGCCCGTGGCCGGTGTGGGGGCCGACCATTCGATGTGCAGTTGGCAATCCCCGAACGCTTGCCGGGTCCGCGCGTCGCCTCGGCCGCTGACCATGACGCCGTCGACAATCTTCCAGTTGTCTGCGTTCTCCCAGGCCGACAGATCGCTGCCGTCGAACAACACGACGGCGTCGGACGGCGCACCGCCCTGCTCGCCCGGCGTCACCACCGGCGGCTTTTTCCACTCGATGCCGCTCAGGTATTCATCGGCCGCCAGCGGAGCCGCCAGGCAACAGGCCAGCAGGCACCAGGTGACTCCCCAACCACGACGCCGCAACGCTTCAATTCTCATCGGTGGATTCTCCAGCCAGACCAGGGGATGTTTCGCGGACCCAGATAATATAGTCAATGCTGCCGAGCGTGATGCCGCTGCGCCTCAGTTGGTTGACGACCTGGGCCCGGTGGTGCGTGCCGTGGCCGCAAAGCTGCAGCAGCGACTCGACCACGTGGTACTTCAATCGCGGACCGGCCACCTGCACCTGGACCTGCACCACGCGGCGGGCCGATTCCGAGTCCAGGCCGGCCAGGAACTGGTCGCGGTGAGCGGAAACAGCCGCCCAGCGCTCGGCCAGTTCGGGCAGGCTGGTCGATTCCGGCAGACCTTCGAACAACGTGGGCCCGGCGGTCCAGTTGCGGAGCCACCAGTGCTCCGCGTCGTGGATGTGCAGCAGATTGCGGCGGAGCGTACCCATCCCCATGTCGAAAGGCCGGTCCAGGGCCGCGTCGTCCAGCGGCTGCGCGGCGTCGAGCACCTTGTGGAACGCCCAGTCGCCGTAGCGGAACAGGCGTCGCAGTCGCGGCAGGTCGGCGAGCACCTCGCTGCCTGCCGCGGTGGCCACTTCCAGGCCGTACGCGCGCAGCATGTCGTCCGAGGCGGGATCTTGGCGCAGGGCGGGACAGGCCAGCTTGTAAAACAGGTAGTCCAGACCGCCGACCACCTTCCGGCCACAGTGCTTCAAAAAGTGCAGCGCCTGCGCTCGATGGTGGGTGCCGTGATTGGCCACGTGCAGCAGCAGGTCGCCCAGATGGTGAGCGTACTGGTTGCCGCGGGTATCGGCATAGGTCACCACGCGGGCGAAATCCGCCGGTTCCTCCCGCTCCAGCAGCTCGTTCCGCTCGGCGGCCACCAACTGCATGGCGCTCGCCAACTCGTCCAGCGAGATGCCCTGGGGGTCGGTGGCCAGCGGAGCCCAGGCTCGGCCTTGCCAGCGATCGAGCCACAGACGCTCGGCTTGCAGGAGGTGAAACAGCGTGGCCCGCAGCGAACCGAAGCCCAGCTCCCGCGGCTCGTCCAACTGCTGGCCGCTCAGCCCCTCGCACAATCGCAGCAGTCGACCGTTGGCCCAGTCGTTGTAGTCGTACAGTTCGTTGAGCATTACGCGGGTGGGCACGTGCGATCCTTTGCCTGGCCAGGCGGAGTTGGGACGTGGGTGGTGGCGGCGAGCGGCTCGGCGGGGTGACGATCGCCGTGGGGTGCCGGTCAGTGTAGCAGACGGCGGGACCGGTGGCACGATCGCTGGCTGAGCGGTGGGCGACGGGGCGGTGGACGCTGGTGGTGAGATCGTGGGGAGAAATGCGGGAGCTGGCTGGCGGTGCGTGTGGGGGAGGCCGGATCCTGACGCTCGCTACTTTCGCGGAGCGAAAGGCGACGATGCGAAAATTCCTGGATTTTTTCTGGGGGGCGCGGAAAAATGAGGCGGGTCGAGACGTAATGGCTGACGGCACGCGCGGGTTCCCTCAAACCCACCCACCTGCCACGGGTTGACTTGAAGCACGCCAGACGCGGGGTGTACGGCTGGTCCTCGGCCGGCACCCGCATCCGATCTGGTGTTGCTTCCAGCCACCACGGACGCCTGCTGGTTGACCATGCCGAAACTCGATCCCGCCGAGGTTTCCATGGAAGTTGTGTGGAAAACTGATGAACAATTGATTGCCGAGTATCGGCAAGGTGACCTGACTGCTTTTGCTCCCTTGGTGGACCGCTATCAGCCCAAGCTGTTCGCGCTGCTGGTCTGGCTGCGGTATCCCAGGGACGATATCGACGACCTTTTGCAGGAGTTGTGGGCACGCCAGTGGAAGGCGATTCGGGACGGAAAATACGATCCAAACAGGGGGACGTATGGACCCTACCTTATGAGGTCGCTGCGCCGTCTGCTGTATGACAAGTGGCGGCGCAAATTCGCTCGGACCATACTGACCGAAACTGACTTGATGATGGGCGACGACCAGGCCGGCAGTCCGCTGGCGGCCGTGGCGGATCGGGCACCGTCGCCGGCCGCGGAATTTCTGGCGTGCGTGTTGGGCAGCGCGCTGAGGGAAATGTTTGCCGAGTTGTCGCCTGACAACCGGGAGCTGCTCTGCCGGAGGTTCCTGGAGGGGCTGACGTATGACGAGCTGGCCCGCGAACAGGGAGTTGTCGTATCGACAGCGAAGAAACGGTGCGATCGAATCCTCGCCCGGCTGCGCGAGCGGATCGACCGCGAGCTGGGAAACGTACGAGCCGATGGACCTGGGGCAGGACTTGCCGGAGTGACCCTGGCGGACGGTTGCGAGCGGTTGGTTCTGGCCTGGCTGCTGCCGGAGACGTGCGAGGACCGACTTTCGCGGTTGGTCGAGGAGTTGCGGGAATATTGCCTGCCGGAGGACTGTCCTGACCGGTTGGTGTTGGTCGAGGTGCTGCTGGAGGAAGCCTCGCGGCAGCTCAAAATCTTCTCGGCGGAGCAGTCTGTCGATCGCCGGGACGTGTGTCCGTCAGCGGAACGGGCCAACGGTCACAAGTCACGGCTGGTGGACCATGTCTTGGTTGGGTTGCGGGAAAATTCGCACGTCTCGCAGGCCACTGGGCGAACGGCGTCCCAACACGATCTGGAGCGGATGTGCGAGGTGCTGAGCGACCTGCTGGAGCGACTCTCCAAGCTGGCCTAAGTGACACGGGGGCAGGACGCCCCTTCAGGACATTCCGGGTGCGGCGGACGAGGGTGGCGCGGCGTTGAGCAACACGGGAATTGAACAAGCAGGGGACTGCCATGCTAGGGGATCTGGAGCAGTTGCTGACTGCCCTTTTGCGTGACCGCGCGGCTCGCGGCGACGCACAGTTTGAGTCGGACGAACGGCGCGAGCCGGTGGAACTGAAGACCGAGGAGGAAGTCCGCAGGTATTCCAGCCAGGCTCTGCAGCGCG
>JAGFJK010000027.1 GCA_024102795.1 Pirellulaceae bacterium
CAAGCGCCGACCAAAGGTGCTCGCGCTGTTGACGCAGCCGAGACGCGCCGCGATCGAGGAGTTGCTCGTCGGCGCCCATGCGTAAGTCTTTTCGTGACAAGCGGAAGTGCCATTCGTACCTGACACCTTTTCTGGTTCGCAGGACGATCCTCCGGCGACCAGCGGGTCAAGTCGCAGCGCATGCGTTCCCTGGCGGTCGGTGATCGAGGAGAAGCTGGACCAGGGCCCTCAAGCCGCTGCCACGCGACCGCTTCCCGTGCTTTTCGGCACTTTCCAAGGCACGTGAACTGGAGGATAATTGGATAACGAGCTGGCTGTCGGCCATGTATAGTCGCGTACGCAACTCCATGTTATCGCACGCGGAGGATCGCATGGGACGCCGGAAGAAATACGGTTTGTCGTGGTCGTGGAAAAGGGCAAGTGGATTATCAGCAGCCAAGAGCAAGATCTCCCGCAAGACGGGAATTCCACTCACGCGGTCAGGCCGGCAGCGCAAGGTCGGCAAAGCGCTCGGTTGTTGCATTCCATTTGCTGTCTTGTGCGCTGGGGTGGCTGCAACAATCATCTCACTCCTCACATAGACCTGGTCGAGCAAACAATCGCCACCGCCATCGGCCCACTAGCCAAGTCGCCAACCGGAGCGGCTGTTAACGCGGGCTCTGAAGTCAGGTCCTTTGACGGCCCGACAGGACCTGCTTCCATGAGCACCTGAGACGAGACGCCTTGGGATCCGCCTTCGTTTGCTCCTTCTGCCTTTGCATGCAACTCCGCGCGGTGCGCGTTATCATAGCGTCGGTGCCACTTTTCCTGACTGAGAACCGCCCCATGAGAAGCCTCGTGATTCTTGTTTGTCTCGGCCCGGCCATCTCGCTGGCGCTTGCCTCGACAAGCTGCGCTCAGCAACCGCCACCGGCTGCCGATCCGCTTCGCGTCCTGCGGCAGGAGAACCTGGTGGCGTGGTGCATTGTGCCGTTTGACGCCAAAAAGCGTGGCCCGGCGGAACGGGCGGCCATGCTGAAGGAACTGAGCATCCGCCGCTGCGCGTACGATTGGCGGGCCGAGCATGTGCCAACGTTCGAGCAGGAGATTCTGGAGTACCGCAAGCAGGGCATCGAGTTCTTCGCCTTCTGGAGCGTCCACGAGGAGGCGTTCAAGCTGTTCGAGAAATACAAGCTGCACCCGCAGATCTGGCAGACGCTGCACGATCCGGCCGGCGCGACCACGGAGGAGAAGGTCGAGCGGGCCGCCCGCGATCTGACTCCGTTGGCCGAACGCACTCGGCAACTCGGCTGCCCGCTCGGACTGTACAACCATGGCGGCTGGGGCGGCGAGCCGGAGAACATGGCGGCCGTCTGCCAGCGACTGCGAACGGCGGGGTTCGACCACGTGGGCCTCGTGTATAACTTCCACCACGGCCACGGCCACATCGAAGACTGGAAGGCATCCTTCGCGCGGATCAAGCCGCTGCTGCTGTGCCTGAACATCAACGGCATGAACCGTGCCGCTCAGCCCAAGATCCTGGGCCTGGGTCGCGGCGAATTCGATCTGGCCATGCTGCGCGTCGTGGTCGAGAGCGGCTATGACGGTCCGGTCGGCATCCTGGACCACCGCGAGGAACTGGACGCCCGCCTGGCGCTGCAGGAGAACCTGGACGGACTGGTCTGGCTCCGCAAGGAACTGGCTCAACCGGGCAGTGGCGGAGCGCGGCCCGGCGGCGACCAGCCGCGTCCAACGCAGGACCAACCGGCGGCCGCGACGCCGGGCGTTGGGAAAGCGGTCGCCGGTCGCGTACTGCCGGGAGCCGACGCCTACCGCCGTCCGCCGCTGACGGTCGAGTGCCAGGCGACACTGCATCGTGCGGACCAGTACAACATCCTGGTTGCCAGCGACACCAAGCAATCGGCCGACCATTGGGAACTGTTTTCGATGCGCGGCACCGGGCGGCTCACCGCCTACCTGCCTGGCCGCCGACCCGACCACGTGCACTCCCAGGTTTCGATCTGCGACGGGAAACCCCATGCGATTGCCATGACCTATGAGCCGCGGCGCGTCCGGCTGTTCGTGGACCGCCGGTTGGTGGCCGACCAGGAAATCGCGGAAGCTGGCGGCGACCCGCAACCCGGAGGACTCGGCATCGGGCGGCTGGTTGAAGGGGGGCTCGGCTGCGATGGCACGATCGACTGGGTCCGAATCTCCCGCGGCGTGCGCGACGTCGCACGCCCGGCAAACACGACCGTTGAGCGGGACGAGGCGACGGTGGGCCTGTGGATTCTGAATCCCTCCGGCGCGGCTGAACGGCGCGGCGCGGCGTCAACCACTCACTCCAGGCATGGCGACCACGCCTCGCACGCGCCGGCCGCGACTTCGACTGCGAATTCAGCGGCAAACGCCGCGATCCCGCCAACCAACGACCTGCCGTACGACGCGGCGCTGGTCGAGCGGCTCGCGGCCGAAGCCGCTCAGCGGGGCGACGCCCTGCGCGGAGCCCAGGTGTTTGCCCAAGCCCGCTCGGCCTGTCTTTCCTGTCATCGAGTTGGCGGGCACGGTGGCGCGGTGGGGCCCGAGCTGACCGCGATCGCCAAGCAACGCGAACCGCGGCAGTTGATCGAATCGCTGTACTGGCCGCAGCGCGAGGTGAAACCGGAATACGTCGTCTGGCAACTGATCACCACCGACGGCAAGGTGCTCAGCGGCTTCCGGCAGCCCGCCGAGGGCGACGCCGTGGTGCTCCGCGATCCCGCCAGCGGCCGAACGATTGAAGTCGCTCCCGCGGAGATCGACGAGCAAACGCCCGGCACAACCCCCATGCCCGCCGCGCTGATGGCCGGCCTGTCCCACCAGCAGCAGCTCGATCTGATCCGCTTCCTGAGCGAACTGCGGCACGATGGCCAGCCGTTGCCCGCGAAGATCGACGCCGCGCTGGCGCAAGCATCCTCTCACGGACCGGCCACGTTTCCGCTGGAACCCGCGCCGCTGGCCGCCGACCGCTGGCCTCATTCCACTCTGCCCGTCAACAGCCACCGGGTGTACGACTTCTACACGAAGCAGGCCGAGTACTTCCGCCGGCAAGAGACACGGCCGATGTTGCTGGCCCAGTTCCCGGGACTTGATGGCGGTCAGGCTGGACACTGGGGCTATCAGACCGAGGCTGACTGGGAGGATGACCGTTGGAATGCCATGCAACTGGGCAGCCTGCAGGCCGGCATCTTCCACGCGGATGGGATCACCGTGCCGCGCGGCGTTTGCGTACGGTTGGGCGAACAGGACGAGCTGGCGGCCTGCTTCAATCCCGATACGCTGACCTACGATGCCGTCTGGTCCGGCGGCTTTGTCAACTTTTCACCCGTCCGCCACGGCTTCATGCACGGCCTGCGGATGCAAGGGCGGTTGCTGCCGCGGGAGGTGTTTGGCAAGCCGAATGAGCAGCTCATGTATCGCGGGTTCTATCGCGACGGCAAGCGAGTTGTGTTTGCGTACCGGATTGGCAACGTGGACTACCTGGATGCGCCGTGGGCCGAGGACGGAAAATTCGTGCGGGAAATCGCTCCGGTGGCCGAGCACTCTTTGCGACACGTGCTGCGGGGCGGACCCGCTCAGTGGCCGCAAGTCTTGGAAACGCGGATCGTACCTGGTACCGGCGGCCCGTTTGCCGTGGACACGATCGAGCTGCCGTTCGACAACCCCTGGCGGGCGCCGCTGTTTTGCGGTGGGCACGACTTTCTGCCCGACGGCAGCGCCTTGGTCTGCACGATGCAAGGCGACGTGTGGCACGTGAGCGGCCTGGACGCGCCGGCCGAGCGTCCGGCCACGGCACGCTGGCGGCGGTTCGCCTCCGGACTGCATCACGCCCTGGGCCTGGTGGTCGCCGACGGCCGAGTCTACGTCCAGTGCCGCGACCAGTTGACTCGCCTGAGCGACCTGAATGGCGACGGCGAAGCGGACTTCTACGAATGTTTCAGCAAGGCATTCGTCACATCGCCCGCGGGCCACGACTTCATCTGCGGGCTGGAGCGTGATGCGGCGGGCAATTTCTATACCGCTTCGGGCAACCAGGGACTGCTGCGGATATCGGCCGATGGACAGCGGGCCGAAGTCGTCGCCGACGGGTTTCGCAACCCCGACGGACTCGGCCTGCTGCCCGACGGCACCGCGACCGTCCCCTGTTCCGAAGGCGAATGGACACCGGCCTCGATGATCTGCGCCGTGCGCGACGCGGGCCGGCAGCAGACGCTTGCGAAGCCATCGCCCGCGGGCGGCCAATCGCGGCGCGACTCGGCCGATCATAGTGGACCCAGTCCACCGTTCTTCGGTTACCGTGGTCCTCGGCACGATCAGCCTCCGGAGCTGCCGCTGGCCTATCTGCCACGAGCGCTGGACAATTCCAGCGGCGGCCAGACGCATGTCAACAGCCCGGCCTGGGGACCGCTTGACGGGCAGTTTCTGCACTTCTCCTTCGGCATGGGCTCGTGGTTCCTGGTGCTTCGCGACGAAGTGGCCGGGCAGTTGCAAGGCGCCGTGGTGCCGCTGGCCGGCGATTTCCGCTCGGGCGTGCATCGCGGCCGCTTTTCGCCGCGCGACGGCCAGTTGTATGTGACTGGCATGGACGGTTGGGTGTCGTTCACGCCCGATGATGGCTGCTTCCAGCGTGTGCGCTACACGGGCCAACCGCTGCAACTGCCGGTCGACTTTCACGTCCACCAGAACGGAGTCCGGATCACGTTCGCGCAGCCGATCGACCGCGACCTGTCCCAAGACGTGCGCAGCCATTTCGCCCAGGCTTGGAACTATCGTTACAGCGGCGGCTATGGATCGGCCGAGTTTTCCACGACGCATCAAGGTGTGCCCGGACATGATCCGCTGGAGGTTGCCAGCGCGCATCTCCTGCCCGATGGCCGCTCGCTGTTTCTGGAAATGCCGGACCTGCAACCGGTCAGCCAATTGCATCTGCGGCTGCACGTGAATCGCCAGGAGGAATTCGTCAGTTGCAGCCCGGCCGGAAGCGGCCACGACCTGTTCGTCACGGTGCATAAGCTGGACGACCCGTTCACGGAGTTTCCCGGCTACGTCCCGCGCGACAAAACGGTCGCCGCCCATCCGCTGCTGGCGGACCTGGCGCTGAACGCGCGGCGGGTTCCCAATCCGTGGCGGCAGCCGTCGCCCGGCGCCCGTCCAGTTCAACTTCGTACGGGCAAGAACCTGTCGTACGAGACGCGAGAGCTGCGAGCGGGGGCCAACGAGTTGCTGGCGCTGACCCTGGAGAATCCCGACGTCGTGCCGCACAACTGGGTGCTGGCTCGTCCGGGAAGTCTGCCAGCGGTCGGCGAGCTGGCCAACCGTCTGATCGCGGACCCCGAAGCGTTCGCTCGCCAGTACATTCCCGCCAGCGACGACGTGCTGGCCTACACCGACATCGTGGGACCGGGAGAATCACAGACGATCTATTTCCGCAGTCCGCCAGAGCCTGGCCGGTACCCGTATCTGTGTACGTTTCCGGGCCACTGGATGGTGATGAACGGCGTGCTGATCGTCGAGTGACGGAAGGGCGTCGTTCGCCCAAACCGCCGCCAGAACCCCCAGCGTCTGTGCCCCGCCGCGCTGACTCGCGGCCTCGGCCTGCTGCAGAGTCGCGGCGGGCCAGCAGCGACAACACGATCCAGTCTGCTGAACTCCGGCGGCTGATGTCAAGAAACGTCCAAGACTCGCGGAATTACCTGTCCATCACGGACCACCGTGATCGGTCGTCCCACGTTGGCGTTGTACTCCATCTTGGGATCGATTCCGATGTTGGTGAGGAACGTGGCCGCAAGGTCGTCAGGTGAATACCCGACGTGCGCCGGGCCCTGTGCCTTGTCGTCCGTCGCGCCGACGACCTGGCCGGCACGGACGGAGCTCCCTGCCATCAACGCGCACATGGCACGTGCCCAATGATCGCGCCCGGCATTCGCGTTGACTTTGGGAGTGCGCCCGAACTCACCGGTTACCAACACCGCAGTCGATGCCAGGCGCCCTGATTCATCCAGTCGATCGAGCATCGCTGAGAACGACTGATCGAAATTCGGCAGCAGGCTGCGTCCCAAGGTGTTGAAGTTGTCCTGATGGGTGTCCCAGCCTTCGAGCAGCACCGTGACGAACCGAACGCCGGCCTCGATCAACCGTGTCGCCAGAAGCGCGCTTTGCCCGAATTCATGCCGACCGAAGCGGTCCATTTCCCGGTCCGACTCGCGCGTCAGATCAAAGGCATTGCGCGAGCGGGTGGAGCTGATGATTCGATACGCCTGTTCCGAAAAGCGATCGAGCCCACGGACCGAGTCATCCAACGATTCATAGCCGCGAAACGCGCTGTCGATATCATCCTTCAGACGCGTCCGCCGCTGGTATTTGCCGATTGAGATCGTGTCATCCAGGGTAATCCCTCGAACACGAAAAGGCTGGCCGAAGCGGGGCTTTTCTCCGGTCGAGAGTGGACCGTATTCCGCGCCCAGATAACCGGGACCTTCCACGGGCCGGTCGATGGACACGAACGCCGGCAGATCGTCGGGTGCCGGCATTTCCTTGCTGACGATCGAACCATACATCGGATAATTGACGACCGGAGTGGGCAGATTTCCCGTCATCAAATAACGAGTTCCAAGTCCATGGTCGGCCAACGAGTGCGTAATTCCACGGACGATCGCGTAACGATCCGCCCGTCGCGCCAGCCGAGGCAAGTGTTCACAAATCTCGACTCCGGGAACGGACGTTCTGGCGGGAGAGAACTGTCCGCGGTACTCCACCGGCGCGTTCGGCTTCAAGTCGAAAGTGTCCTGGTGGGCCGGCCCGCCGCCCAAGAACACCAGAATGGCCGAGCGTCCGGAGTCGGACTGTCCCTGGGCTGCCTGGGCGCCCAGGAACTGGCTCAAAGAGATGGTCGTTCCCAGCGCTCCCACTCTCAGCATGCTTGTCCGCAGCACTTCGCGGCGAGTTATTCTCACGGATAGTTCCCTTCGCAACTCAATCAACCTGACGATGCATCCTGCAATCCCGGAATCGTGTACGGGCCGACGGCTACTTGATCAAGACGAACTCCTTGGTGTTCAGCAGCGCCCAAAGCAAGTCGCGAACGCCCTCAACCGGAGACTCGGCTTCTGCCAGGTGTTTTTCCGCTCGAATCACTTCCTCAGGGGCCGGCTCACGGCTGAGCGTTCGCAACCATGCCTCGCGAATGAGTGATTCACCTGATGGCAAAGTTCCCGCGGCCCGCTGTTGTTCGAGGGATCGTAGCCAGCCGCTTTCGTTGAGGCGGTCGTCCATCAACGGGTCGTTCTGCAGAAAGATCGCCTGCAGGAGACTCGGCTGGTTCACACGTTCGCAGTCGCAATTCACCGCCCGATCGGGCTTGCCGAATACCTGCATGGCGTACGTGCCAGCCAGCCGCATCGACAGGTGACCAATCGCGCGACGCGACAGATCCGTCCGAACCTCCTCGTCCGATTCGGTTGCCGCGAGGGATTGTTTGACGCCGTCGTAGATCACCTCGGCCGGCATCCGCCGCGGTATCATCCGGCTGTAGTTCCGACGATCCTCCCGGTTGGTCTCATTGGGCACCCAGCTTCTCTGGTAAGCATGGCTGGAAGTGATCGTGCGATGCAGCCACTTCATGTCCATGCCCTGTTCAATGAAACTGGTTGCCAGCCAATCAAGAAGTTCGGGATGACTCGCGGGGTTCGCGGGATTCAAGTCATCGGGGGGTTCAACCAATCCACGATGAAAATACGCCGCCCAGACCCGATTTACGAACGCGCGGGCAAACCACGGATTGTCCGGGGCGCGCATCCAGGCCATGATCGGTTCCCGGGGATCCTGCGAACGACCGAGAGACACCGGACCACTTCGTAGCAGGTCCAGGGAACGGGTTTCGGCCGGCGGGTCGAAGTAAAGCTCCCGCCAGGGAATGGTGCGGCCGCGTCGGGCCTGCTTGAGAACTTCGTTGCTGATGGGTGCGCCCTCATCGCCTCGGACACTCAGCCCTGCCTCGGCGGCCAATTCGCGATATCGCTGGCGCGATTCCCCAGGCACGCCAAACTTCATTCCCTGGAAGAACCGGCTGAAGTTCTGAAAGTCTTGCCGAGTCCAGGGGGCGAACGGATGTTTGTGACACTGTGCGCATTGCAGCCGGATGCCGAGAAAACTGTGGGCAAATGCCTGTGAAGCTTCCTCCGGCTTTTGCATGCCGCGCCGAGTCCAGTAATGGGGCATGGTCTCGCGCTGGGCAAAGTCGGCCGGCGAGACCTCTCGTAGGTACGAAGACATCGCCTGGGCATAGTCGTTATATGATTGCCCCGGCTCCCGACTTGAGGCCAGAACGATGCGGCGCGCAAGCTCGTCGTAGGATACGTTGTCCCGCAGTCGCTGGTACATCCACATGTACCATTGCACGGACGTTTCCTGGCCAAGCTCCGCCTGCTGGGCCGGGTTGCACCCGGTAAAATCGCACAGTTTATTGGCCCACCATGCGGCATAGGCCGGACGGTCGAGCAATTCATCGATCTTTTGCCGCCGCTTATCGCCCGTTCCGTCAGAGACAAACCTCCGAATCTCAGCGGGTGTTGGCAGCGTGCCGGCGAGGTCGAGGCTGGCGCGGCGAAGAAACTCCTCGTCGGAACAGAGTTCCGAGGGGAAGAGGTGAAGCTTCGCCAGCTTCTCCTCAATGAACTGGTCGATTCCCTCCGGCGGCTCCTCGGCCCGCGAACGGAATCGCATCGCCTCGGACGACGCACGGTGCTCGAAAGGACGCAGTACAGGCACTGCCTTCACGCCGTTGTCGTAGAAGACGACGACATGACTGTCACCAACTCCCGTCGAGTGGACCACGCCATCGGCGCTAACCTTGGCAATGGAGTCATCGTTGGAGCGAAACCGGCAGAGCGGAGTCACGTCTTCCCGATTTCCGGTTTGCCAGATGGCGGTGACTCGAAGCTGGACCGGCGACGCGCCTTGGGAGAACAGGACTTCCGCGGGTTCCACCCGCAATTCGGCCAGGACCTGCGGATTCCCGGCGCCTGGAGCGCCCGCGGCAATCCAGCTCAGAAGCAGCTGATGCTCCCAGGAACCTGCCGCGAATCGCTGTCCTCCCTCGTGATCGACCTGCAGCAAAGGCTTCCGAAGAACGAGGCTTTCAGCGGGGCGAGTGCTGAGCAACCGGCGCTCGCCACCCGCCGACGAAAGCGCCGTCAAACCTTCGTGATCCATCTCAAAGTCATAACCAAACAGCGAGAGTCGGAGTCCTCCCTGCCCCTGAAACGATCCGTGACAGGACCTTCCATTGCAACCCAGACGGCCCAGCAAAGGACTCACATGACGCTGGAAGTCGGGAACCTCGTCGGGCGGTTCCCCCGCGAATCGCTGGCTCACTGGCGGCAGTGCGTCCGCAGCAACCGCCGGCAGGGCATTCCAGGCCAGCAATTGCCCGGTGATCAGGGCCAGTGTCAGGCAAGCTTGCCGAGAACCAGGCATCAAAGGCCTCGCACGGGTAGGAATGCGGGAGGATGAAGGCAGGCGGTCCGCAGCCTCACGGCCGCTCGGCTGCGCGATCCAGCTTGCTGACAGACTCGATCACGACGAGGTGGTCGCTCAGGACTTGCGTATGATGCATCCCGCATCGAATCCGGTCACCCGCGCGGATCGCGTGAAAGTCGTCCTTGCGATTCCAGAATCCGGCCAGGATCGCCTGCTTGCCGATGATGGAATCAGGTTGCTCAGCACGATTGCCGGCGAATACCTGGCTGATTTCTTCGACTTCGACAATCAACTCCGACAATTCGTCCGTCTTTCGGACGACTCTGGCGGTGACCATTCCCCGGAATCCGCGAAAACCATCCGGCAAGACGGGATAATCACCCGGCTGAACGGCGGCGACCTTTTGAAGAATCTCTCCGACACGAATCCGCGGACCCTCGTCATGCAAAGCGCCAAACTCAACGGTGTCACCCACCTTGGCAACGACCAGCGCATCGATCAGCCGACCGTTGACGCCCTCGGCCGTGACGTTCCTGCCGATCAGAGCCTTGGGGTTGGCGGATCGGTTGTTTTCCCAGACGCGGGGAACGGCGTCGACGGTAATCGTGAACGTGCCACGCTCGATATCCTTTTCGATCAGACGACCAACCAGCATCCCCCTGAAGCCTGGCAACGGGTCGCGTTGTTCCTGGCGTTCACGCCGAACGCCATCATCCGGGCTGCCGTCGCGCCGAGTCGGGCGCGGCTCCTCTTTGTCCCTCGTGTCATCGCGGCGGCTGGCGATCTTGCGGACGTCCTGGGCAACGCTCAAGTGATCGGATCTTGGGCCGATGTGCCGCATGCCGGCGTCAATCCGATCGCCGACTTTGAGATCGTGATAGGCGTCGCGGCGATTCCAGAATCCGGCGAGCATCAAGGTCTTGCCCTCAATCGCCCTCGGCTCCCGCGCGGAATTCCCCTCCCACGTCTTGAGCACTCGATCGACACGGATGATCAACTCAAAAGTCTCAGGATCCTTCTGGAGAATCTCGGCCGCAACTTGCCCCTGGAAACCTCGAAATGCTTCGGGCAGCACGGGGTAGTCCGCGGGATCATAGGGGGCTACTTTGCGAAGCAATTCACCAGGAAAGACCAGTCCATCACCGTCGTACTTGCATTCAAATTCGAGCGTCTCACCGATGCGGACGACGACAAGCACGTCCAGAAACTTGCCGAACACTCCGCTTACCTTCACCGTTTTGCCGACGATGCTTCGCGGGTCTTCGGCCCGGCTGTTCTCCCAGACCCTCGGCACCGCATCGACCAGCACGGTAAACGTGCCTTGCTCAACGTCCTTCGCGGCGACTCGACCGACAAGCATTCCGTTGAAGCGGCGAATGCCCTCCGGAAGCTCGTCGGGAGTGGTTTTCAAGACAGCCGCTTGAGTCTGCGAGCCGGCCGCGGGCGTCTTCGGTTCTTCGGCTGTTACCGCCACGTTCATGCCGGCCAGAACCAGCAGAGGTGCAATCGTTCGCTGAAGCATGGGATTCCTGTCAGACAAAATGGGGTGGGAGGATAAAGCCGCTTCACTCACCGCGCGAGGCGCGATCAGGGCGACGAAGATTACGCAAAACAACGTCATGAGAAACAAAGCGGCCCGCGTCAGCGACCGCGGTCCCTTCGTGCCGGGCTCCGTGTTCAGGATCGCTTCAATTCGCTGGCCGAGCGCGGACTGAAACAGGGCCATTCCAGAGGCCAGTGCAAAGGCCTGCGATGGCGAGGTGCGCTGGCCACTCAATCGCCTGCCCGTCGAGTACAGGCAGTGCACCAGCGACGCCTGCTCGCCGAGAACGTGGACCGCCATGAAATCGGCCTGGAAGTCCATCTCGCAACGGATCGAGTTGCGCACCATGCCGTTAAGCGGCTGGAAAAAGAAGAGGCGGCAGACGACCTGCAGCAACAGATTCCACAACGCATCCCGGCTGGCAATGTGAGCCAGCTCATGGGCCAACATTGCCGACGCTGCCTCGCCGGCACCGGGGTGCGTGGGAAGAAGTATGAAGGGACGAACGATTCCCGCCGCCAGCGGAACCTGCGCCCGTGGGCTGGCCAGCAATGTGACCGATGATCGGATGCCGAACCGCGTTCTCAATCGCTCCGCTTCCTGCAGCAGCCCAGCGTCAACGATGGCGATCGCCCTCCTGCGTATTCGCCGAAGTTCCGTCCACTGGATCGCCAGGCGACACAAGCCGACGGCGGCAACCGCCAACCACAACACAACGATTGCCAACTGGCTGGCAATCCGCCAGTCAAACTCCACGCCGGCCTTAGCGGGCAGCCTGACCGGTACCGCAGCCAAAGAGACTTTCCCGCCAGCAATGGCCAACCGGCTGCTTTCCTTGGACCGTGCGGAATCTGGAATGTCGCCGCTGGTTGAATTGGCCGGGGCTGGCAGCGCGGCGTGTTCGTTGAATCCGGCTGGAGATGTCCAGACGGGAACCGTTCGCTCGTTCGCAGCGTCTCGCACTTCCTGGCTGGCAAGCGGGATCTGCAGACCCCAGTGAGGACCGCCCCAAAAGGTCAAGGCCAGCGTGGTCCCCAGAGGTGCCAGAAAACTGCTTTTCAACAGTTGGCTGCGGAGTCCGGGGGCCGTCGGCCAGCGACTCTTCACAACCAGCCACCACACCGGCAGCAGGATCAGCGTCGAATGGACCAGATAGGTACACAAGAATCCGGCAATGTTTGTCACCATTCCGGTGCAAGTCATGGCGACTTCCCCAGGTTCTTGTTCAAGCGGGCCTCGTGCGCCTCAATCAACTTCTTGATCCGCTTGAGCTCCTTGGAATCGACCTGGTCGGACTCAAGCAGGTGGTTCACGAGTTGCGAAGGGCTGCCGTCGCAGATACGGCGCACCATCTCGCCAACCATCGTTTGCCCGGCCTGGTCCTGACTCACGGCGGGACGATAAACGTACACCCGGTCCGCTCTGTGATGAGTCACAAGCCCTTTGCGCTCCATTCGGGAAAGAACGGTTGAGATCGTTGAATAGGCCAAGGGAGGGGCAACAGGAAGCCGTTCCTTTACCTGGGCGACGGACGCTTCGCCATACTCCCAGAGAACCTTCATGATCGCGAGCTGACGTCCGACTAGCCGCATGACTGGCTCCTGAAAACCACCGAACTACAGCGTGTAGTTTTACATCGTGTAAACCTGTCGGTCAAGCGTTTTTCGTCAGGCGCTCGCGAGCGTCGGAGCGAAGCCCGATCGACCAAACCGCGAAAGTGGTACGTGTTAAGACCGCGATTGACAGTTACCCGTGGCGACAGCCGTGTCCGGGCCACCGGACGGTGATGACCGGCGTGCCGATTGTCGAGTGACGGAAGGGCGTCGTCCGCCTAATTGCCGCCGCCTGTCACATCTGTGTCCCGCGTCGCGTCGCCGCGCTGAAGCGCCGACTCGGCCTGCTGCAGAGTCGCGGTGGGCCAGTCGCGTCCGAGCAGTTTGCGGAGCATGGCGAGCACCTGGTCGCGGCTCTGGCCGGTGTGGCTGAAATGCCGCTGCCAAAAGACGTCCCACCAGCCGGGCGGCTGCTCGTGCGAGCCGGCGTATTCGGTCGGACGGCCCGAGGGTCCGTCCACCACCAGGCTGCCGACATAATCGGCCTGCTCGTAGACCTGGCGGATCTGTGCCGCGATCTCGGCCATGTCCCGCGGCGACACCACGCCGTTGCTGGTGGCCTTGTAGAACTGCACGGTGACTCGCACCGGGTAGCGTTCGTCCCGCTCGATCTCCAGTCCGTCGATTTCAGTGAACGGGCCTTCCAGCTCTCCGTGGCCGATGACGGCCTCCTCGACATCGCTGAGCATCGATTCGCACAACATGACCGTGTCGTCGCTGGCCGCGCCGCAGTAGCTGGCCATCGGCGGAATCAGCGGCTGCTTCTGTTTCAGCGCCACCTGGATCAGCAGGACCATGTTCAGGCCTTGCTGGTCCGCGGGATCGTCAGCGGGCTGGTCGCGATTGCGATCCTCCTGATCCGGCCTGGCGGCAACTCCCGCCAGGTAGTCGCTCTTGCGCTGGCCCGTCAAGCTCGCTCGCTGGCCGTTCTGGTTGAAGAACAGCCGCTGCCCCCAGGTGCGCCCGGCCTCGAACGCATCGCGACTGTTGTCGATGACCGTGACGCTGGTTCCTTCGCGCGTGGCCAGGATCGCCAGCACGGCGGGATCGCCGGCGTACGACTGGTAGTTGAACAGCACCGGGTTGAACTGCGCACTACCCTCCCGCGGAATCGGCAGGAAGCAGGCCTGAGCACTGACCAGGACGTGGCTGTCGCGACCATCGGCCAGCAGCGACGTGCGACTGCCGCTCCAGCACTGCGGATCGTGCAGGTACGCTCGCATGTTCCCCAGCAGTTCGCGCAGCGACACCTTGGCCAGCGGCTGGCCCTGAGCGTTACCTGTGAGCAGGAAGAAGTCGTCCGGCGAGATATCGCCCGTCAGGTCGGTGAAGTTGGGGAAGCGGATGACCGGCATGCAGCTCAGTTCGAGTCCTTGGCCGCTGGCGGCCGCGTGCTGCACTTGGATCGTCATGTCGCTGATATTGGGTCCCACGGCCGATTGGTCGAAGCGAGCGGTATCTTCCCAGGTCACATCCAGCACGTGCAGCCCGTGCTCTTCGGCCAGTCGCTGGACCTTCCGGTCGCGGACCATCGCTACCGTGCGAGCGACCACGTCGTGATAGGTATCGGTGCCGCTCATTGACGATTTCTCCCGTTGAACGCGGTGCCA
>JAGFJK010000046.1 GCA_024102795.1 Pirellulaceae bacterium
GTTGGCCCGCAAGACCCGATTGAGGACAATCGGGCTACACAGTTGGTGGAGCGATTGTCCCCAATCGCTCTTGCGGCCGAAGGCCGGACCGCGCCTCCGGGCCGTTGGCCCGCAAGACCCGATTGAGCATAATCGGGCTACACTGGAAGCAACGGTTCGGGTGTCGCGAAATCGTCGATGATCAGGCGATATCCGTGGCGATGCTCCGCCACACCGGAACAAGTGCGGAAGTGCCATTCACTCCTGAACCCTTGAATCCCGATTCTGGAGACGAACGACGATGAGACTCTTTCCAAGCGGCGCAATGTGTCTTGGCTTGCTGATCGCCCTTGTCTGCCTCGGCCGGTTGCCGGCGCAGGACGCGACCGATGCGAAGCCTCAGGCTTCGGCCGCGAACTCAAACGCCCGCCAGCAGCCGCCTCGACGGCGTCCACCGAACCCGGTCTTCGCGCCGGTGGAGGACGTGGAAGGACTGCCTCGCGTGCTGCTGATCGGCGACTCGATATCGATCGGCTACACGTTGGATGTGCGGGAGCTGCTGAAAGGCAAGGCCAACGTGCACCGCCCTGCAGCGAATTGCGGTCCGACCACTGCGGGTCTCAAGTCACTGGACCAGTGGCTCGCCACGGGGGGGCAAGGCAAGAAGTGGGACGTGATTCACTTCAACTGGGGATTGCACGACCTGAAGTACATGGGCCCTGACGGTTCCAATCTGGCGGACCCCAAGGCGGTGGGCAGTCATCAGCAGGTTCCCCCGGAGGAGTACCGCAAGAACCTGAGGGAGTTGGTCAAACACCTGAAGAAGACCGGCGCCGTACTGGTCTGGCGGAATACGACTCCCGTTCCCGAAGGTGCCGCGGGACGGGTTCCCGGCGATTCCGCCCGCTACAACGAAATCGCCGCGGAAGTGATGCGGGCCGAATCGGTCCAGATTCACGATCTGTACTCATTCGCCAGCCGGCACGCCGCGGAGATCCAGTTGCCCGCCAACGTGCATTATTCAAAAGACGGTTCACGGCGCTTGGCGGAGGAGGTCGCGGCCGTGATTGCCAAGGCTCTCCCGCGCCCTTGAAAGCACAGAAAAGCTGTGGGCCGAATGACCTCTGGGGTCGATATGGACAGCGGAGTTTGGAAAACTCAGGAGCATGACACCAGGTGCATTTGTCCAGAGTCCCACTTCATAACCTACGTCAAGGGCGAGAAGAGCACCCAGTCCAATGTGACCGCGCGCCGCAAGAGATCATCGTCCGTTGCTTCGCGGGTACCGTCCTCCTGGCTCGTAAGAACGTCCACCTGACGGCGACGTAGCGTCTGGGTAATGGCGGCCGGAACATGCACGTCCATGTAGAATCGGAGCGACACCTAGCCGGCGTCCTTTCTCCGGCGCAGCAATTCGTCCCGCGAGATGTTCACGGAGTGGGGTGTGTCTCGGCGGCAGTCGTAACGGCGTCCATGCTGGCCACTATTTGGTCATGGTGATCGTAGAAGTAAGTAAGTGCCGCGTACACTTCTTCGGGTCGCAAGTTCGGATGCTGGTTCCGCGGCAACTGGAATTCCCGCCGCGGCGCGTTAGCGAGCTGCAAGCGACATCCTGTCCAAGACAGTTGCGGCATCCTGCCGCAAAGGTTTATCGCTTTGTGGCGAAACCCGAAGGGGGAGGGCGGCAAGCGCGGCTTACTGCCGCTCTTTCGGTATAACGCACTTAAGTCGGCGCTCAGGTCACACCTCTGCGTTGCCCTGTCCTCCGCTCCGCTCAAGTTCTTCGATTGTGGCGCCGGTCTGCTCGTCATGCAAGCTGCCGCTTCGCCTGGCGTGCGGCTTGCCGTTGACCCGAAAGGAATCACGGGCTGGAAGCCCATGCTACACCTCCGCCAGCCGCTGGCTGGAGTCGCCGAACGACTTCAGCCGCACGTCGAACTTGTCCAGCAGCGACAGGAACAGGCTGCACATGCGGCGGTCAGGCTGGCCCAGATAATCCAGCACGCGGCCGGTCTCCAGGCGCCCACCGCATCGGCCGACCAGCACGACCGGCAGTTGCGTGGCGTTGTGGCTGCCAGTCAGCATGCTGGAACAGAACATCAGCAGGCTGTTGTCCAACGCCGTCCGCTCGCCTTCCTGGATCGTATCCAGCCGGCCGGCCACGTACGCCAGTTGGGACGCGAAGAACTGGTTCACCTTCAGCCAGTCGTCCGATTCCTGGTGCGACAGCAGATGGTGAATCATGTAATCGACGCCCAGGTTCGGAAACCGCAACGACGAATGGTCGTTGTTCAGTTTCAACGTCGCCACGCGCGTGGCGTCGGTCTGGAAGGCCAGCACCAGGATGTCGCACATCAGCCGCATATGTTCGCCGATGTCCTGCGGTATCCCGTCGGCCGGGCGCGGCAGGTTGGGTTTGTCGAGCGTGGGGCGCCAACCTTGCAGCTCGCCCCGCTGCCCCGACCGCTCGATGCGCTGTTCAACCTCCCGCACCGAATCCAGGTACTCGTCCAGCTTCCGCTGGTCGGCCGTGCTGATCGTTCGCCGCAGGTCGCTGGCGTCGGCCAGCACCGCGTCCAGCACGCTGCGATCCGTCGCGCTGCCGCCCTCCTTGAACAAGCGGTCGAAGGCCAGCGCCGGATAGACTTCCAGCGGCGTGGGCGTGGTCGGCGAGCTCCACGAAATGTGCGAGCTGTACAGCATCGAATAGTTCTTGTGGACCGACGGGTTCGCCTTCTCGCAGGCCAGCACCAGGCTGGGCAGCTTCGTGGTCCCGCCCGCCTGCTGCGCCAGCACCTGATCGAAGCTCGTGCCGGAGCGAATCTCGCCGCCCGAGGCCAGCGGCGCTCCCGACAACAGGTTGCCGGTCTGCGAGCTGTGAATGTTGCCCTTGAGCGCCTCTTCGTTGTACAGTCCGCGAATGAACAGCAACCGATCGCGGAAGGGGCCGAGCGGTTCGAGCACCTTGCCCAGTTCCATCGCAGCGCCCTGGCCCCTGGCCCACCAGTGATCCTTGTGAAACCCGTTGCCCGCAAACAAGACTGCCAGCCGGCGAGGGGCTTCGGCATCAGCAGTGGTAGCAGCGGCCGGCTCACCCCAGACCGGCAACGACTCCAGCCAGGGCAGAGCCATCGAGACTCCGACGCCGCGAAGAAAGGTTCGACGAGCAACCGGCATCCCTGGTGACTGGCTCATGGACCTGTTTCCTTGCCTCGAATCATGCGAAACTGCTCACTCATTACAATTTCCTCCACGGCCACCGCCACGCGATAGTCGTTGGCTTCCAGCCGCCGCTCGATGCGTTCCAGCAGCGGCTCGTCGGACAACTGCACGGATCGCCCCAGGGAGAATCCCAGCAGCTTGCGGCAGAACTGCCGGACGAACGTCCGCCGCCGCGCCGTCGTCATGTATTCCCGCAAACCATCGAGTCCCTGGATCGGCGTGCCGTCGCGGAGGGTGGTGCGGACGTCGATCGGCTGCCCTTGCGAATCCTCGGCGCGCCGCCGCCCAATGGCATCGAAACTCTCCAGGGCGAACCCCAGCGGATCAATCCGCTCGTGGCACTTGGCGCAGGCCGGCGCCGAACTATGCTGCTCAATCAACTGCCTTTCGGTCAATCCGCCGGGAGCCTCCGCGGGCAGTTGAGGTACATCCTGGGGCGGTCGGGGCAACCGCTCGCCAAGCAGCGTTTCCGAAATCCAGTTGCCGCGCAAAATCGGACTGGTACGCGACGCTCCCGCTTGGCTGGACAGAAACGAAGCCTGCGCCAAAATGCCTCCGCGACCGTACTGTCGCACGCCGTCGACGCGCCGCCACTGCTGGCCAGCGATTTCCGGAATCCCATAGTGTTCGGCCAGCCGCGCATTCAAGAAGGTGTGGTCCGCATCCAGGATGTCGAGGATGGATCTGTCGTTCTCGAACAGATCCGTGAAGAACTGGATCGACTCCTCGTACATCTCGCCGCGCATGTCGGCAAAGGTGGGAAAGTGCCGTTCGCTTTTTTCCACCGTCTGATCGAAGTCGCGCAGGTGCAGCCACTGGCAGGCGAACTCCACGGCCAGCCGCCGCACTCGATCGTCGCGCAGCAGGCGGCGGGTTTCCGCAACCAGCACGTCCGGCTCATGCAACCGCCCCTCGGCGGCGGCTTGCCGCAGCGAGTTGTCGGGCAGCGACGACCAGAGAAAGTAGCTCAACCGGCTGGCCAGTTCCCAATCCGAGACCGGACCTCGCGCGGCCCCGGCCGCGGGCTGCTCCAGGCGATACAGAAACGCCGGCGAAACCAGCACGCGGGCCAATGTCAGCCGGATCGCGGTCTCATGCGGCTGGGACTGCCGTCGCAGCTCGGCGTAAAACGCTCGCAGCCCGTCCGCTTCCCCGCTGGACAGCGGCCGCCGGAAAGCCCGGGCAGCCAGTTCGAGCACCGCCGCCAGGTGCGCGGGCTCGGTCTGCTCCTGCCACCGGCGATACTCGGCCGCTCGCTGCTGAATCGGTTCGCGCAGCGGTTCAAACAGCCTGGGGTCGCCGTCCTGCGTGGCGAACTCCATCAGTTGCTCAAACGCCGTCTGGCCAATCAGTGCGTCCTGGCTGACATACCGCAGCTCCTCCCAGAGCTGATCCAACCTTTGCCGCTGGGCTTCGTCCAGCATCAACCGGCCCAGCGGTTCGTCCTCGCGGTGGAACAGGACCAATGTCACCACTTCGTCCACCGGCACGATCCGGGCGTAACACATGGCGGCGGGGAACAGTTGGCGGAAGTCGGTGAACGCTTGTCGCCACCGCCGCTCGGCAGGGCTGCCCGGCGGCACCAGGATCGGTGCGTCGGGCGCGAGCGCCAGCGGTTCGGACGGGCGGGTCGAAACCACCTGCACCTGCACGCCATGATGTTCGTCAGGTTGCTGGTCGCCCGCATCGACCAGCGTGCCGGTCAGCACCAGCTCGCTATCGGCCAACATTGCCGCCGGCAAGCGGACCGGCAACACGGCCGGCACCGGAACCAGCAGGTCGTTGCCGTTCCAACGCGCGCCGCCGAGTTGTTCCAGTTCGCGCGAGTCGACGCCATGACGGGCTGACGCCAGATCCGCCGGCGTGGCAAGGGCAGCCAGTTTCGTGAAGTCCAACTGCGAGAGCAAGGGACCGGCAGGTGCGGTGAGCTGCTCGCGCAGCACGCGATCGGCTGGAGGCAGCGAGGCGTCCGGCGGGCCGGCAACGAGCGCCTGCACGCGCGCGGCGAGCTGCCGAGCCTGATCAGAATCCGTGGCATCCAGCCAGCCGGCCAGCAGCGATTCGGCTGGCACCGCGGCCGGGCTTGCCGCTCCGTCCAGCCGCCCCGTATGGAAGTGCCACACGGCGGGATTGCCCAGGCGGTCGGCATGGGGATTACCCGCGCCGATCGAATCGGCGCAGTCGGTCGACAGCTTCCATTGCTGCCTGGGTCCATCGAGCTGCTCGACCGCGAGATCGATTTCGGTCAGGTCGCACACGTAGTTGGCGTCCCGCGGACCGATGACCAGCGATACGACGTCGCCCTTTCGGATCGCCAGTTCGTCGACCGGCTCGATCGTCGCCGTGCCACCCAGATCGACGTGGCCCTCGCGCAGCACTCGCCGCTGATGCCCGCGCCGCAGTTCCAGCGACCACTGGATCCCGTTGCCGCAGGCCGGGTGCGCGTCGTGCACTCGCGGTACCAGCCGCACGCGGCCCGCCAAGGGGCTTTTCCAGCCAGCGGCCACCCAGCGTTCCGGTCGCGGATGGACGCACACGGTATGCGGTGGCATGCGACCGGGGATGTGCACCGTTTGATCGGAACTGTTGGCCAGCACGGAAAGAGCGTCCTGGCCCTCCATTCCCCAGCCCTGCACGAAGTCGTGACCAGCGACATTCCGAAGTGGCAACGACAGGTGTTCGCCCAGCGCCACCTGGCCATCGATGGAGATGCCCAGATAGGCCAGCCAGGCCTGCAGCACCGGCGGGTCAACCTGATGCCGCTCGGCCAATTCGTTCAAGTCGAGATTCGACTGGCCGGCACGCACCTCGTGCGCCGCGGCCAGATACCGCTGGGTGTCGCCAGCCATCTGCTGGCGGAGGCGGTTGAAGACGGCCGTGGCCGCGCGCAAGTCCGTCAGCCTGATCGGTGTTCGCCCCAGCCGCTCAATCCGCGGATGGCTCCATTGCACCATGCGACTGGTTTGCCGCAACCCGGCACCGCCAGCAACCAGGAACAACGTAATGTCGTCGCCGCTTTCGGGGCGTGCGATTTTGACGCGGAATTCCGCCGTACTTCGCAGCGGATCCACCGGCTCGTGCCAAGGCCGGACGCTGCCGAAGTGCCCGACCGGATTGGTCTTCCACAGCCGGTCCCGCCAGGCCGCGACCAGGTCGGCCAACTCCGCCGCCTGTGCAGGCGAGGCGCTGCGCCAGCGGGTTCGCAGGTCGTTGAGCAGTTCCGAACGCGGTTCCGCGGACGCCAGCGCGCGGGCCAGGCCGCGCAGGTAATTCGCGTTGAGTTGCCGGTGGCTGGCAATCGCTTCAATCGGCGCCAGGTCGTCGAGCAGTTGCTGGCGGTGCTCGATAAGTGCCGCGAAGTACGGTCGCAGGTCCACTCGGCCGTCTTCTCCGGTGACCCGTGCCGGATCCGCCTGGCTCCAGCGGTCCAGCGAGCTGACGTCCTGGTTGCCGCTGGTGTGCTGGCGGTACAACTGGCGGATTTCGGCCACAATTTCGTTGGTCCAGTCGCGGCGAGTCGTGCCAGGGGAAAACCGCAGCCCGGCAGGAAGCAGGACCGTGTGTTCGGTAACTTCCTTGGCCGCGTCCAGGTACTTCTGGAGCAACGCGGGCGACATGGCCAGCGCCTGGCCCGTATTGGTAAAGCCCTCGCCGGCAGCCCCGTCCACGGGAAACTCGCGGGCCGGGTTCAGTTCGATGCCCGTCAGGTCGCGGATCGACCAGGTGTACTCCGCGTTGTTCAACCGCCGCAGCACCACCGGCCCCGGGTCGCCCGCCTGCGCCCGCGCCTCGGCCCACAGGTAGTCCGCGATCCAACCGCGCAACTGCCCGCGCTGCTCGTCCGACGGCTGCGGCTGGTCCTCGGGCGGCATCTCGCGGTTGTCCAGCATCGCCACTACCTGCTGCCAGACTTCGGGCTGGCGACGGATCTGGTCCAGGCTGCCGAAGCGTTCCAGGTCCAGCTCGCCCGCCTTCTCCTCGCTCGAATGGCAATCCAGACAGAACCGTCGCAGCAGCGGCAGCGTCTGTTGCTGATACTGCTGGCGCAAGGCGTCAAACGCCGGCGGCTCCTCCGCGTCGACCAGCGGAGTTGTCCGCGACAGGCAGCACAGAACCAGCAGGCACCAGACCACGACGGACTGAGGGCGAATTGGCATGTGGCGTGTCTGGTGTGGGGCGTGCTGGGGGCGGGGCCAGGCGACTGGCGTACGCCGGCAATGATTACTTATTAAACCTCATCATCCAATGCCAGGCCAGACCGCCGGCGATCAGCCCCAGGCCAGTCAACCAGATCAGCGGCTCGACCCAGAACGCCAGGAACAGGCAGAACAAGAGACCCAACCAGGGTATCACACGGGGATAAAGCCGCTCGTCGGCTCGCAACCGGATCGCAGCGAGATTCGTGATCGCGTAGTAAATCAGCACGGTGAAGGCGCTGAACGACCAGGTGGTCTTCACATTGCCGATCGACACCAGGCCGGCGATCAGCGCTCCGACCAGGATCACGGCCGCATAGGGAGTGGCCGCCGAACCGGTGACGTTTCCGAAGCACGACGGGATGTCCCGCCGCCGGCCCATCGCCAGCACCACACGAGAGAGGCCAAGAATCAGATTCAGCAGCACGCCGAGCATGGCGGTGACGGCCCCCGCCGCCACGACCTGCGCCGCGCCAGGAACGTCGAACTGGCGAGCGACGATCTCCAGCGGCGCAGTCTTCTGCGTCTCAGCCGCGGCAAACGCCTCGGCTCCCACCGCGGCGACGCCCACCAGTCCGACCGCGGAGTACAGGCTCATGGATACCAGCAGCGTGACGATCACGGCCAGCGGGATCGTGCGGCGCGGATGACGGACCTCCTCGGCCAAGGTTGCAATTCGGCCGTAGCCCGTGTAGGCGACGAACATCAAGGCGCAGGCCTGGAGAAACCCGGCGACTGGCGATGCCGTTCCCGATACTGGCGCGAAGAACGGCTTCAGGTGCGTCGTCCCCGCGCCCAGCGCGGTTGGTAATCCGGCCAGCACAAAAACAACCAGGGAAAGCAACGTGATGGAGACCACGCCAATATTCGAGTTGCTGGAGCGTCGGATTCCACTCAAGACCAGCGCGGTCAATACCAGAACGACGCCCAACGCCAGCGGCACCAGCCATTCCGAGCGGTGCTGATCGACCGCATTGAGGACATAGCCGGAGAAGCCCAGGGCCGCGGTCGCCGCCGAAGCGGACTTGGCGCAGAGAAACATCCACCCGGCAGTAAAGCCGAGGCTTGGAGTGAGCCAACGATAGCCGTACTCATAGGTTCCGCCGCTGACCGGATGGCTGGCCGCAAGCTGCGCGCTGCTCAGGCCATTGCATACGGCGATCAGTGCGGAGATGGCGATGGCTAACACGACCGCCGGTCCGGCCACCCCCGCGGCAATGCCGATGCTCACGAAAACGCCCGTGCCAATGATGGAGCCCAGTCCCATCATCGTCGCCCCGAATAACCCGACTTCCCGTTTGAGCAGGGGAGGCTGGTGTTGGCCGCGGACCTCGGCCCCGGAATCCGGTGTGGAGTGCATGGCAAAACTTTCCAGGAAGCCGTTATGATACTACAGGTTCTCGTCAGAGGCAGAATGCGACCGATCGGGCATTGTTTCGACGAAGTCCATCCGGTCGCCCGCGGCCAATAGCACCTTGGAGCGATGTATCATGCCAGCCATGCGGAAGCTGATCTTACTGCCAGTCCTTCTGTTGCCTGTGCTCGGAGTGCTCGGCCGCCCGGTGGCAGCCGAGTCGATCCAGCAGGTGCTGGCGGCCCCGATTCTGGAGCCGGAGCAATCGCTGGAGGAGGTCCGCCGTTACTGCGAGCAGCGCGTGCCGCGGCTCGCTCGACCCGCGTCGCGCGAGGCCTGGGATCAGGAGGCAGCGCGACTCCGCCGCGAGGTGCTGGACCGGGTCGTCTTCCGCGGCGAGGCGGCCCAGTGGCGAACCGCCAAGACGCGCGTCGAATGGCTGGAGACAATCGAAGGCGGCGCGGACTATCAAATCCGCAAGCTGAGATATGAAGCGTTGCCCGGCCTGTGGATCCCCGCGCTGCTGTACCAGCCCAAGCAACTCACGGGCCGCGTGCCGGTGGTCTTGAACGTCAACGGTCATGACGGGGCGGGCAAGGCGGCCCGCTACAAGCAGATCCGCTGCATCAACCAGGTGCGGCGCGGCATGCTGGCGCTGAACGTCGAGTGGCTGGGGATGGGACAGTTGCGCAGCGAGAACTTCCAGCATTACCGCATGAATCAACTCGATCTGTGCGGCACCAGCGGGCTGGCCCCCTTCTACCTGGCGATGCAGCGCGGCCTGGACCTGCTGCTGGCCCATGAAAACGCCGACCCGGAGCGGGTGGCCGTGGCCGGGTTGTCGGGCGGCGGCTGGCAAACCATCGTCATCAGTTCTCTGGACACCCGCGTCACGCTGGCCAACCCGGTCGCGGGCTACTCCAGCTATCTGACTCGCGCCCGCTATCCGTCCGACCTGGGCGATTCGGAGCAAACGCCGACCGACCTGGCCACGGTCGTGGACTACACGCACCTGACGGCGATGCTTGCTCCGCGAGCCGCGCTGCTGACGTTCAACCAGAGCGACAACTGCTGCTTCGCCGCGCCGCACGCTTTGCCTCCCTTGTGGGAAGCGGCCGCGCCGGTCTACGCGCTGTATGGACGCGCCGAGGCCCTGCGTTCGCACATCAATCATGATCCTGGCACGCACAATTTCGAGCAGGATAACCGGGAGGCTCTGTACCGGATGTTTGGCGAGCATTTCGCCGCTGGCGACGAGCAGTTCTCAGCCGCGGAGATCGAATGCTCCGGCGAGCTGAAGTCGGCCGAACAACTGCGGGTCGAGCTGCCGGAAGACAACCTCGACTTCCACCAGCTTGCCAAACGTCTCGCGGCCAGCTTGCCGCGTCATGCCGAACTGCCGGACGATGCAGCGCGGGCCGATGCCTGGCGCAGTGACGCTCGCCAGCGTTTACAGCGGATCACCCGCGCGGGCCACTACGAGGTGCGGGCCGAGCAGGCCGGGTCGGCCTCTGGCGACGGCTTTCAGGCCAGCCGGTGGAAGCTGCGCATGGGGGACGATTGGACGGTGCCGGCGGTTGTGCTGGAACCGGAGAAGGTGCAAACCACGGTCGTCCTGCTGGACGATGCCGGACGAACCGCGCTGAACCAGCGGGCCGCCGAATTGCTGCAGCAGAACTGCCGGGTAGTGCTGGTCGATCCGTTTTACTTCGGCGAGTCGAAGATCGCGGGCCGTGATTTCCTGTATGCCCTGCTGGTCAGTGCGGTGGGCGAGCGGCCGCTGGGCGTGCAGGCGGGGCAAGTCTCCGCGGTTGCCCGCTGGCTCAAAAGCCGGTTCGCCGAGCAGGAAGTCGTCGTCGAGTCGCACGGCCGGCGCACCAGCCTGATCACGCTGGTCGCAGCCGGCCTGGAGCCCGCAGCGATCACCGGCGTGCGTTTGCACGGCGCTCTCGATTCGCTGCACCAGGTGCTGGCCCAAAACGGCTCGGTCGACAAAACGCCCGAACTGTTCTGCTTCGGTCTGCTGGCGGAGTTCGACGTGCCGCAGTTGAAACGGTTGACCGACGTGCGCCCGTAGCAGCAGGACGGCTCGGAGTCGTGACATTTGCAGCCCGCGGTGACGGGCCGCCAGCCTGTCAGACTTGGGAAGTCGTTTCCCCAGTCCCCGGCTGCGTCGCGCCCGCCTCTGCCTGCTTGCCAACCTTGTCGATGATGTTCGGCACCAGCCCCTCGGCGAACCCGGCCATGAAGGCCCAGAAAAGAGCCTTGGCCACGTCGCCGTTGGTCGCGGGGCGCATCGAATCGGCGAAGCTGGAAAGGTTCAGATAGGGCGCCTCCGAGTTGAACTTGGGAAACAGCGACCCCTGCAGGATTTCGGACGCGAATGCTCCGTACAGAACCATCGCGAACAGGGCTCCAATCAGCGGCGACAAGTACAGTTGCAGGGTCATCAGCCACCGCACCGTGCTATTCAGATCCTTCCAGTTCTGGTACCGCAAACGCTGGAAGCGGCGGAAGTTGTTCGCCACGCCGCCAACCGCGCCGAACATGCAGATCAGGATCGGCAGCGAGTCCATCCAGTGAGTCGCGGGCGGCGGCCCGGTAACCGACGGCGTTCCGCTAACGGGCTCGGGGGACTCAAGTCCCGTGGCCAGCTTGAACCAGATGGCGATCGCCAGCAGCAGGGCAAATCCCAGGATCAGAATCTGAAGTGCTTGTCCCAGGGGCTTGTTCATCGTTCTGGTTCCCAGCGGGCGACGGCGGAGGCGGGATGCTTACAGCTTAATCCGCCCAGGGAAGAATGCGACGCGGAAAGGCCGCTGGCGGCTGGCAGCGGGCGAAAACCGGGCATTTTCTCGGTTACCCATCTTGGCGCGGGGCGCGGTGGCGACGAAAAGAGAGGCTGAACGTCCGCGAAGTCGCCTGTCAGGTCGGGTCCGAGGCCGCCAGTCTGCCGGACAGGCCAGAAGTCAGGCGCTGCACTGCCAGCCAGCGCGATTGGGACAATCGCTACAGCATGAACGAGCGACTGGGACAATCGCTACAGCAAGAGTGAGCGATTGGGACAATCGCTCCACCGTGAGTGAGCGATTGGGACAATCGCTCCACCGTGAATGAGCGATTGGGACAATCGCTCCACCTACTCCTTCCCACCGGAAAAATCACTCCATGAATGCCCGTTTCATCGCGTTGTGTTGTGTGACCGCGGTCTTGCTGATCACCCTGTCCGAGCGGACCGGTGCCGCGGATTGGCCCGAATTTCGCGGGCCGGATGGCCAGGGACATGCGTCGACAGACAATCTGCCGCTGAAGTGGAGCGGCACCGAGAATGTCACCTGGAAGACGCCGGTCCCCGGATCGGGCTGGTCGTCTCCGATCCTCTACCGGGGCCGGCTGTACCTGACCACCGCCGTGCCGGACAGTGACCAGGAAGATTCGGGCTACTCGCTGCGAGTGCTGGCGCTGGAGGCCGATTCGGGCCAGGTGGCGTGGGACGTCGAGATGTTCCGGCAGCCCGGCGAGCAGGCCCCCAAGATTCATCGCAAGAACAGCCACGCCAGCCCCACGCCGCTGGCTCGCGGCGATCAACTGTTCATTCACTTCGGACACCAGGGGACGGCGTGCCTCGATCTGACGGGAAAGATTCTCTGGCGGCAGACGTCGCTTGGCTATCAGCCGGTGCATGGCAATGGCGGCTCGCCGATTCTGGTGGATAACAAGCTGATCTTCAGCACGGACGGTGCCGAGCGGACCAAGGTCATCGCCCTGGAGACGGAGACGGGCAACGTGGTCTGGGAATTCGACCGGCAGTCGACGGCCGTTAAGAAGTTTTCCTTTTCGACGCCGTTGGCGATTGAAGTGGACGGAGCAAAGCAGATCGTCAGTCCCGGCAGCGATGTGGTTTCGGGACTTGACGCGGAAACCGGCCGCGAGCTGTGGCGAGTGCGTTACGACGGCTACTCGGTGATCCCGCGGCCCGTCTACGGCCAGGGACTGGTGTTCGTCTGCACGGGCTACAATCGGCCCAGCCTGCTGGCGATTGATCCCACGGGCCAGGGCGACGTGACCGACACGCACGTCCGCTGGCAGACCGACAAGAGCGTCCCGCACACGCCGTCTTTGTTATTGGTGGACGAATTGCTGTACATGGTATCGGACCGTGGCGTGGTGAGCTGCCTGGTGGCCAAGACGGGCGAGGTGCAGTGGCAGGAACGAGCGGACGGCAACTATTCGGCGTCGCCCCTGTTCGCGGCGGGCAGGATTTATCTGCAAAGCGAGGAAGGCGTGACCACGGTGCTGGCGGCCGGCCCCCGGTTCCAGCAATTGGCGCGCAACGAGCTGAACGAACCGACACTGGCCTCGCACGCCGTCGACCGCTCGACCCTGTTCCTGCGCACCGCCAGCCAGCTCTACCGGATCGACGAACGCTAGTCGCCTTTCGCTCCGCCATAGTCGCCTTTCGCTCCGCGAAAGTAGCGTCATAGTCGCCTTTCGCTCCGCGAAAGTAGCGTCATAGTCGCCTTTCGCTCCGCGAAAGTAGCGGAATCCTCGCTCTTCACTCGGCGAAAAGAGTCGTAGCGCGACGCGCACTCAGCCACGAACCATGCACGTTCGGCCAACGGTATTCCGGCCAATTGCAGCTTCCCGCTACTTTCGCGGAGCGAAAGGCGACTATTCTTTCGCTCCCGCTCACCGCGCCAGGGGCGGTCCAATTCGGATGTCGCGGAACCAGACCTGTTCGCTGTGGTTCTGCAGGCCGAGGTAGCCGGCGACGCGCCGCTGGGCCAGTTCCGCAAAGCTCTCCGCGTCGGCTTTGACGATTGTCGCCCCATTGTGCACGACGCGATAGCTGGTGCCGCGGCATTCGATTTCCAGGCTGTTCCATTCGCCCGCGGCCCGGCCCACGCGCTGCGTGGACGGGGCAATGGCGTAGACGCTGCCGGTGTACTGGTACGGCTTAAGCGTCTTGTAGCGTTCGGCGTCGTCGTCCAGGATCTGGATTTCCACACCAGCGCCGGCGCCGTGATGGTTGCCGTCCTCCGGCACTCGCACGTAGACCCCCGAGTTGCCGCCAGCCTTGAGCCGGTAATCAAGCCGCAGGTTGAAATCATCATATTCGGCCTTGGTCCGCAGCCAGGGGCCCTTTTCGCCCGTGCATTGCAGCAGCCCCTCCTCGACCTTCCAGCACAAGGCGGCATCCTTCCCCGCGCCTTCCCAGCCGTCCAGATCCTGGCCGTTGAACAGCGCGTGCATGTTCAATTCGGTCAGGTAGATATCCTTGAACTCGAATTGCCCGCCGCCCGGCACTTCGGCCTGCAGGGCGATATAGCCGCTGGCGGCTTCAATCCCGTCGGCTTTCCAGGCCGGCTGGCCGTTGATTTCCAGCGTCGCGGTGGCGCCGACGACTTGCAGTTTGAAATGGTTCCACTGGCCGGGCTTGATCAGACCCTGCGACTGCGCGTCCTTCAAGCCTCCCACGTTTCCTTCCTGGCCTTGCCGCAGGTTGGCCTGGTAGCGGGCGGGCCAGGGTTTGCCTTCGGGCGGCAGTTCACAGCGGAAATAGATGCCCGAATCCCAGTTCGCTTCGCGCCGAGCGCGCCAGCTCAGTTCCAGCACGAAGTCGTCATAGCGCTGCTCGGTCCGCACCAGGCCGTTGCCATCCTGCAGGACCAGCAACCCGTTCTCGACCGCCGCCTGGCAGCCGCTGACCTGCCAGCCGCGCAGGTCCTGCCCGTTGAACAGCGAGCGGCGAAAGCCGGTTGATTCCTGGGATTTGCCCGGCTGCTCTGGCTCTTGTTGTTCCTGCGACTCCTCCAACTCCTGCGAATCGCCTGAATCGTCCGACTTCTGTTCAGCCGGTTTGCCGATGCAGTACAACGCCGAGTCGGATCGCAACAGCAACTGGCCGTCGCTGGGAGCGAGCGAAGCGCGAAAGATTTCATCGGGCTGGTTGTTCACGCGGTTCCGGGCCACGACATCCAACCGTTCGCCGGGCCGGATCACGCACGTCTCGCCCTGTTCGCTGGGGATGTAGATCAATCCCCGCGAGACGATCGGCGACGCGGAAAACTCGCCCGCCAGTCGTTCCTTCCACAGCTCCTTGCCGCTGGCGGCGTCGTAGCACGAGGCGATGCCGGGCCGGAAGCTGATCACCATCAGGTACTTGCCCACGACGGTCGGCGACGGCAGGTCGCGGCCTCCGCGGCGCGGCACGCGCCACGCCTCGTGCGATTGGCTCACGTCGCCGTTGCCGCCCATCCGGCAGGCCACCATCTCGCCGGGCCGGCCGCAGACCGAGATCACCAGGTCCTCGAACGGGGCGACGGTCGGAGTGCCGCGGCCGGTTGAGCCCTGGCAGAACCAGAGGTCCTTGCCGGTGGCCGGGTCGTAGGCGTTGATGCCGTAGTGCCCGTTGACGATCAGTTCCCGGCGGCCGTCGCGCTGCACCAGGATCGGCGTGCTCCAGCCGCGCATCGGCTGCCGTGGCGTGCGCCAGACTTCGGCGCCGGTCTGCACATTCAGCCCGATCATGAATGCCTGGTCATCGGCGTCGCAGGTCTGAATCACCAGATCGTCCACGATCACGGGCGACGACGCGGTGCCCCAGGGCCCCTCGAAGTTGCCCAGCTCGCGGGACCACAGCTTGTTGCCCTCGAAATCGTAACAGTGCAGTCCGCCACGACCGAAGAACGCCGCCACGTGCTGGCCGTCCGTCGCGCAACTGGCCGAGGCCCAGGGGTTCATAGCGTGCGTGGTTTCGGGGTCGCCCGTCCAGGCGACGTGTTGCCACAGCAGCTTGCCATCGGTGCGGTCCAGGCACATCACGATCCGCTGCCGGCCCTTCTCCTCCGACGCGGTCAGGAACACCCGGTCGCCCCAGACGACGGGCGACGACTGCCCGACGCCCGGCAACTCGGTCCGCCACTGAACGTCGTCGGCCGTCCATTCGACGGGCAACTGCTGATCGGTGTGCCCGGTGCCTTCCGGACCGCGCCAGCGAGGCCAGTTGGTCTGGGCGTCCGCCGGCGAGACGGCGAGGGTGGCGGACAGCATGGCGAACGAGGCGAGGGCCAGGCGAGCGGCCGGCGGCCAGCTCGCGGGCAGCATCCAGAGCATGGGAGATCCCTTTGGTATGATGGAGCGGAGGAAGGCCGATCGGGGCTGGACCGTTATCATAAGTGCTGGCGCGGCGCCCGGCAACGCAGCCGCCCCAGGGGAATCTCCCGGCTGGGATGTCCGCGATGATCCAAATTCAGGACCTGGAGTTCCGTTATCCGCACGATGCCTTTCGGCTGCGCGTTCCGGAGCTGACGATCCTCCGAGGCGAGACGGTGGCGCTGGTGGGTCCCAGCGGCAGCGGCAAGACGACGCTGCTGAACCTGGTGGCCGGGATCAGTCTGCCAAGGTCGGGCAGCGTGCGGACCGGCGGCGTGGCGCTGGCCACGCTGGGACCGGCCGGCCGGCGGCGGTTCCGCATTCGCCACCTGGGCCTGGTGTTTCAGGAATTCGAGCTGCTGGATTATCTGAACGTACTGGATAACATCCTGCTGCCTTGCCGGATCACGGGCACGATCCGTCTGGGCGCGGCGCATCGCGCGCGGGCCATCCAGTTGGCCGAACAGTTGGGCATCAGCGACAAGCTGCGGCGGCCCGTGCGGCGTCTCTCGCAGGGCGAACGGCAGCGGGTGGCGGTCTGCCGCGCGTTGCTGCTGGAACCGCCCTTGCTGCTGTGCGACGAACCGACCGGAAACCTCGACCCGGCAAACAAGCGGCACGTCCTGGACCTGCTGTTCGACTATGTGCATCACAGCGGCACGACCCTGCTGACGGTGACGCACGACGTCGAGCTGCTGCCGCGGTTCGAGCGGTCGATCGATATCCGCGAGTTCCTGCAGCAAGGTCCGGACAATCGATGAGCGACATCGTGCATCTGGCGGTCCGCTATCTGGCGTACCACAAGCTGAAGACGGCGGTGCTGATCGGGTCGATCATGATCATCGTCTATGTGCCGGCCGGTCTGACCGTGTTGCTGGAAGAAAGCGGCCGGCAACTGACCGCCCGGGCGGAAGCCACGCCGTTGTTGATCGGCTCCAAGGGCAGTCCCCTGGAACTGGTGCTCAATTCTCTGTACTTCGAATCCAACGCGCCCGCGCCGCTGCGGTACGTCGAACTGCGGCGAGTTGCCCAGTCGGGCCTGGCGCAGCCCATCCCGCTGTACACGCGGTTCCGCACGCGGCACAGCCCGATCGTCGGCACGTCGCTGGATTACTTTGCCTACCGCGGGCTGGCAGTTGGCCAGGGGCGGCAGATGGCGTTGCTGGGCGAATGCGTGCTCGGTTCGGAAGCAGCTCGCGCGGCCGAGGTCTCGGTGGGCGGATTCGTGCTGTCGGCCGCCGAGAACGTGTTCGACATCGCCGGTTCGTATCCCCTGCGGATGCGAGTCGTGGGGATCCTGGAGCGTAGCGGCACGCCGGACGATCGAGTGGTGTTCGTGGATCTGAAGACCGCCTGGACCATCGAAGGTCTGGCCCACGGGCACCAGGATCTGGCCGTGCCCGAGGCGGCCGGGGCCGTGCTGCGCCGCGAGGGCCAGACGATCGTGGCCAACGCCTCGGTGCAGGAATACAACGAGGTGACGCCGGAGAACCTGGATTCGTTTCATTTTCACGGCCGGCAGGAAGATTTTCCCATCACGGCGGTGATCGCCGTGCCGCGGGACGAGCGGTCGGCCACGCTGCTGCAGGGCCGCTACCTGAGCCGGGACGAACTGCTGCAGATCGTCCGTCCGACCGACGTGATGGGTGACCTGCTGCGGACCGTACTAACCGTGCGCCGCTATGTCGTGGCGGCGGTGGCGATTGTCAGCCTGTCGACGCTGGGCACGATGCTGCTGGTCATCGTGCTGTCGCTGCAACTGCGGCGGCGAGAGATGGAAACGATGTTCAAGATCGGCGGCTCGCCGCTGCGCATGGCGGCAATTGTCGGCACCGAGATCCTGACCGTCCTGCTGGCCGGCGGCGGCCTGGCCCTGCTGCTGGTGCTGCTGACGCGCTGGCTGTCCAGCGACGCAGCCCGCTGGCTGGTGCAACTCTAGCGCCCAGCGCTACGGCGGTGGCGAGGTCCACCAGCAAGGAAATGCCCCGCGGCGCGCTGATTGCAAGGCTTCCGGCGACGTGTTAAAAACTTGTCAGCAAATCTCCGCCGCGAGACGGGCGGGGGGAGACGCGGCCCAGATTCGCCACATATCAACGGAGGAGCCAGGGGATGGTCGCCACTCGAAGTCGGCAGCGACGGATCGGGATCCGGGATCGCCTGGGTCAGTTGACGTATCGGGGAGCGTGCCGGCTGCTGGGCAACAGCGAGGAGGGCGAGAATCGCTTGCGGCAGGGGGGCCGGTTCGAAGTGAACGTGGCGGAGGACGTCTACCTGGGGGGCGATACGCTGCGGGTCACGGTCCGGGACCCGGACCTGGCGTCGGGCCAGGCGATCGTCACGGCCGTGCAAATGACCAACAAGCCCCAGGGCTTGCACCTGCATTGCGACCAGTGCGGCGCGAGCTGCCAGCATGTGGCGGCGGCGCTCAGCACGGTGCTCGAAGCCAAGCTGCCGCTGGGGCTGTCGGCGCCGCCCGATCCCAACGAGCCGCTGGAGAACCTGACGGAGGAGGAACTGCTGCGGCGCGCGCTGGCCGACCGCCAGCAACGGGCGGCCGCCGAGAAAATGACGCTCCGTTCGCTCGACGCCGCCAGTCCCTGGGCGGATTACACGATCACCAGCGCGCAGTCCGGCAGGACGTACCGCGTGTCGCTGCGCGGACTGGAGCTGGGGCAGTCGTATTGCAGTTGTCCCGACTTCCGCACGAATCACCTGGGCACTTGCAAGCACGTGCTGTACGCGCTGGAGCGGGTCCGCCGCCGATTCTCGGCCGCTCAGTTGGACAAGCCGTATCGCCGCCGCAACCTGTCGCTGCGGCTGGACTACGGCAGCACGCTGGGATTGCGGTTCAACCTGCCCCACAAGTTGGACGAGGGCGCGGCGAGCATTCTCGGCAAGTTCCGGGACCAGGCGACCGACGACGTCGAGCAGATTGTGCGCCGGGTGAGGAAGCTGGAGCAGGCCGGTTATCCGGTGCACGTGTACCCGGATGCGGAGCAGTTTATCGAGGAGCGTCTGCAGCGGCAGCGGCTGGAACAGGCGGCGGCGGAGATTCGCCGCGATCCGGCCGGCCATCCGTTGCGCAAGGAGCTGCTGAGTGTTGAGCTGCTGCCGTACCAGTTGGACGGGATCGCGTTTGCCGTGGGCGCGGGCCGAGCGGTGCTGGCCGACGACATGGGGCTGGGCAAGACGATCCAGGGCATCGGCGTGGCCGAGCTGTTGTCGCGGCTGGCCGGCATCCGCCGCGTGCTGGTGGTCTGCCCGGCGTCGCTCAAGAGCCAGTGGCGGGCCGAGATCGGTCGCTTCTGCCGCCGACCGTGCCAGTTGGTCGTGGGCTCGGCCGAGCAGCGCGTCGAGCAGTACGAGAACGATACGTTCTTCACGATCTGCAACTACGAACAGGTTCTGCGGGACCAGCCGACCGTCGAGCGGATCCCGTGGGACCTGATCATTCTGGACGAAGGGCAGCGGATCAAGAACTGGGAATCCAAGACGTCGCAGGTAATCAAGTCCCTCCGCTCGCAGTTCGCCCTGGTGCTGTCCGGTACGCCGCTGGAAAACCGGCTGGAAGAACTGTACACGGTCATCAGTTTCATCGACGACCGGCGGCTCGGACCGGCCTACCGGTTCTTTCATCGGCACCGGGTGGTCGACGAGAAGGGCCGCGTGGGCGGCTATCGCAACCTGGACTTGCTGCGCGAGCAGTTGCGGCCCATCTTGCTGCGCCGCACGCGCGCCGGCGTCGTGCAGGATCTGCCCGAACGGACCACCGAACTCGTGCGCATCCGGCCGACGGATGAGCAGCACGCGCTGAGCAACGAGCATGCGAAACGGGCGGCGCAGATCGCCATGAAGAAGTTTCTGACCGAGATGGATCTGCTGCAGATCCAGAAGCATCTGCTGATGGCCCGGATGGCGGCCGACAGCACGTTGCTGGTCGACAAGGAACCGCCCGGCTACAGCAGCAAGCTGGAGCGGCTGGCCGAACTGCTCGAACAGTTGGGGCAAGAGGCCGACCGCAAGATCGTGCTGTTCAGCGAATGGACCACGATGCTCGGACTGATCGAGCCGCTGCTGGCCAAGGCGGGACTGGACTTCGTGCGTCTCGACGGCCAGGTGCCCCAGAAACAGCGGCAGCAGATCGTTCATCGCTTTCAGAACGACCGGGACTGCCGCGCGATCATCATGAGCAACGCCGGCACCACGGGGCTGAATCTGCAGGCGGCCAACACCGTGATCAACGTCGATCTGCCGTGGAATCCGGCGGTGCTGGAACAGCGGATCGCTCGCGCGCATCGCATGGGCCAGAAGCGGCCGGTGCAGGTCTATCTGCTGGTCACGGAGGACACCATCGAGGAACGTCTGCTGGGCACGCTCTCGGCCAAACACGATCTGGCGATGGCCGCGCTGGATGTGAACTCGGACGTGTCCGAGGTGATATTGCAATCCGGGATCGAAGAGCTGCGGCGGCGGCTGGAACGGCTGCTGGGCGACAAGCCCGACGCACCGATCGACGTGTCCCAGCAGCGAGCGGTGGAAGCCGAGGCCCTGGCCATTGCCGGCCGCCGCGACAAAGTGGCGGCTGCCGGTGGCGAGCTGCTGGGCGCGGCGCTCAAGCTGGTCGGCGAACTGATCGCCACCAGCGCCGAACCGGAACCGGCGGTGGTGGAGCAAGTCCGGTCGGGTCTGGCCGGCTGCGGCGAGCGCGACGACGAGGGCCGCCTGCAACTGCGGCTGACACTTCCCGACGACGCCGCCCTGCAAGGACTGGCCAGCACCCTGGCCCGGCTGCTGGTGGCTTCAAAGGGCGAGTAGGCTTTTCTCGCTGGCTCCCTCCCCGGAAGGGGATTGTGAAGCTTATGAGTTTTTTTGGGTATGGAACTTGGGATGATGGACCAATGGTCAGCACGACTTCGCCGAGCCCCCCCTCACAATACTTCTGGCCCCCTCCCCGCTTCGGGATCGTGCA
>JAGFJK010000058.1 GCA_024102795.1 Pirellulaceae bacterium
TCACGACGAACTATTAATTATGCCGCCGCCGGAGCGCCGTCGTAATTAGATATGGTGGCGATTTCGGCGGCATAACCCGCAACGTAACAAGCCCCGAACTTATGCGTTAAGTCCTGCCATGTCAAACACTTTCCACGTGTTCGACCGGGCCCACGACGCGGCATTATCGGTGCGGCATAATCCGCGGAGCACCCTGTCGGCTAACCCTCTCCGGAGAGGGGGGGCTTTATTTCTTGGCGAGGCCGGCGGCATAACGCGCACCCGGCACAGCCGGATACAGCGACGTAAGCCTCACCTGGCATACACTTTACGATCGACTTGGCAGCGGTGAGGCGGAGGCGTTATGGGAAGCCGCCCGGCCGCATAATCCGCTATCTAACCCCTGGTTGACAAAGAATGATATACGGCTGTATAGTACGCCATGGGCGCCGCCACCAAGGGAGAAACGCCACCATGACGCTTCCGGAAGAGACTCCGTTCTGGCAACCTGGCCAACCCAAGCTCCTGGAACGCGTCCGGATCCGCTGTCGCTTGCGGCATCTGGCACTCAGTACCGAGCAGGCCTACGAAGGTTGGATTCGCCGCTTCCACCCAGAATCAAGCCCTGTCCGCCCTGCTGTTCCTGTACCGCGAAGTCTTGACAGGACTTTAGCTGGCTGAATGACGTGGTTCGTGCCAAGAAGCCGAAACGCCTGCCGGATCACGCTCTTGCCCGAAGCTGTCGTCGGACCATTGCGGCAGCACCTGGTCCACGTCCAGACGCAACATGAGCGGGCCCTGCGCGAAGGTTATGGCGGCGTGGAACTGCCACACGCGCTAGACCGCAAGTATCCCCACGCTGACCGTGCATGGGGTTGACAGTACCTCTATCCCGCCGCATCGCCGTCACGCGATCCCCGCAGCGGCGACTACCGCCGACACCACCTCGATGCTTCGTATCTGCAGAAAGCGGTCGGCGCAGCGATTCGAAAGCTGGGAATCACCAAGCACGCCGGATGCCACACCTTTCGCCACTCGTTTGCCACGCACCTGCTGGCCAACGGAACCGACATTCGCACCGTCCAGGAACTGCTCGGACACGTCGACGTGCGGACCACACAGATCTACACCCATGTGCTCAGCCAGAATGAGTTCGCGGTAAAGAGCCCGATCGACCGATACTGGGCATCCACGCCCCGTTAATGTTTTCCTCGAACCGCAGGGAGAGTCGCGTCGCTGATCGCGTCGCATCGACTGCTGTCAACAGTCTCGTTGGTCCCAGTGGGCGAGCAGGACGAAAGGCACACTGGCGGCTCATCGGATGTTTCAGCACTGACAGCGACAGCGGCACAAGTTTCGACCCGCTCGGAGGCCACTTGCGGTGAATCCAGCAGCGCAGCTTCGGACTGGCCAGCAACTTCCAGCGTCGACGAGCCGCCAGGCACTTCCTCCGCGCCCTGCGTAATCAACAACCCGCCCGAACAGATCGGTGCCAGCCAGGCGTCCTTCAGCAACGCCTGCGCATCGAGGATTTTCCGGCATCGGAAGCGTTGCTCCCAGTGTAGCCCGATTGTCCCCAAGCGGGTCCGTGTGCGCGGTCCGGCGGAACGCCGGACGAGCGATTGAGGACAATCGCTCCACCAACTGTGTAGCCCGATTGTCCCCAAGCGGGTCCGTGTACGCGGTCCGGCGGAACGCCGCACGAGCGATTGAGGACAATCGCTCCACCAACTGTGTAGCCCGATTGTCCCCAAGCGAGTCCGTGTACGCGGTCCGGCGGAACGCCGCACGAGCGCTTGAGGACAATCGCTCCACCAACTGTGTAGCCCGATTGGCCCCAAGCGGGTCCGTGTGCGCGGTCCGGCGGACGGCCGGACGAGCGAGTGAGGACCATCGCTCAACCAACTGTGGAGCCCCAATGGTCCCCAAGCGAGCCCGTGGGCGCGGTCCGGCGGAAGGCCGGACGGGGGCTTGAGGACAACCGTTCCACCACCTGGGTCCCCCGTTTGCCCCCACGCGGGCCCTCCGGGGCCAAGGGCCCCCCCGCCAAGCCCGGCGGTCCGCCGGATGAGCGATTGGGGACAATCGCTCCACCAACTGTGTAGCCCGATTGTCCTCAATCGGGTTCTCCGGGGCCAACGGCCCGCCCGCCAAGTCCGGCGGTCCGCCGGATGAGCGATTGAGGACAATCGCTCCACCAACGGCATTCACCGTTACCTTCTTTGAGTCGGCAACTCGACCGGGGCCACTTCAACCCGCGTGGCAAGATCTGACGATTATGCGGGTTCTATGGGCGGAACCTGGCCCATGACTCCCTCCCAGATTGCGGACTCACCTCAGTTCACGCCGCTATCCCAGTCGGTGCCTCCGTCACCAGTGGTACCACTGGAATCCGTACGGTCCGGATTTGCCAAAACGTCCGATAGTACAAATGGCAACGGAAGTGCCGGATTTCACGTTCGGCGTTGTTGGAACGAGGTCTCCGATCTGGAGCGGCCAGAGATGTCGGGGGAGCGGGCAGTGGAGCGACAATTGACTATTCTTCGGTCGATGGGTGGTCTCCTGTTCCTGGTTGTCTTGGCCAGTTCAGCGGTGTGGGGACAGGACAACATGCCGGGCAGCAGCCAGCCCGCTCCAGCACTTCCGGCGCCGGAGCGACTGCCGCCGCCGGCCGTCGAGGGCGACGGGCGACTGGCGCTGGACGACGTGCTGCAGATGGCGTTGGCCAATCATCCGGGGCTGGCGGAGGCGGCGGCGCGGGTGCGGGCGGCGCGATGGGAACAACTGCAAGTGGGGCTGCCGCCCAACATGCGGCTGAGCTACCTGGCGTCCGAGGTGGGCAACGACGGCCGGCAGGGTCAGCAGGGTGGCCAAGTCGCGCAGGAGTTCGTCACGGGCCACAAGCTGCAGTTGAGCCGGGCGGTGGCCGAACGCGAGATCGCCGTGCGGCAGCAGCAGTTCGCGACGCAGCGGCAGCGGGTAATGACCGACACGTCGCTGGCTTTCTACCAGGTGCTCGTGTTGCAGCGGCGGATCGAGTTGGTCGAGGGGTTGCTGACGACCAGCCAGCGCGCGGTGGAGGCGGCTCAGCGGCTGTTCGACGCGGCCGAGACGCGCAAGACCGACTTGCTGCAGGCCCAGATCGAGGGGCAGCGAGCGCGCATCGACTTGATCCAGGCCCAGGCCGCACACGCCGCCGCCTGGCGAAACCTGGCCGCCGTGATCGGCATGCCGGGCTTACCTCCCCGGCCGCTTTACGGGAGCACGGACTTTGACCAGCCGCGCATGTCCTGGGAGGACGCGCTTGAACGAGTGCTGTCCGGGCATCCGCAGGTCGGCGCCGCGCTGGCGGGCGTGGAACGCGCCTCGGCCCAGGTACGCCGCGAGCAGGCGCAGCGGATCCCCAACATCGACGCCTCCCTGGCGCTGCAGCACGACAACGCCACGCGCGACGATATCGCGGGAGTTCAGGTGGAAGTGCCGTTGCCGCTGTGGAACCGCAACCAGGGCGGGATCAACCGGGCGCGGGCCGATCTGACGGCGGCTCGCCGAGCGGTGAACGTGGTCGAACTGCAATTGACGCAGCGGCTGGCGGAAGTCTTTCAACAGTACGAGACGGCATTCCAGCAAGTGGAACGCTACGGCGAGCAGGTGCTGCCGCTGGCCCAGCAAACTCTGGAGCTGGTCGGCAAGGGGTACGAGCAGGGGGAGGTGTCGTATCTTGACTTGCTGACCGCTCAGCGGACCTATTTCCAGGTGAACCTGGAGTATCTGGACTCGCTTGGCGAGCTGTGGAGCAGCCTGCAACGGATCGAAGGCCTGCTGCTGGACGGCAGCCTGCAGGCCCGCGACTGGTAACTTCGAATCCCGCCGGCTTGCCCGGCGGATCGCTTGGCTTTCGACTACCGCGTCCCACGAAAGTCGCCACTTCAAGAGGTATGCTCCGGCAGTCTCTCATCCTTTGGCACGCGGATTGCTACCCTCGTTCCTCGCGGCGCCGAGATCGGCAATTTTGACAGCGTATGGAACGGGGCGCGGCCGGGCGAGCAGCCACGGCCGGCTCGAACTTCACCAACTCTTGACAGGAGGACCGTGAGATGAGAGCGCGTTGGTATCCGTTGGCGGATTTGCAGTCCGAATTGGGTCGCATGCGGGACGAGATGGATCGGCTGTTTGGGCGCTATGCGTCCGGTGGTCGGCGGGGCTGGCCGACGGTCAGCGTGTTTCCCGCGATGAACGTCTGGGAGGACGATCAGAGCTTTCTGGTCGAGGCGGAGCTGCCGGGACTCGAACTGTCCGACCTGGAGATCCTGGTCAACGCCGGCAGTCTGCTGACAGTCAAGGGGCAGCGCCGCGAGCCGGAGTGGCAAAACGGCAGTTGGCATCGCCGCGAGCGGAGCTTCGGGACGTTCGCACGCACGCTCGAGCTGCCGGCGCCGGTGGATCCCGATCACGTCGAGGCGAGCTTCAAGAACGGCGTGCTGCGGATCCGGTTGCCCAAGGCGGAGCAGGCCAAGCCGCGGCGCATCGAGGTCCGCGCCAACTGACGGCTTTCCCGCGGCCCCCAACCCGCGGTAACCCACTCGTCAACCAGACAGGAGAAGCTACGATGAACCAGGTAAGTCAGGCTCAGGCCAGCGAAGCGACTCGCAACGCCGTGGAATACACGCCGCCGTTCGACATCTGGGAGAACGCCGAGGAGATCGTGCTCTGCGGCGACCTGCCCGGAGTGGCGACGGAGCGTCTGGAGGTGCGGTTCGAAGATCACGAGTTGCTGATCACGGGCCGCGTCGAAGCGCGGGAAGACCTGCCCCGCGAGTTGCTGAAGGAATACGGCGTCGGTGACTTTCGCCGCTCTTTCACCATCGGCGAGGCGATCGACACGGAGCGGATTTCGGCCGAGATGAAGCACGGGGTGCTGACGATCCACCTGCCGAAATCGTCGGCCGTGAAACCGCGGAAGATCGACGTGGTCGCCGGGTGATTGCACGCCCGCGATGCCTGGACCACAATTAAGAGAGAGCTCCAGGAGCATCGCACCGGTGACGAGACTGAGACTGATGGCCACGGAAACCCCGACGCGTTCGGACGCGTTGTTGAGTGTCCTGTCGCACTATCCCAGCGTGCTGATCGTGATGCACGACAACCCGGATCCGGACGCGATCGCCAGCGGCTGGGCAGTCCACTTCCTGATTCGCGAGAAGCTCGGACTGCCTGTCCGCCTGGTCGGTGGCGGCGATATCGTGCGAGCGGAAAACCGCGAAATGGTGAAACTGCTCGGGCCGCCGCTGGAACTGGTCGAGCAACTGGATGAGTCGGAGCAGGCGGCGGGCGTGCTGGTGGACTGCGGCCCGTCGGAAAGCAACCATCTGCTGTGCGCCTCGCCCGTCCGGCCCGTGGCCGTGATCGATCATCATCAAGGCACCTGGCGGCCGGAGCAGCTTCCGTTCCAGGACATCCGGCCGCGAGTTGCCGCGTCGGCCACGATCGTGGCCAGCTACCTGCAGGAACAGAAGCTGTGCCCGGACGAGGATCTGGCCACGGCCTTGCTGTACGCCATCCGTACCGAGACCCAGGGTGGCGAGTTTTCCCACACCCAACTGGACCGATCGATCATCGCCTGGCTGAGTGAACTGGCGAACCCCGAACGGATCTCGGAAATCGAGAACGCGCCGCTGCCGCGCGAATATTTCGCCGATCTGGTCCTGGCCCTGCAAAACACGTTCACCTATGGCGACGCGGCGATCTGCTTCCTGCCGACGGCCCAAAGCGCCGAGATCGTGGGCGAGGTGGCCGACCTGCTCTCCCGCTGTGACGACGTGGATCGCGTCCTGTGCGCCGCGATGATCGGACCGGATCTGGTGCTGTCGGTCCGCACGGGCAAGGACGCCGGCAACGCGGCGGAACTGGTCCGCCGAGTGGTTCGCGGCATGGGGCATGGCGGAGGCCACGAACATCGGGCGGGCGGCAAGATACCCAACGTCGGCCTGGCGGGGCAAAGCATCGAGCTGGTGCATAACGAACTTCGCAGCCGCTGGCGCGAAGCGTGCGGATTCAGCCAGCAACGAGGAACCCGCCTGGTGGCCAAACGGGACATCGTCGGCAACCTCTGAAGCCTGACCACCCTACAGCGGCCGATACAGCGCCACGAGATGGCAACTGCCCAGGTCGGGAAACTGGCCCAGCAGGCTGGGCATCATCCAGACCACGCTGCCGGCGACGGCCCACTCGGCGGCGGCGACTAGCGCGGCTGGGGGCGCACCCGTCTGAGCCGCCTGCCGCCAATCGGCCACGAATCGCTGGCTGGCTCCGGATGATCCCTCCCAGTGCAGGCCGGCGACCAGCCCGTAGCCGCGCTGGGTATGGCGAGCGACCCGGTTGATGTGATCGCGGCAAGCGGGAATCGTCAGCGAACCGGACAACCAGAATTCGGCAAGCTGCCCCAGAGCCCGCCCGATCTCCTCCAACCAGTTCGCCCGATCCAGCGGCAGCAGGCGGCAAGCCACAAACCAGTCCTGTCCGGGAGCAATCCCCAGCAAGTCCAGCGTCTGGCGCGGATAGCCCGCCTGGCGCACCTGCTGAAACACCGAGAAACTGTCGCTCAGCAGGGCGTGTCCCAGGTGCAGGGCCAGCAATCGCGCCGCGCCGTCGTCCGCCGGCGACTCCACTGGCCAGCAATGGCTGTAGGAGGCGGTCCAGGAACGGGCCGCTCGGCTCAGAATCTCCTGCAACCGCGCCGCGGCTCGCCGTTCGAACGCTTCGCTCAGGTCGCTGGCCGTGCGGCTCTCCCCGCTTTCGCCCGCGGACGCCAACGCTCGGACCCGCTCGTCCGCCGGCGGCTCGACATACTCGGCCCGCACCAGCACCTCGTCCGCGTCTTCCAGTCGTCCCGTCACCCGGTAATAGTGAGCCTGAAAGTGATGCGGCGTCTCGACCTTCAACTGCTCGCGGGCCAGCACTTCAACCGCATAGTCGGAAGCGATGCGGAACCGCTGCCCGACCTTGCCGTGGTGCGTCAAGGCGTAATAGCGGTCGGCCTCGTCCTGCTCGCCCTGCCGGCCCACGACCGCTTTGCCATCCAGCGGACCGCCGGCAAACTCGAAGATGATTTTCATGGCGTACGGGGACCGGCATTGCGACGGGAATGCTGCCAACCTCATTAAACGTCCGCCAAGCGGGCTCGGCAAGCGGCTGAACGGCGACCTGCCGAAAGATCTGGTCCGGCGAGCGAAGCCTCTGGAACAGAACCGCACTGTCCAGCTACTTGGGCTCCGGCCTCTCCTGGTCGGCCGCTCTTGCGGCCAGGGGGATGGCCGGCTTGGCCGCGGGCCGGACCTGCTTCCAGCGGGCGACGAACAAGAAGAACAACCCGGGCCCGAAGGCGAACAGCATCACCGCGAAGCCAACGGTCAGGCCAACAAACGTCATCAGGCCCGCACAGCAGTAGTCCCGCGACCGGGCGATCACGTGCGTCGGCACGGCCACCAGCAACTCCAGGATACTGCCGGCCAACAGCAGCCGGCACTGGGTCGCCACCACGTTGGTCGGCTCCCGCCCGCGGCTGGTCAGATAGAACGCGGCGGTCCACACGCCCCAGGTGATCAGCCCGGCCAGCAATCCCCACTGCGTTCCCCCATCCTCCATCGGCTTCCGCGAGAAGAACTCGAACAACGACCAACTGCCGCCCAGGACCAGCAGTCCCGCCATCAAGCCTCCCGCCAGCAGCGGTTTCCATAGCCGCGAGCGCTTGAGCGGCCGCCGATTGGCCTTGGCCACCGGCACCACCAGCAGCGCCGCCTGGCTGATCAACATCACGTCGAACCAGAGCCAAAACGGCCAGGCGGTATACAACTGCACGGTGTCCAGAGGGTCCTGTTGGAATGCCAGCGACACCAGCGGCCACATGAGCGCGATCAGCGCCATGCCGTACAAGGCCACCACCGTGGCGGCCCAGCGGTCCCGCACCAGCAGCAGGACCAGCAAGCCCAGCCCCATCAGCAGCACGGCGGCGAGTTCCAGGTGCAAGGCCGCCGCCGCCAGCACGCAAATGGCCGTCATCACGGCCAGCAGCAGCTTCAAGCTGAACCGCGGCCAGCGCTCGGAAGGCGCTTCGTTGGGCGCCGGCGGTTCGAAAGGCGGCGTCGATGGGTCGGAAGTCATGGGGGCCTTACTCGATTCCACGTCGGCGGATTACGATGCAAGTCTACGGCAAGTGGTACTGTTAGTGCACCCGTCTGGCAATTACAATCGCCGGGCGCCGTGGAGCATCCCCAAGGGCGAACCCGATGCGGGCGAAACGCTGCAGCAAGCGGCTCGCCGCGAGACGCTGGAAGAGACCGGCGTGCTGGCGGGCGAACTGGTGGAACTGGGCAGCGTGACCTACCGCCGCAGCCGCAAGCAGATCCATTGCTTCGCCGGTCCCGCGCCGCTGGACGCCCAGCCGCACTGTGCCTCGTGGGAAGTTGACCGGGCCTACGGAAAGCTCGCCTATGAAATCGCCACTCGATACGGCTCGCGCCGCCGCCTTGGTCGGCGGACAAACGGTCGCTCGCTATTTTCGCGAGGGGGTGGAGATCCGCAACAAGCAGTCGTACAACCTGGTATCCGACGCCGACATCCACTCCGAGCAGGCGATTGTCGAGGTGATCCGCCGCGACTTTCCCGATCATCATCTGTTGGCCGAGGAAGAACATGCCTCGCGGACCGACGTCGAACACCTGTGGTTGATCGATCCGCTGGACGGCACCAACAATTTCGCGCACCACATTCCCCACTTTGCCGTCTCGGTGGCCTACTACCGGGACGGGCAGCCGTGGTGCGGCGTGATCCACAATCCGCTCCGCGACGACTGGTACGTTGCGGAGCGGGGCAGGGGGGCTACCTGGAACGGGCAGCCGGTGCAGGTGGCGCCCCACCAGCGGTTGGATCAATCGCTGATCGGCGTGGGCTTCTACTATGACCGCGGCCGGATGATGGAGGCGACGCTGGCGGCGCTGGGCGATTTCTTCCGCGCCCAGGTGCACGGCATCCGCCGTTTCGGCACCGCGTCGCTCGACCTGTGCCATGTCGCCCAGGGCATGTACGGAGCGTACTTTGAATTCGAACTTTCCCCGTGGGATTTTGCCGCGGGACGCCTGTTCGTGGAAGAGGCCGGAGGCCGGGTGACGACCTGCGACGGCGCCGAGTTGCCGCTGGCCAAGACCAGCCTGCTGGCCTCGAACGGCCTGCTGCACGATGCCGCCCTGGAGATCGCTCGCCGGCACCTGCCGCGGCGCGAGCCGCCATCGGAACCCAATTGACGTGGAGTGAAGACTGATGAGTTCGCCGACACGCGTGGCCCTGGTCACGGGCGCCAGCAAGGGCATCGGACGCGGGATCGCCCTGCAACTGGCCCGCGAAGGCTGGGACGTTTTCGTCAACTACCATCACGACCTGGCCGGAGCGGAGCAGACGGCCGAGCGGGTCCGCCACCTGGGAGCGCGCTGCTGGATCATCCAGGCCGACGTCGGCTACGGCGACCAGGTCCGAGCGATGTTCGATTCTGTGACGAGGCAAGCCGGTTCGCTGCAACTGCTGGTCAACAACGCGGCCGTGCAGACCTGGTGCCCGCTGCTGGAACTGGCCGAGGAGGACTGGGACCGGACGCTGCGGACGACGCTCAAGGGGACTTTCCTCTGCACGCAACAGGCGGCCCGCTTGATGCAGGGCCAGGGGGGAGTGATCGTCAACATCGGTTCGGGTTCCAACAGCCGGCCGTTCCCCAAGCTGAGCGACTACTGCGCGGCCAAGGGCGGCATCGACAATCTGACTCGCGTGGCCGCCGTGGAGCTGGGGCCGCTGGGAATCCGCGTCAACTGCGTGGCTCCCGGCGCGATCGAGATCGAACGCACGAAGCAGGAAAGCCCGAACTATGCGGGCACTTGGGGTCCGCTGACGCCGCTGCGCCGCGTGGGGCAGGTGGAAGACGTGGCCAGCGTCGTGGCATTTCTCGCTCGACCCGAAGCCGAGTTCATCACGGGACAAACGATCTATGTCGATGGAGGACTCTTCACGCAGGCGCCGTGGCCGTATGAGTGACAGGTTTTCAGGTGGCAGTTATCAGTTATCAGTTGTCAGTTGTCAGTTTCGTAACCGTTTACGGCGTTTTGAGATTCAGATAGGCAACGAGGAAATGAACCAATCCTTCTGGCTCCCTCCCCGGCTTCCGGGGAGGGCTGGGGAGGGGCTCTTGTGCATCTCGTTTTGACGCACCTGGCGCCCGATGGAATCATCCAACCGCCGGCGCTCCATCCACGATTCCCGACAGCGATGCGCCTTTGGCTCGCTTCGCGGACCTGACCAACTCCAACCCATGCTCCTCGTTTCAGGAGGCCTTTCATGCACCACACGGCTCCGGTGGAACGGTTGATCAACCTGCTGGATCCCGGCGGGAACATTCTGCTGAACATGACCTTGGACGAAGCCCAGCGGCGTCTGGCCAGCGGCGATCCGCGGCAGGTGCGCGAGATTGACGGGCAGTTCGCCCTGGTCGACAAGCAAGGGATCACGATTCGCCTGGCGCGTTCCATCGGCCGCCCGATGCGATACTTTCTGGCCAAGCGCGCGGCCGGTCCTTGCCTGATCGTGGCGGAGCGGATCGACGAGATCCAGCAAGCGTTGCGGGAGGAAGGCCTGGACGCCCAGTTCCACCCCTCGTATACCCGGATGGTGCCGGCGCATCACATCGTGACGCTGGACCTGGTGGGTTGCCCCGACCCGAATCCGGTGCTCGCCCGCTACCTGGCGCCGGCAGCGAACAGTCTGAGCACGGATCTGAACGAGATTGGACAAGCTTACATTGGCGCCTTGGCCCGCGAGGTGGATCGTTGGTTGGAGCGGATCGGTCCGCGGGAACCGATCGGAGTGCTGTTTTCGGGCGGCATCGACAGCGGCGCGTTGCTGCTGGTACTGTACGACGCGTTGCTCCGCCGGGGCGAGTCGCCCGCCCGACTCAAGGCGTTCACGCTGACCGTCGCCGGCGAGGGCTCGGACCGGCGGCAGGCCCAGCAGTTTGTCGAGCGGCTCGGACTGTCGATGCTGCTGGAGCTTGTGGAGGTGGACCGCGGCGAGCTGGATTATCGCCAGGCGGTGCGCGTGCTGGAAGACTACAAGCCACTCGACGTGCAGGCGGCCGCCATGACCTGGGCGTTGTGCCGCGCGATCCGCGGGCGCTATGCCGACTGGAAGTACCTGGTCAACGGCGACGGGGGCGACGAGAACTTGAAGGACTATCCGATCGAGGACAACCCGGAGCTGACGATCCGCAGCGTGCTCAACAACCGGATGCTGTATCAGGAAGGCTGGGGCGTGGACGCGGTCAAACACTCGCTGACCTATTCGGGCGGCCAGAGCCGCGGCCATGTCCGCTCGCACGCCCCGGCGCGGCTGCTGGGCTTTGAAGGTTTCAGCCCCTACGCCTTGCCCAACGTGATCGAAGTGGCCGAGGGGATTCCGTTCGTCGAGCTGACCGGCTGGGAGCATCGGCGGTTGTACGAGTTGAAGGGCGAGGTGGTCCGCCGCGGCGTGTTGGCGGTCACGGGCCTGACGATGCCCGTGTTTCCCAAGCAGCGTTTCCAACAGGGAGCCGTCGGGCCGCAGGCCTTCGCGGAACTGTTTCCCGCGCGGGAGCGCGACTACCGCCAGGCGCTGGCCAGTTTGTATGAATGACACGGGAATGCCGGTTTCGACGCCCGACATCCTGGCCGCTCGACCGCCGCGAAACATCGTGGATCCCCAGCGACCTTATGCGTTTCTGGTCGAGCCGGAGTGCGATGACCGCCGCCGGGTCGTGGACGTGGCGACGGTGTTTCTGACCAACCGCGAGTGCCCATTTCGCTGCCTGATGTGCGACCTGTGGAAGAATACGCTCCGCGAGCGCGTACCGCCGGGGGCCATCCCGCGGCAGATCGACTATGCGTTGGCGCGCCTCGGTCCGGCTCGCCAGATCAAGCTTTACAACAGCGGCAATTTCTTCGACCCGCAGGCGATTCCCCGCGCGGACTACCCGGCGATTGCCTCGCGCCTGCGGGACTTCGAACGGGTGATCGTCGAGAACCATCCGCGGCTCTGTTCGGACCACTGTCTGCGGTTCCAGCAACTGCTCGCGGCGCCGCTCGAGATCGCCCTGGGCCTCGAGACGGTGCATACCGCGGCGCTGCGGGCCTTGAACAAGCAGATGACGCTGGAGGATTTCGCGCGCGCGGTGGAGCTGCTGACCAGCCACGACATCGCGGTGCGGGCGTTCGTGTTGTTGAACCCGCCGCTGGTACCGCCTGGTGCCGGCGTGCAATGGGCCGTGAGGTCGGTCGAATATGCGTTTTCGCTCGGCGCCACTTGCTGTTCGATCATTGCCACTCGGCCCGGCAACGGGATCATGGAGCGATTGGAGCGGGAAGGTCTGTTCCGCCAGCCGGCACTTGAGGAACTCGAACAAGCATTGGCCGACGGTCTGGCGCTGGGGCGTGGTCGCGCGTTCGTCGACCTGTGGGACGTTGCGCGGCTGGTGCGCTGTAACCGCTGCGGCCCGGCCCGGCTGGAACGCTTGCGGCAGATGAATCTGACGCAGCAGGTCTTGCCGGATGTGCCCTGTTCCTGCCGGCAGCGGCCGGCTGAATGAGGAACGCCAGGGATGACCAGAATCGAGGCCGACGTGGCGGTGCTGGGCGCGGGTTTTGGCGGCAGCCTGACCAGCCTCGTGCTGCGGGCGATCGGGTTGCGGCCCGTGCTGCTGGACCGCGGCCGCCATCCGCGATTCGCCATCGGAGAATCCTCGACGCCCGTTGCGAACCTCGTGCTGAGTGACTTGGCGCGGCAATACGATCTGCCGCGCCTGGCGCCGCTGGCAAAGTACGGCACCTGGATGAGAGCGTATCCGCAAGTCGTCCGGGGGCCGAAGCGGGGGTTCAGCTACTTTCAGCAGGCAATCGGGCAGCCGTTTGCGGCGGACACGGAACATTCCCGCGAACTGCTGGTGGCGGCCAGCCATGACCTGGCGCATGCCGATACGCATTGGCTGCGGTCGGATGTCGATCAGTTCCTGGCCGCGGAAGTCCAGGCCAGCGGAATTGCGTACCTGGATCAAACCGAGGTGACGATTCAAAGGTCACGCGCCGGCTGGTTGCTGGCAGGGCAGCGAGCGGGCCGCCCGGTGCAGGTGACCGCCCGGTTGTTGATCGACGCGACGGGCCCGGCTGGCGTCCTGCTGCGCCACCTGGGACAACTGGGAGCGGTGAGTGAAACGCAGCCAACGCCTCGGCTGCGGACCAACTCATACGCCGTCTACGGGCACTTTGCCGATGTGCTGCCGTGGCAGCAATGCCTGGAGGAGTTGGGAGCGGCGGTGGGCGAGCATCCGTTTCCGTGCGACCAGGCCGCGCTGCATCACCTGCTGGACGAAGGCTGGATGTGGCAGTTGCGTTTCGACAACGGCGTCACCAGCGCCGGCTTTGTCCTGCGCGGCGATGCGTGGCCGGCGGCTGGAACCATGAGTCCGACAGAGCAGTGGCACGCTTGCCTGGAAAGGTATCCGTCCTTGACCAGGCAGTTTGCCCGCGCGCGGCTGGTCGCGCCCGCTGGCGGAGTGCAGCGCAGCGGTCGCTTGCAGCGATTGGCGTCCCAGATCGCCGGGCCCGACTGGGTGCTGCTGCCGCACACGGCCGGTTTCATCGACCCGCTGCACAGTACGGGAATCGCCCAGACGCTGTGTGGCATCGAACGGCTGGCGCGAGCGCTGGCCGGCCACTGGGATCGGCCGAGCCTGTCGGGCGAGTTGGCCGAGTACGCGCGCTGCGTGCGGCGGGAGCTCGAGTTGATCGACGAACTGGTCGCCGGATGTTACGCCGCGCGGGGGCGGTTTGATCTGTTCGTCCCGTTTTCGATGCTGTACTTCGCGGCGGCGACAACGTATGAACGGCGGCGGATGCGAGGCGAAATGCCGGCCGGGGCCGCGCTGCTGTGCGCGGATGACGACCACTTGCAGCGGCTGGTCCGCGGTACCCGCCAACGGCTCGACTCGGCTGCCGCTGGTTCCGGTGGCTCGTCCGCCGAGAAGTTTGCGGCAAGCGTGGCCGCGGATCTGGCCCCTTACAATTCGGCCGGGCTGCTCGATCCCGCCTGCCGCAACATGTATCGCTACACGGCACTGCCCGCATAAGATCTACGGATTGACCAAGAATCTTGCCTGAAGACGAGTTTCCCGCAGCAACCAAAGTCCCTCTGGCCCGCTGCCCGAAAGAGATCGTGCAGCTCTTAGGTTGCTTTGCTGAGGGGACTTGGCGATATGACCGAGGGAAAACGTGGATGGTCTCCGTGTCGGCGAGTGCTCCCCCTCAATATCTATCTGCCTCCCTCCCCGGCTTCGAGATCGTGCAGCTTTTAAGTCCTTTGCCAGCAAGTTTCAGGATATTTTGGTCGACTATTCGATCCGGTTTTCCAACCGGCGCGGGAAACCCCACAAATCACTTCTGGCCCCCTCCCCGCTTCGGGGAGGGCTGGGGAGGGGCTCTTCTGGCACTTCCAAACTCAACCCGCGCCCAACAGATCCGCTCTATTACCATCTGAACGCATACATCCGGTCCCGGATTCCAAACCCGAATTACAAAGAATCCG
>JAGFJK010000061.1 GCA_024102795.1 Pirellulaceae bacterium
GAAGCGCCGGCGCCGGCCGCAAGCCCCGCGGGCGGCGAGCCATCTGAGCCGCCGGCTGGCGACAATCCGTGACGCCTGGCCAGCAGCCGGCGGGTGAACTGCGCGAGTTGATCGTCGAGCCCGCCCATGACGGCTGGCGACTGGACGCTTTTCTGGCCCTGCAATTCCCGCGTTACAGCCGAGTGCACCTGCGGAGGCAGATTTCGGCCGGCGGGGTGCAGGTGGACGCCGCGCGAGCCAAGCCGGCCTACCGCCTGCGAGCTGGACAGCAGGTTGTGCTGAGCCTGACTGAGTTGCCGCGCGAGGGCCCGGCCCCGGAGGAAATCCCGCTCACGGTCCTCTACGAAGACGTTCACCTGGTCGTCATCGACAAGCCGCCGGGAATGGTCGTGCATCCTTCCAAGGGACACTGGCAGGGTACGTTGACAGCAGCCCTGGCGTTTCATTTCCAGCAGCTCAGCAGCAGCGGCGGACCGAACCGGCCGGGGATCGTGCATCGCCTGGACCGCGACACCAGCGGCGTGATCGTGGTGGCCAAGACCGACGAGGTGCATCTGGCGCTGGCCGCGCAGTTCGAACAGCGCGACGTGGAGAAGGAATACTTCGCCCTGGTGTACGGCGTCCCGGACCGCGATCGGGACATGATCGAACAGCCGATCGGCGTGCATCCGCACCAGCGCGAGAAGATGGCGATCCGCCGCGACCATGAAACCAGCCGCGAGGCCACGACGTTCTATGAAGTGACCGAGCGATTCGCTCGGCACGCCGCGCTGCGGGTCCTGCCCAAGACGGGTCGCACGCACCAGATTCGCGTCCATCTGTGCCACGCGGGGTTTCCGGTCGTCTGCGACCGCCTGTACAGCGGGCGCTCGCGCGTGACGCGCGGTGAATTGCTCGGCACCCGCGACGACACCGAACTGCTCGCGCGCCAGGCCCTGCACGCTCGCCGCATCGCGCTCCGCCATCCGGTGACCGGCCTGCGGCTGGAGTGCGAAGCGCCGCTGCCGGTCGACCTGCAGCTTGTGCTCGACACGTTGCGCGTCGGGCAACGCCCATAGCGCGACAGTCTTGAACGGCACCGCGGACGTTGGTCGTCCGGACGGCGGACAACGCCTGTCCGGTCGATCAAGGTGCGCTCGATCAAACGACCTCTGGTTGGAAGCTGTGGCGATAGTCGCATGTCGGCAAGCTGTAGCGTCGGCAAACTGTAACATCTGTAGCAACTGTACCCGACGCGCCCGCGGATCACGATCGGTGGGATCGAAACAGCCGATACGACAGACGGGCCGCACGCTGCTGGCCCGCCCAACTGCTTCGCCGCGATACGGAGATTGCGAGAATGCGACGAGTTGCCCGTTTGTGCGTTCTGGCCCTGTTTGCCGGATCCCTCGGTTCTGGCACGGTGGCCTTGGGTCAGACGTTCGGCGTCGAGTTGCATAACACGCTGATGCCGGCTTCGGGCGGGATGGGCGGAGTGAGCATCGCGCGGCCGCAGGACTTGACCAGCGCTTTGAACGCCAATCCCGCCGCGCTGACGCAGTTTCGTGGAACGCAATTCACTTTCGGCGGCGGCTGGGCCGAGCCGACGTTTAACTTGACCCAGACCAGCAATATCCCCGTCGTCGGCCCGAACCCGTTGATCGAACCCTATTCGGCGAAGTCGACCGCGCCCGGAACGCCCGTGGGAAACATCGGGGTGACCCAGGATCTGAGCGAACTTGGGTTGCCGGCCACATTTGGTATCGGCTTCATTACAACGGCCGGAGGATTCATCGACTTTCGGCATGTGCCCGAAAGCCACGGCACGAACACCGGGCAAGTCATTTTCAACATGCCGGTCGCGCTGGGCGTCGATCTGACCGACCGCTTGTCGGTTGGAGCGAGCCTGTCGCTGGGGATCGCCTTCTTCGACGGTCCGTTCGTCGGCGTCGGCGGCATGACGCCGGATTATGCGTTGCGAGGAACGGTCGGCGGAAACTACCTGCTCAGCCCGACGACCACACTCGGCGCTTACTACCAGACCGCACAGTCCTACACGTTCGATGACGCCTTCTTGCTTGATCCGGGGCCGGGGCAGACTGCCGTGGACGTGAACATGGACTTGCCGCAAAACATCGGCCTCGGCGCGGCCAACAACTCCTTGATGAACGGCTGTCTGCTGGTCGGCGTCGACGTGGTTTACAAGTTGTGGAACGACACGGACCTGTACGGGGCCATTTACGACAATCAATGGGTGGTCCAGGTCGGCGCCCAGTTGACGCGGGGCCGCTATCGGCTGCGAGCCGGCTATGTCTGGGCGGAAAACCCGATCGACGATACGCCCGGAAGGAACCTCGGCGGTGTGGTGCAACCCGGCGACCTGGCCGCGGTGCGTTACACGCAAGGGTTGTTGGCGATTACCAGCCCACATCGCATATCGTTCGGCGTCGGCATTGTCGACATCCTGCCGGGCATCGACATGGATCTGATGGCTGGCGGCATGTTCCGCGATACGGAACAGCTCGGCAGTTTCACCACGACCTCCATCCAAAGCTACTGGATTGGTGCCGGTTTGACCTGGCGGTTCGGCCGCGGCGCCTGCTGCGGGACGCCGGCGCCCGATGCGTGGCTTGCGGGAAATTAAGGCCGGTCGCTGTCAGTCCCGCGCCGCCGGCTGCTGCAGGGCGGCTTCCAGTCGCTTGATGTCCTCAGGCGAGAGCTGCGGACGGTTGACTGTGATGGCCAACTTGTTCAGCTTCGCGGTCAGCGGGAACGGGGGTTTGTAGTCGGCGTCGTTCACGCCGGTCAGCGTGTCCGAGCCGACGTCGAAGCTCTCGTCCCATTGCAGGATCATCGGCAGCGTTCGTTCCATTTTCTCGGTGGCCACCACCTTGCCATCCACCTTCAGAGTTCCGGTGCCGGAGCGCCCCACGCCGCTGAAGTTGTTGAAGGCCAAGGTACCGGGTCCGATTCCGTCAAATTGGAAGTCGAACTCGAGCCTGTGTTGTCCTGGAGTGAGCGCCTCCGGGCCCTCCCATCTCGTTCGCTTCAGATTGACCAGGTTCCACAGGAACACCGGCTTACCCTTGAGCAGGTAAAAGCCATAGCCGGCAAAGCGCCCGCCCGACGTGAGGATCATTCCCTCGGCGCCGCCTTCCGGGACTTCGATGTCGGCGGTGATCGTGTAGGACGTGTTCAGGAGCAGCGGCGAATCGCCTTGTGGCAACCCGGTCATCGGCCTGGTATAGACAAATTCCGTTCGCCCGGCGGTCAGGTTGGGGCGCGGAGCGACAATCCGGGCGGCGACGGAGGCGTCGAGGGGAAAGACCTGGTACTTGCTCGCCTCGGCAACGAACATCGCCCGCAGTTCCTTTACCTTGTCGGGATGCTGGGCGGCAATGTCATTGGACTGGGTGAAATCTTCGTTCAAGTTGTAAAGCTGCAGCACCTGGTTGTTCAGCGGATCGGGATTGGCGGGGCCGAATGCCTGCCACGGCGCGCGGTTGACCTTCGTGCTCAGCAGCCAGCCGTCGTGGTAAAGCGCCCATTGGCCCATCATTTCGAAGTATTGGGTGGTGTGCCGCGATGGGGCAGCCGCATTCGCCTTGTCGAAGGTATAAAGAAAGCTGGTGCCCTCGACCGGGGCCTGCGCGATGCCATCAACGTATTCGGGCGCGCTGAGGCCAGCGGCTTCCAGAATCGTGGGCAGCACGTCGATCACGTGCACGAACTGCTGGCGCAGCCCGCCTTTGTCCTGGATCCGCGCCGGCCAGGAGACCACCATGTTCTGGTTGATGCCGCCCAGCCGCGAGGCGTTTTGCTTGAACCAGTCGAAGGGCGTGTCGAAGGCCCACGACCAGCCGGCCGACATGTGGTTGTACGTCTCCTCGGTACCCCAGACGTCGTACCATTTCATCTGCACCTCGACCGGCATTTCATTGATGCCGTTGAAGAAGGCCACTTCGTTGGGCGTGCCCAGCGGGCCCCCCTCGGCGCTGGTGCCATTGTCGCCGTTGATATAAATCACCAGCGTATTGTCGAGCTTTCCTAAATCCTCAAAGGCCTGGATCACGCGGCCGATCTCGTGGTCGTTGTAGGCGGCGTAGGCGGCGAAGACCTCCGCCTGGCGGATGAACAGCTTCCTTGCCGCGTCGGACAGTTTGTCCCACGGCGTGAGAACCTCTTGGGGCCAAGGCGTTAGTTTCGAGTTGTTGGGAATCACGCCCAGCCGCTTCTGATTCTCGAAAATCCGCTCGCGGAGCTTTTCGTAGCCGTCGTCGAACAGGTGCATCGCCTGGATCTTTTCGACCCATTCCCTGGTCGGGTGATGCGGGGCGTGCGTGGCGCCAGGGGCGTACTTGATGAACAGCGGCTTGGACGGATCGGTCTGGTGTATCCGCGTCATCCAGTCGATCGCGTCGTCGGCCATCGCCGTGATCAAGTTCCAGCTTCCCTCCTGACCCTGAAACGGATAGATCTGCGTGGTGTTGCGAAACAGGTTCGGCTGCCACTGATTGGCGTCGCCGCCCACAAAGCCGTAAAAGTAATCGAAACCCATACCGATCGGCCACTGGTCGAGCGGCCCGACCTGACTGGCCGCGAACGCCGGTGTGTTATGGTTCTTGCCGAACCAGGAAGTGGCATAGCCGTTTTCCTTCAGCATGCGGCCGATCGTCGCCTTGTCCCTGGCGATGATGCTGTTGTAGCCCGGGAAGCCCGTCGACTGCTCGGAGATCACGCCAAAGCCGACCGAATGATGATTGCGGCCGGTGATCAGCGCCGCGCGGGTTGGCGAACAGAGCGCGGTGGAAAAGACCCGGTTATAGCGCAAACCTTCCACGGCCAGCCGCTCCATGGTGGGTGTCGGGATCACGCCCCCGAACGTGCTGGGCACGCCGAAGCCCGCGTCGTCGGTGATGATCAGCAGCACGTTGGGCGCGCCGTTGGGCGGCACCACACTCGGCGGCCACCAGGATTTCGACTTCAGCGCTTCGTCCTGAATCGTGCCGCCGAATTTCGGGTCCGGCGGCGGCAACTGCTTGCCGTCGATCGTTCTTGTGGCGCTGGGCGAACCGGGCGCCGGGGTGGTCACTTGAGCCGCCAGATGCGAAGTGATCAGCGCGCACGCGCCAATCCAGGCGATACCGACAGTCAATCGAGGTCTCATGGTACTTGCTTCCCGCCTAATTGTTCGAAACACAACCGACTCGTCCGGTCGGTGTCCTAAGAGATCGTCCATAGCTGCACAACGTGGTTTCGTAAGTCAGGGACTCGCCTCGCGGCAGGCGTTTGCCAACGCACCTGGTCAAGGCGTTTGTGAGTTGGAAGCTGGCTGGCGCCGGCGGGAGGCGTTTCTCATGGTGCAACACTTGTGCTGAAGGACAATGCGAACAACTCCCAGCGGCCGCCATCCGGGATTATCGTTTCGGCTTCATGCGACCGCAATCCGTGCTATACCGGTGGATCTGGCGGTCCTACAATAGCGCCCGGTTTGGCGATTCCACCAGCAGCCAGAGGGAGGCATCCAGGTGATTCCATCGACTCGGCATCGGTTCTTGGCACCCTGGTTCCTGGCGCTCGGCACATGGCTGTTCGCCGTCACACCCGGCACGTCGCCACTGGTGGCCCAAACGCAGCCGCCAACGCCGGCCCGCTACGCGCTGGCGATCCACGGGGGAGTGGGTACCGATCCGGCAAAGTGGACCCCGGAGCAGCGGGACGCTCGCACCCGGTCCCTGACAGCCGCGCTGCGGATCGGGCAGCGGATCCTGGCCGAGGGCGGCAGCAGCCTGGACGCGGTGGAGCGAGTGATTCGGCAGTTGGAGGACGACCCCGTGTTCAACGCCGGGCGGGGAGCCGTGCTGAATGCGGAAGGCCACCACGAACTGGACGCCTCCATCATGGACGGTCGCGACCGATCCTGCGGCGCCGTGACGGGAGTAACCACGGTGCGGCATCCGATTTCGCTGGCCCGACTGGTGATGACCCGCACTCGGCACGTGCTGCTGGCGGGAACCGGGGCCGAACAGTTCGCGGAGAAAATGGGTGTCGAGCAGGTCGCGCCGGACTGGTTCACCACGGACCACGCCCGCCGCGGCTGGGAGGAGGCCCGCCGACAACAGAACCAGCCGGTCCCGGACGACCGCCCCAAGGGCACGGTCGGCTGCGTCGCCCTGGACTCTCACGGCAATCTGGCCGCGGGCACTTCCACGGGCGGATTGACGTACAAGATGCCCGGGCGGATCGGCGATTCGCCCATCGTCGGCGCCGGGACCTACGCCGACAACGGCACCTGCGCGGTCTCTTGCACCGGAGTGGGCGAACACTTCATCCGGCACGTCGTGGCCCATGACATCTCGGCCCGCATGGCGTACCGCGGCGACAGCTTGGCCGACGCGGTGCGGCACGTCGTGCATCAAACGCTGAAACCAGGCGACGGCGGTGTGATCGCCGTCGATCGCCAAGGCCAGATCGTGCTGGAATTCAACACGCCGGGGATGAGCCGCGGGGCGGCCGACAGCAGCGGCCGCTTCACGGTCGATTTGGGCCGGTGAGAAGGCGGGCGCTTTCCTCCCTGACGCACATTGAAGTTGGGCATTTCACGGCTCCCGCTTCGGCGAGCGTTCCCGCATTGAAGTCCCTCTGGCTCCCTCCCCGGCTTCGAGATCGTGCAGCTTTTAAGTTGTTTTGGGTATGGAACTTGGGATGATGAACCAATGGACATATCGACATCGCCGGCCCCCCCCTCACAATACTTCTGGCCCCCTCCCCGGCTTCCGGGGAGGGTTGGGGAGGGGCCTGCGGGACTATGGATCAGAGCGATTCGCTCAATCCGCGCATGACCACTCGCGGGACGCGGCTTTCGGACGAGTCGAGGATCAATTTAGGATCTGAATTCATGAGTGCGACCGGTGTTGGGTGATTCCATCGGGCGCCAGGTGCGTCAAGACAGGGTGCATAAGAGCCCCTCCCCAGCCCTCCCCGGAAGCCGGGGAGGGGGCCAAAGGGATTTCCAGGGGGGAGCGCTCGCCGAAGTCCAGGCTATCCACATTTTCCCTCGGTCATGACGCCAAATCCCCACAGCAAAACAACTTAAAAGCTGCACGATCTCCTTCCGGGGAGGGAGCCAAAGGGGCCGTAATCTCCGACATACCTACAACTTAAAAGCTGCACGACCTCCGCAGCGGGCGGGGAGCCAGAAGAGATCGATGGGGGAGGCGCGTCGGGCTACAGCAGAGTCTTCATCAGGTCGAGCGTGCCGAGCGGCCGGGTGCAGACGAACACTTCGCCCGCCGCGAAGCCGGCCGCCGCGCCGGCGATCAAGGCGGCTCCCCGGATCCGCTCAAACACATGAGCTTTCGCCGGCGGAAACTGGGACCGGTAACAAGCCACGGCGCTCAGCTTCACGTCCAGCGTCTGACTGATATCGGTGGTCAGATGCGACGGATAACCTCCCAGCGTCGACGGCTCGAACGCCAGCCGAAAATACAACTGCCGGTCAATCACATGCGGCGGCAGGCCGCCAAACTGCTCGTCCCACTTCGTCAGCCGGGAGTAGAACACGGCGGCGTCCGTGATCAACATCGCCTGCCAGTGATCGGGCGAAGCCAGCGGAGTCTTGTCGCCAAACCCGATCACCACTCGCGGCCGGTACTTGCGGAACTGCCTGGCCAGCGCCACGCGGGCTTCGAATGAATCGAACAACCGGCGGTTGGGCAGATCGAGCACCACGCGCACTTGCACGCCCAGCGTCCGTGCCGCCTCGTCGGCCTCCGCCAGCCGCTCGTGAGGGCCGGCCGACCCCGGCGTCGGCTCGCCGTCGGTCAGGTCGACGATCCCCACCCGGTATCCCTGCCGCACAAGCTGAGCCAGCGTCCCGCCGCAAGCAATCTCGACGTCGTCCGGATGAGCGCCCACGGCGATCACGTCCAATGGCTCGGTGTCGTTCACCATGTCGCTCAAGGCTGCTCCTCAAAACTCTTGGGATGGATACCTGCCGCGGGTTGATGGTGGCTGGCAGATGACGATCTGAGATTGCAAATTGCAAATTGCAAATTGCAAATTGGGAATTGACGGTTGGTTTTGCAGCGCCGGATCGGCGGTTGGTCGTGGCCACATGGAGCCCGACGCGAATGCGAGGGAGGGAAGCGGGTTACAGGGCCTCCCTCGCTTACGCTTCGGGCTACAAGTGATTTCAAACTGACAGCTGACAACTGACAACTGACAACTGACAACTGACAACTGACAACCTCCAGCCTACCGCTTGACGGCGGCCAGCAGGAACGACGGGTTCAGCGACTCGAACCGCATACTTCCCAACTGGTACGTGCCGCGGGCCACGTTGATCATCCAGACGTTCGCGTCGCCGACCCGCGATTGCAGCATTTCGCGGACCGCCGCCAGGTTCTCGATGCTGGACACGTTCAGCACGATCCGCCCGCCGGCCCGCAGCCGTTCCAGCGCCTGCTGCCCGATCCCGGTCACTTGCCGCCCGGTGCCTCCCACGAACACGGCGTCGGGGTCGGGCAGGTCCTGCCAGGCTTGCGGGGCCTGGCCCAGGATGGGCACCAGATTGGTGACGCCAAACCGCTGCGCGTTGGCGGAAATCAGCGTGTGGTCTTCGGGGTCCATTTCGATGGCGTAGACTTGCCCGCCATGAGCGATCTGGGCGGCTTCAATCGCCACCGAGCCGCTGCCGGCACCCACGTCCCAGACGACGCTGGTGGGCCCCAGGTCCAGCTCCGCCAGCGCGATCGCCCGCACCTCGGCCGGCGTCAACAGACCGCGCTTGGGCTGCGACTGCAAAAACATCTCGTCGGGATTGCCGAACAGCCGCCGGCCGAGCATGGCGGCCGGACGGTCGGGCACGTCCGGCTTGCGGACCAGCACCATCACGTTGAGCGGCGAGAAGTTCTGACCCAGCAACTCATGCAGCTCGCCCTGCGTCACCCGCTCGTCCGGCGAACCGAGATTCTCGCACACGTAGGCGGTGAAGTAATCGATCTGCCGGTCCAGCAGCGCCTGAGCCACGCGCCGCGGCGGGCACTCGTCGGTGGTGAACAGGCCCACTTTGGCCGCCGTGCGGATCTTTTCCACGACGTGTTCCAGCGGCTGCGTCGCCAGGTTGGTCAGATAGGCTTCGTCCCAGCTCTCCTTCACTCGGGCGAACGCCAACTGCATGCTGCTCACATGCGGCACGACCTCGAAGCGGTCCTTCCCCAGGCGATCGCAAAGGTAGCGGGCCGTGCCATAAAACAGAGGGTCGCCGGTCGCCAGGATGACAATCCGCCGCTCCGGACTCTCGGCAATCCGCCGCACGGCCGCATCCAGATCGCTGGCCAGTTCGAACCGTTCGGCCGACGACCCGGCCAGTGCCGAGGTGAGCGACTGCAAGGTCCGCTCGGCGCCCACCAGCAACTCGGCCCGCTCGATCAACTGCCGGGCCGACGCCGTCAGGCCGTCCAAGCCGTCGTCCCCCACGCCGATGATGTGTACTTTGGTTCCAGCCATCTATTTATTGCTGTCCGCGATCGATGTCGTCCGACGTTCTCGACTGGCCAACCCGCTCGAGAGCTAACCCGCGGGCGGGCCAACCTGCCCCGCGCGTTGCGGCCGGTTCGGTTTGCGATGGGCCCGCCGTGCCGCTCGCCAAGCCGCAGATTGTAGGCGATCGGCGGCCGGATCGTCGACAAAAAAACCACGGCTCTCCAGCGGAAAGCCGTGGTGAGGACCTGGGTAATTGGATTGGCGGGCCGCCGGGGCCCTGCTCAGGCCTGGAACGAGCTGCCGCAACCGCAGCTCTTGACGGCGTTGGGGTTGTCGAACTTGAAGCCCCGCTGCTCCAGCCCCTCGTACCAGTCGACGGTCGTGCCGTCCAGGTACAGAGCACTCTTCTTATCGACCACGACTTTGACGCCGTGGATTTCGTACTGGCTGTCCATCTTTTCGTCGTAGGCCTGGTCGAACCCCAGCCGGTAACTGAAGCCGCTGCAGCCACCGCCCGCGACGCCGATTCGCAGAAACATCTCGTCGCCGAAATTCTGGGATTCTTTGACCCGTTTGACCTCCGCGGCCGCCTTCTCGGTCAAGGTAATCGCCATCAGACGCCCTTTCACTTGACATGGAGCATGATTTTTAGCATCCAACTATGTCTAAAATATACAATTCGCCGCTCAAAGGAAAGCTGGCTTCGGGGCGAAATTTTGAGGATTAGTGCATTGTTCGCCACGATCCCGCAGGCCCCTCCCCAAAGTAGCCATCACGCTCCGCGTGGCCTGCTAATAATAAGGCCGTTTTGGTGGAATACCAGGGTCTGTCGATCAGGCGGCCAATGTTCCGTATCCAAGTTGGATCTGAATGGTCGCATAAGCCACCGAACCCTTTTTGGCTCCCTCCCCGGCTTCGAGATCGTGCAGCATTTAAGTTGTTTTGCTGAGTGGATTTGGCGTCATGACCGAGGGACACTTGGAAGGTCTCCGCGTCGGCGAGTGCTCCCCCTCAATATCCCTCTGGCCCCCTCCCCGGCTTCCGGGGAGGGCTGGGGAGGGGCTCTTGGTCACTCGGTGCAAGCCCAGCCATTGCCCGGCGATTCCGCTCGACCGTGACCAGGTTATTTTCATGCCGATGCTGGCTACCCTTATCCGCAAGCAGAAGTTGCCAATGGCGCATTCGCTGTTCGGAAATATCAATCGCGTGGGACCTTGTCCTTCGCGGCCTCGGTGAATGGCGTGGTCCCAGTCAGCCTTTAAGAACCCCTCCCCAGCCCTCCCCGGAAGCCGGGGAGGGGGCCGAAGGGATATTGAGGGGGAGCACTCGCCGGCGCGGAGACCATCCACGTTTTCCCTCGGTCATGACGCCAAATCCCCTCGCCAAAACAACTTAAAAGCTGCACGATCTCGAAGCCGGGGAGGGAGCCAGAAAGGGTTCGGTGGCTGACGCGGCTATACAGCTCCAACTTGGATACGGAACATAAGCCGCCTGATCGACAAACCCTAGTATTCCACCAAAACGGCCTTTTTCTAGCAGGCCACGCGGAGCGTGATGACTACTTTGCCGGAGGTCGCATGCATCTCCAGTCCCAACGGGCCGCAGTACAGGTGCCCCAGAATACGCCCCTCTCGCAGCTTGCCAACTGTCGGCCAGAGGCCATTTCGCCCGCTCAGAGATAGCGGGCCAGCGGTCCGCCGCGGGCGGCCAGGGCGTCGATGTGGGCCGTCACTCGCGGGTCCTCGATCAGCGGCGGAGCGTGTTGCGGTTTGATCCGGGCGTCGATCACCAGCGAACCGCGGCAGCCCCAGTGCTTCTGGCAAACCGACGCTTCGATCCCGTCCAGGTCGGCGGCCGGGTTGCTGCGAGTGAATACGACCCACAGGAAATTGTTCACCGAGCGCTGGGTAAAGTCGCTGTCGTCGACCAGCACCACCAGCGGAAAGCCGTTGATCGGGTCCTCGGACGAGAAGCCGGCGCAGAACCGGGCCAGGTCCGGGTTCACCTCGTGTGGCTGGTGCCGGGCGGCGGGACCTTCCACCGCCAGCACTCCCGGCAAGCAGACGCGGGGCTGCCGGAAACCGTCGGGCAATCGCAGTGCGGCCGGCAGTTCGACCGGCAACTCCCGCCGCGGCGGCCCGACCGCCGCCAGCACGACCTTGGACCCCTCGTTCAACCCGCTTCCCGAATAGTCCAGCGTGTCGATCGTGGTCCGCGTCTGGAAATGCAGATCGCGCCGCCAGTCGATGCGCCGCAGCAGGTGCCCGAAGAACGCCTCGATCTGATCCACGTTCAGACCCGGATCATCATCGCCGTTGACGATCATCAGGTACTTGGCCAGCGACATCTGCCCCTGGCCCAGGATGGCGTGGGCCTGGGTCAGCAGTTCCTGAGGCCGCGGGGCGTCGTGGAACGGCATGTAGCGTTCGCTGCCGATCGCCAGCAGCAGCGGATGGACGCCCGCGGCATCGACCGCGTTGACCGCCCGCACTCCGGGGATCACGGTCGGAATCACCGGCCCGGTCAGTTCGTGGATCAGTTGCCCGAACGTCGTGTCTTCCTGGGGCGGCCGGCCCACGACCGTGAACGGCCAGATGGCTCGCTCGCGGTAATACACCTGCTCCACCCGCAGCACGGGGAACTCATGCGCCAGGCTGTAATATCCCAGGTGGTCGCCGAAGGGGCCTTCGGGCAGCTTTCGGTCGGGATCCACCGTGCCGGTAATGCAGAAGTCCGCGTCGCCGTACAAGACCGACCCGTCGGGCCGGCGGATCAGGGGGATGCGGTGTCCGGCCAGGGCGCCCGCGAAGGTCAGTTCCGACAAGCCCTCGGGCAGGGGCATCACGGCGGCCAGCGTCATCGCCGGCGACCCGCCCACGAAGACGCTCACCCGCAGCGGTTCGCCTCGCGCGATCGCCGCCTGGTGGTGCACGCCAATCCCGCGATGGATCTGGTAATGCAGGCCGATTTCGCGATCCGGTTGGTACTGCCCGCCGCTGAGCTGCACGCGATACATGCCCAGGTTGGACTGCCTGGCTCCGGGCCGCGCCGGATGTTCGGTGTAAACTTGCGGCAGGGTGATGAACGCTCCGCCATCGTCGGGCCAGCTCCGCAGTTGCGGCAGTTGCCCGATCGTCGTGCGATGTGCCAGCACCGGGCCGCGGCGCGACGAGCGGGGCTGCATGGACCAGGCGGCCAGCGGCGCCCGCCAGTAACGTAGCGGTTGCCGAGCGAACCGCTCGGGCTCGATCTTCAGCTCGATCAGCCGCCGCACCTGGTCCAGGGTGTCGCGAAACAGGAAGCGGGCTCGTTCCAGCGACCCGAACAGGTTGCTGACCATCGGGAAACGGCAGCCCTTGACGTTCGCCAGCAGTACGGCCGGGCCTTGCGACCGATAGACCCGGCGCTGGATCTCGGCCGCTTCCAGGCAGGCGTCGATCGGCTCTTCGACGCGCACCAGGTGGCCCGCCGCCTCCAGGTCCCGCACGCACTGATCCAGGCTGCGATAGCCCATCGTGGCCGCCTCCCCCCCGCCTGTTCGCCGCTCTTGCGCCGCCGCGGCGCACCCACCGCCGTTTCCATTTGGTAGTGCCGCCGGCCACGGCTGGCAAGTCGGCGCCAGGCCACTCGGCGCCAGGCTACTCGGCGCCGGGCCACTCGGCGCCGGGCTGGGAGAAGTCGCTGGGCGGGAATACAATGCGATCCTCCTGGCTGGAACATGTCGCCTTGGACGCAGGTTGTTGGTAACTGGAACTCGGTGGATCCATGAAACATGAAGCTTTGTCAGCGCCCCTGACCGAAGTCGAGGCGGATGCCGTGGTGGTGGGTCTGTACGCGGGAGAACCGCTCAGCGGCGCGGCCTCGCGGTTGAACGAAGCCAGCGGCGGGCTGGTTGCCGATCTGATCGAATCGGGCGAGGTGTCGGCCAAGTTGGGCGACGTGGCGACGCTGCTTGCCTGTCCGGGAGTCCGCGCTCGCCTGGCGCTGCTGGTGGGGCTGGGCGAACGAGCGGGGCTGACGGCGACCGCCGCGTACCAGGCCGCCAACGGCGCGGCCCGGAAACTGGCCGAACGCAGTCGGAGCAGGATTGCCTGCTTCCTGGCCGAAGGCTGGGAGCCGCGGTTGCAGGAAGCGGCCGTCTGCGGGCTGTCGGTCGGTTGCCAGGGGCAGGACCTGTACCGGTCGGAAAAGAAACGCCATCCGTTCGCTCAAGTGGCCTGGCACGGCGTGCCGGCCGATGTGCTGGCGAGCGGCCAGATCCTGGGCGAAAGCGTCAACCTGGCTCGCCGGCTGGTCAACGAACCGCCCGACCGGATGTACCCGGCGGCGTTTGCCGAGCAGGCCCGGCAACTGGATGCGGGCGGAAGCGTGCAGGTCGAAGTCTGGGACGAGCAGAAGCTGCGCGACGAACGCTGCGGCTGCCTGCTGGGTGTGGCGCAAGGTTCCGATCAGCCTCCCCGCCTGGTGATCATGCGTTACCAGGGCGGCAATCCCCAAGCGCCCACGCTGGCGCTGGTCGGCAAGGGCGTGACGTTCGATTCGGGCGGGCTGTCTTTGAAGCCCAGCGAAGGCATGCAGACCATGAAGTGCGACATGGCGGGAGCGGCCACGGTACTGGCCGCCCTGCAGGCGATTGCCCGCCTGCGGCTGCCGGTCAACGTGACGGGCTACGTCGGCCTGGTCGAGAACATGGTCAGCGGTCGCTCCTTCAAGTTGGGCGACGTCCTGGTGGCTCGTAGCGGCAAGACCGTCGAAGTGCTCAACACGGACGCCGAGGGCCGGCTGGTGCTGGCCGACGTGCTGGACGTGGCGGTCCAGCAGCAGGCCAGCCGGATCATCGACCTGGCGACCCTGACCGGTGCCTGCGTCGTGGCCCTGGGCAACGACGTGGCGGGGCTGATGAGCAACCACCAGGCCTGGTGCGACTCGGTCCGCTCGGCGGCCGACCGCTGCGGCGAGCTGGCCTGGCAACTGCCGATGTTCAAGCTGTACGACGAACAGATTCGCAGCGAAGTGGCGGATCTGAAGAACATCGGGGAAGGACGCTGGGGCGGCGCGATCACGGCCGGCAAGTTCCTGGAAGCATTCGTCGGCACGACTCCCTGGGCCCACATCGACATCGCGGGACCGGCGTTCGTCGAGAAGCCGCGGCCCTGGACCGACGCGGGAGCGACCGGCGCTTTCGTCCGCACGCTGGTCGAAGTGGCCCGCGCCTGGCCTCCCGCCTGACAAGCTGCCCAGCGGTTGGAAGTCAACTCGCGGCCCGGAGTGCGACCGTGATGCCGGAATGGACCGTGGCAGCCTGGCACGAGCTGGCCGAGCGCCTGCACGAACAGGCGCTGTTCTTTTACCTGGCGGGCGTTCCCCTGCTGGGCGTGCTGGCGCAGTGGCTGGCCTGGCGTTTGCGGCTGCCTTCCATCCTGTTGTTGCTGGGTTTCGGGCTGGCCCTAGGAGCCTGGATCGATCCGGATCGCTTGCTCGAGCAGGTGACCGGCGCGGACAAGTCGATCGGACCTCGACTGCTGTCCCCCGTGGTCGCGCTGTCGGTGGCCGTGATCCTGTTCGAGGGCGGCCTGACGCTCAAGCTGGCCGAACTGCGCGAGGCGGGCCGCGTCGTGTTCCGGCTGATCACAATCGGGGCCATGGTCACCTGGTCGCTGACCACGGTGGCCGCCTGGTGGCTGTTCGAACTGGACCTGCGGATGGCGGCGCTGGTGGGTGCGATCCTGGTGGTGACCGGTCCCACGGTCGTGGCACCCTTGTTGCGTCAGATCCGGCCGTCGCGCCGCGTCGGCTCGACCGTCAAATGGGAAGGCATTGTGATCGACCCGGTGGGGGCCGTGCTGGCGGTGCTGGTGTTCAACCAGGCGTTTGTTGGACATGGCCCGCCGGAGTGGTCCGACCTGGTCTGGCCGATCGCGCGCACCGCGGTGGTCGGGGTGGGTTTCGGGCTGCTCGTCGCCTGGCTGCTGGTCCGGCTGCTCAAACGGTACTGGGTCCCGGACTTTCTGCACGGCGTGCTGTTCCTGACCTTCGCGCTGGCGATCTTCGCCGCCTCGAATCTGCTGCAGCCCGAATCGGGGCTGGTCACGGTGACCGTGCTGGGGATCGCGCTGGCCAATCAGAAGTCGGTTCCGATACACCACGTGGCCGAGTTCAAGGAACACCTGGGCGTACTGCTGATTTCCTGCCTGTTCGTCGTGCTGGGCTCGCGGCTGGAACCCCGGCAAGTGCTGGCCCTGGGCTGGCCCGGCCTGGCGTTCCTGGCCGTCCTGGTGCTGGTCGTTCGCCCCGCGGCCGTGCTTTGTTCGACCTTGGGAAGCCGGCTGAACTGGCGGGAACGCACGTTTCTGGCCTTTCTCGCCCCGCGCGGGATTGTGGCGGCGGCCGTGTCGTCGGTATTCGCGTTGGAAATGCGATCGGCCGGCATCCTGGAGGTCGACCCCAATCCGCTGGTGCCGATCACCTTTCTGGTGATTGTCGGCACGGTGGCGATCTACGGACTGCTGGCGGCGCCGCTGGCCCGCTGGCTCCGCCTGGCCGATCCGCGGCCGCAGGGTGTCCTGTTCGCGGGCGCCGAACCCTGGGTCCGCCAACTGGCCGGACTGCTGCACCGTGACGGCCACGCGGTGCTGCTGGTGGATACCAACTTCGCCAACGTGGCGGCGGCCCGCATGGAGGGACTGCGGGCGGAATGCACCAGCGTGCTGTCGGAATACGTCCGCGAGGAACTCGATCTGGGCGGTCTGGGACGCATGCTGGCGATGACCTCCAACGACGGAGTGAACGCCCTGGCGGTCAGGGAATTCGCCCACATTTTCGGCCGCAGCAATGCCTACCAGTTGCCAGCCAAGGACGAACGCTCCGGCGTGCGGGCCAGTGTCGGCAGCCATCTGCGAGGTCGCATCCTGTTCGGACATGGTTTGAACCACGGCGAACTGGCCAGCCGTACGCAGCAGGGCTGGCGTTTCAAGCGGACGCCGCTGACGGCCGAGTTCGGGATGGCGGATTTCCGCCGTCAGCACGGCGAGAACGCGGTGATCCTGCTGGTCCGTGACTCGGCCGGCAACTTGAGAATTGCCACGGCCGACGCCGCTGTGACGCCCCAGCGCGGCGAAGTGGTCTACGCACTGGTCCAGACCACCACGGAAGGTTCACCATAGAACGGGTCTCCGGCCCGTCCTACGAACCGCTCGGACCTTCGGCAATCAGAAAGACCACGTACAGCACGGCGGCCACGGCAACCAGGCTCACCAGCAGCTCCAGGGGCGGCTGCCCCTCGGCCCACTGCAAGGCCGAACCGATCGCGTTGTCGAGAAAACGCATGGATTCCCGCTCCCAGGCCCCATCCTTCGGGTTCCCCGGTGATTCTGGACCGTCTGCCGCTCTGGGTGAAGTTTAGCTTATGATTTGGCTGACGACGGGACTTCGCCCCGTTCACCCCTGACGTGTCAGTTCTATATCACTGCAGGGGGGTTTGTCAGCGCCGGGGAGGGACCATCACCGGACGCAAAAGAAGCGGCCGCACGGTCTGTCACAGGCCGCGCGGCCGCTGGCTGTCCGCTACTTTCGCGGAGCGAAAGGCGACTATCACCGTGCGGCCGTTGGTGCCGCCTCGATTCAGAATCCGATCCGAACGCGGAAGTTGTTGCCGCCAAATGAGATGCTGTTACCGACCGGGTGCCCGGGCCGGTGGCCGTGTCCCCAGTGGCCGCCGTGATGACGGGTGTGCCGCGACACCCGCACGTGCACGTCTCGCTCCAGGTCCAGCGCCGTCAAAGCCCGGGCGGCCGCTTCGTCCAGGTCGCAGGTGAGGCGAGTGCCGACGAAGCGGTTCAGAGCCCGCACGGCGGCCAACACTTCCCGCTTCGCCTCGAGGTTGCAGAAATCCACGTGGGCCTGCAACAGCTCGCGGCGAGCTCGGTTCACCGCCTGGATCTCGTCCACTCGGCAACTGGCCAGGGCCGCCGCATCCATCCACTGCAGGGCCTCAATCACGTGCGACTCGCCATGGAAGTGATGGCAAGTACCTCGGTAACAGTACGACTTGTGGTCCGCCCTGGCGCTGGCGGGCGCGACGGCCAAGGTGAACAAACTGGCAACCAGCAGGGCGACGGGCAGGACAAGGCGAACGGAGGTCATCGTGTCTCTCCTTCCAGGGCGGGTTACATGAACTGGGTCTTCAACTGATGAGGTGTTCAATGCAACCACGATGCCCGATGCCAGGAGAAATGCGAAAAACTTTGTGCCTTAGAATTTAAGTCGCTTTGCAGTAATATTTTATGAACACTTTTTCGCGCAACGGATCAGCCGCCGGCGTTCACGTCAGGCCGGCGAAAACGTCGTCATTCCGACTTTGCTAAAGAGTCAGTATGACGGCATTTCAACATCCTGCTGGTCATCACTTGTGGGGCTCGTCGGGAGTGTGCCAGCACCGTTGGTCAGCATCCAGACGCCCAGCAGCAGAGCGACCAGGATCAACAGCAAGGCAATTCGAGCGGCCAGGATGGTAACGATCGTGTAACTGTCCTGCTCGCCGCTCCGCCCATTGAATCGGCAGTCGCAGGCGTTGCAGCGTACGTGGTGCGTGAGCCACGTACCAAGACAGCCGCCCCACCAGGTGTGGTGGACTCGAACGATCTGGTCGCTGTGGCAGCGTGGGCAGGGGCGCGCCCAGAGGGCCAGCGGAATCCGCCACGTGATGCGGGGAATCAGCCAGCCAGCCAGAGGCGCCGCGGTGACGGCCGCGGCGACGCCAGCCAGCAGCGCGACCCAGGGTGATTGCCAGGCGCCGGCCAGGGCGCCCAAGGCGCCGGCCACCAAACCGGCCACCAGGGCCGCTTGCCAGCCGGCCATCCGGTACGGTACCGATGGCACTGGAGGACGTGCCAGCCGAACGGGTGCGGCGGGCGAACGAACGGGCGGCACGCTGGAGCCGAAGCCGGGCGGCAAGTCGTCGGGGGGCTTGGGCGGCGCGACCTCGACCGGGGTCGCCTCGCTGATCGGCGCCTTGCAGTAGGGGCACCTGGAGCGCGGGGCGCCGTTGATCAACCAGGCAGTGAACTGCTGCCCGCAGCGGCATTGCAGCCGAGTGGTTTCGGACATGGCGTGTTGGTTCGGCTGGCCGGAAGTCCGCCGGAAGTCTGCCGCCGCTGGCGGGCTCCTGGACTGGTTTGCATTTTGGCCGCCGCGGGCCGATACTTCAACTCAGACTTCGTTGCCGTAAGGAAATACCATGCGACTGAACGAACTGCGCTGCAAGAACTGCGGAGCGCCGCTGGCCGCCGAGAACGTGGTCGAACGCCTGGCGATGGCTCGCTGCGGCCACTGCCAGGCCGTGTTTGCCTTGGAGTCGGCCACGGGGGCCGGAGGCGATGCGTCCCTGGCCGCCCTGCGGCCCAAGGTCGAGATGCCGCGCGGCATCCAGATGCAGGATCTGGGCAGCGCGCTGGAGATCAGCCGCCGCTGGTTCACACCCGTGGCCTTTTTCATGCTGTTCTTCTGCATCTTCTGGAATGGGTTCATGGTCGTCTGGCACACGATCGCTCTCAGCCAGGGCATCTGGTTCATGTCGGCGTTCGGGTTGCTGCATACGGCCGTCGGGCTGGGTGTCTTGTATTGGACCCTGTCGTTGTTTCTGAACACCACCTACATTCGTGTGGGCAACGGGATGATCGAGGTCAAGACGACTCCGCTGCCGACCTGGGGCGGCAACAAGTGGCTGTCGGCCGACGATCTGACCCAGTTTTACTGCCACGAACAAGTTTCCCACAACAAGAACGGCACCACTCGCACGTACGACATTCTGGCCGTGCGGCGGGACAATGTCCGCGAGAAGCTGCTGACCGGGCTCTCCGACGCGGAGCAGGCGCTGTTCATCGAGCAGGAACTGGAACGCTTCCTGGGGATCAAGGACCAGCGAGTGGAAGGGGAGTTCCGCCGCTGACACCTCGCCGCGAGCGGCCGGTTTGCGTTATCCTGTCGGGTATGACCACCCAAATCGCATACGTTGCTGGCCGGCAGAGCAAACACCGCCTGTTGCCCAGACTGCTTATCGCACTGCCGATCATGTTGGCAGCCGGCGGCTGCCGGCCACCCGCCTCGGATGTGATTTCGGTCCGCGGCGAGATACCAGCGGCTCAAGTGCCGCTCGCCTACTCGGCCGACGACTGGCCTGGCTGGCGCGGGCCGCGCGGCGACAATCACGCTGCCGGACCGCCGCCGCCGCTGGAGTGGAGCGACAGCCAGAACGTCGTGTGGAAAAGCGATGTTCCCGGGCGAGGCCACGCCACGCCAATCGTGGTCGGAACCCGCGTGGTGGTGTTCACGGCCGACGAAGCCCAGCAAAGTCTGCTGCTGGTGGCTTACGACCGGGAATCGGGCACGGAACTCTGGCGGGAGCAGGTGCAGCGGGGCGGCCTGATGCACACGCACGACAAGAATTCGCACGCCTCGGCCACACCCGCCTCGGACGGTCAACGGATTTATACGGCGTTCATCGCCGAGGATGCCGTGTGGGTCGCGGCCGTGGACCTGGACGGCCAGCCGCAGTGGAAGACCGAGGCCGGCCCGTTCACCTCGGTCCACGGGTACGGCTCGTCGCCCGTGTTGTTCGAGAGTCTGGTGCTTGTCGCTGGCGACAGCCCTCGCGGGGGCTTTGTCGCCGCGCTGCACCGCGACACGGGTGAGCTGGTCTGGCGCCAACGCCGCTCGACCAAACCCAACTTCGGCACGCCGCTGCTGGTCCAGCAGGACGATCGCTGGCAGTTGGTCCTCAGCGGCAACCAGGAAGTGATCAGCTACGATCCGCGAACCGGCCAGACGCTCTGGTCGGCCCCCGGTCCCGCCGCCACCACCGGCAACACCCCGGCACATCTGGAAGGCCTGGTCGTTGCCACGGGCGGGTATCCGCAGCGAGCGATCATGGGCATCCGAGCGGACGGCAGCGGCCAGGTGCTCTGGCAGCACGATTTCAAGTGTTACGTCCCGTCGCCCCTGGTGTTCGATAACCGGGTCCTGGTCCTGCAGGATAACGGTATCGCCCGCTACTACGAGGCGGAGAATGGGCAGGAGCTGTGGACTCAAAGGCTGAGCGGCGACTTCAGCGCCTCGCCCGTCCGGTTCGGATCGTACGTGTTTGTCACCAACGAAACGGGCAAGACCTACGTCCTGCAACCGACCGCCGAAAGCTGCCAGATCGTGGCCGAAAACCAGCTCGGCACCAGCGCGCTGGCCAGCCCCGTCATTTGCGGTGGGCGGCTGTATCTGCGCACCGGCGACCGTCTGTACTGCATCGGGCAGCCGTGAGCGTCTCTGGAAAAATGTCGCCCGCTGCGTGAGCGAGGGACGACTGGCGCGAGGCGCTTCCCTCGCTCACGCGTTCTTGAAGCTACAACTTTCTTGCTGAAATCATGCTGAACAGCGGGCTACGATACTCAAGCGCCGCTGGCTCCCTCCCCGGCTTCGAGATCGTGCAGCTTATAAGACTATTGCCAGCAAGATTCAGGACATTTTGGTCGACTATTCGATCCGGTTTCTCATCCGACGCGGGAAGCCCCGCAAATCACTTCTGGCTCCCTCCCCGCTTCGGGGAGGGCTGGGGAGGGGCTCTTCGTCCTGGTGTCCCAACTTGGCACGTCGAATCCCGCCAGCTTGCCGGGCGGGATTCGAAGTGGAGAGAGCGCGGCGTGCGCCAAAATTCACGGTGTGCTTCGGCGTCGCTTGATTGAAGCACGAAACTCCGGGACTGGTAATTGCAAATTGCAAATTGAGAATGGAGCGACTGTGCAACGACTTCGGCGCAAGGAAACGCTGAGGACGCTCTCAGAACGCTGTCAACTCCGTAGAAAGACAACTTATTAGCTGCATGATCTCGAAGCCGGGGATCTGGCCAGAAGGGGTTCAGTGGCTTACGCGGCCACTTAGCTCCAACATTGGTACGGAACATAACTAGCCTGATCGACAACCCTCAATACTCGACCAAATCCACCCTGTTTTTAGCAGGCCACGCCGAGCGTATTGACTACCTTGCCGGAACTCGCCATCCTGCCAAATCGACCCCAGAGGTCAATGGTCGCGCAGTCCCGGCGGCAGCCGGTGAGGCCGCACGTTGTCGTAGCAGTGCAACATGGCGAAGCGGCGGATGGCGGCCGGCAGGCCGACGGCCGTGAAGCCCGGATGCCCCGTGGCGGGAAACGGCCCGCCGTGGTTCATGGCCGGGCTGACGGCCACGCCCGTGGGCATCTTGTCGTTCAGCAGCCGGCCGACCCGTTGGCGCAGGATCGGTTCCAGGCGGTCGTAGGCTAGGTCATCATCACCGGCCGAATGCGAGTAAATGCAGCCGGTCAGGTTCCCTTCCAGGTGCCTCAGAATCTGCCGGGCCTGATCCAGGTTGTCGGCGATCACCCACAGCGAGGCGTTGCCGAACGCCTCGGTCTGCATCACTTCGGGCTGTTCCAGAAACCGCTGGCCGCTGACGGTCAGCAGCGCGTTCGGGTGGCTGAATCCGGCTCCGCGCCGGGCATCGCCCGTTCGCAGTTCGGCGCCGTGCCGGACCAGCGTCTCGACGGCGGCGGTCAGCGATCGTTCGACGCCCTCGGACAGCAACGTGCCGGCGGGCGTTTCGCGGAACCTTTCCACCACCGACTCGACCAGCCGGTCGCTCGCGGTTCCCTTCAGCAGCACGACCAGTCCGGGATTGGTGCAGAATTGCCCGGTGCCCATCAGGCAGCTCACGGTAAACTCATTGGCAAGCTGGTCCAGCCGTTCTTCGATCGCACCCGGCAGAATCACGACCGGGTTGACGCTGGACAGTTCCAGGTAAATCGGCTTGCCGGCGGCATCCGCGGCGGCTTTCAGCTTGAGGCCCGCCGAGCGGCTGCCCGTGTAGCCGGTCGCTCCCACTCGCGGGTCGCTCACCAACCGTTCGCCATCGGCGTGCCCGGTCCGATACAGCAGTTGCACGGTGGCGGCTGGCAGCCCGCGGGCCGCGACCGCCTCGGCCGCGATTTCGGCCAGCAGGCGCGTGGTCCCCGGATGCGAGGAATTGGCCTTGGCGATCACGGGATTGCCGCCGGCGATCGCGGCGGCGAAATCCCCGCCCGACGCACTGCCAAAAGCAAACGGAAAGTTATTCGGCCCGAACACGCAGACCGGCCCCAGCGGGGCGAACCAGGTGCGCAGGCCGGCCGCCGCGTCCACCACGGCCAAGCGCCACGACCCGTCGCGGGCCGCCGTTGCCGCCTGGCGGAGTTGCCCGGTTGTTCGCGGCAGTTCCACGTCGGCCAGCCGCGGCGCGCGGGGCAAGGCGGTCTCCTGGTGGGCCACCTCGACCAGTTCCGCTTTCCGCTGCTCGATGCCCGCGGCGTAGCTGTCCAGAAACTCAGCCAGCCGCTCGCCCGGCAGTTCCCGGAGCTGTTCGAAGGCCGATTGGGCCGCGTCGAGCGCCGCGTCGCAGTCTTCCCAGGAGCTGACGGGATAGAGATCCGCCAGCGGCTCGCGAGTTGCCGGATTGCTGGCCCGGAATGTTTCCGAACCGCGTGCCGCTCGCCACTGGCCGCCGATCAAGACCGGTTGCGGTGAACTCATGACCTGCTGCCTCGCCAGTGATGGTAAAGGTCCTCGCAGCCGGCCGCCGTGCCGGGTAGCTGCCTGTCAGCCCTGCACGACGGGATTGGCCAGCGTGCCGATGCCGTCAATCGTAATTTCAATCATGTCGCCTGGATGCAGCGTGAACTGGCTGTCGGGGACGATGCCCGTGCCGGTCAACAGGAACGCGCCGGTGGGGAACGAGTTGTCGCGTCCCAGCCAGCCGATCAGGTCGTCGAACGTGCGGGCCATTTGGGCGGCGCTGGTCGAACCCGAATAGGCAGTCTGGTCGCCACGGCGAATCCGCAAGGCGATGCCGATCTTGTCCCGTTGGGGCATGCCGGTCGCCAGGGTCACGCAAGGCCCCAGTCCGCAGCAGTGGTCGTAGACCTTCGCCTGTGGCAGGTAAAGCGGGTTTTCACCTTCGATGTCCCGCGAGCTCATGTCGTTGCCCACGGTGAAACCGACCAGTTGCAGCCGCGAGTTGAGCACCAGCGCGAGCTCCGGTTCCGGCACGTTCCACTGCGAGTCGACGCGGATCCGCAGCGGCTGGCCCGGCCCCGCCACGCGGTGCGGCGTGGCCTTGAAGAACAGCTCCGGCCGCGGCGACGCATACACGCGGTCGTAGCACGACGCCGACGTCTCCGACTCCTCCATGCGAGCCTTCTGGCTGCGGAGATACGTCACGCCGGCCGCCCAGACCTCCTGCTGGTCGATCGGGGCCAGCAGCGAGACGCGGGAAACCGGCACCGCCTGGGTCGCGTCCAGGAGGAAGTCGGCCACTTCGAGCGGATCGTCGGCTTCAAGGATGTCGAACAGGCTGTTGTACTGCCGGCCCTCCAGGTCCAAGGGGACCAGCCGGTCGTCATCCAGGCTGCCCACCCCTTGCCCGCCACCCGGCACGCGGTACTTCACAAGTTTCATATGCGGCTCTTCTACTCCCACAACCTGCACGGAATCCGACGCACAGCGGTGCCAGTTCAGTTGGCCCAGATCGATCGCAGCCGGCCGATCCAATTCCCGTGCATGATACCTTCGATGTCTTGCGTGCTGTAGCCGCGGTGAGCAAGAATCCCGGTCAGCGATTGCAGGTCGGCGATGCTCTCCAGGTCATGCGGGCACTGTTCGCGTCCGTAACCGCCATCCAGGTCCGACCCGATGCCGCAGTGCCGCGACGTGCCGGCCAACTGGCAGATATGATCGATGTGCAGCACGATGCGTTCCAGGTTCACGCCGGCCTGCAACGGCTGCGTCACGCCGCGGACCCAGCCCGTGTGCATCATCCAGGCGTCGAAGGCCATGCCGATCACGGCGTCGCGTTCGAACAGGGCCCGTAGTTGCTCGTCGCTGAACTGCCGCTGATGAGGCACCAGGGCGCGGCAGTTGTTGTGGCTGGCCCAGACGGGCCCATCGAACAACTCCAGCGCCTCCCAAAACGCCTCGTCCGTCAGATGCGTCACGTCCAGCACCATGCCCAGCCGCTGCATCTCGCGCAGCAGATCGCGCCCCGCCGGTTCCAGCCCGCCCTGGCTGCCCGTGCCGGGACTGTACCGGCCGGGCCCGTAATGAGCGGGTCCAATCGCCCGCAGTCCCTGCTCCCAGGCTCGCTCCAGGTGCTTCAATGTGATCAGCGAGTCGGCGCCTTCCAAACTCAGGATGTAACCGATCGGCGCGTCGGCCGGCGGTTGGCCCGTCCACAATTCCACCATCCGATTCAAGCTGGCCAGGTCGGTGATCCGCGCCATCTGCCCCGCCTCTTCCATCGCCCGGTACCAGGCCAACTGGGCTTGCGTGATCGACCAGGCGATCTCCGGGCTGTGCCAGCCAGGCAGCGAGTTCCCTTCGGCCACGTAGCGGGCGATTTGCGTGGCGATGCAGATGCCGATCTGCCCGCGCCGCATCTCGGGCAGCGTCACCACGCCCAGTCCCCGGTCGATCTTGTCGGTCTGGCCCGCTTCGCGGCGGCGGACTTCCTCCAGCGAACGGGTCAGGTCGCGGTTGTACTCCACCGCGTTCATCGACAGGTCCAGGTGGGCATCAAAGATCAGCATGGCAGGCAAACTCTATCGAGAGGGCTCGGCGTGGAAAAACTTGCGCACCAGGTCTTCCGGCGGCGGCGGCGTGAGACACGTCACCGCGAGCGCGACGATTGTCGACACGATGCAACCGACGACAAACGGATGGAATCCCCAGGGTTCATACGCGGCCATGCTGCCCTGCTGCCAGGAACCGATGGCGTACAGCAGGATGTGTGCCAGGAAGCCGCCCAGCATGCCCGCGATCGCTCCCTGCTTGTTGAACCGCGGCCAGTACAGGGCCAGAATCACCGGCGCCAGGAAGCTGGTCGATAACCCGCTGCCCGTGAACACGATGATGTCCTGCAGGTACGCCGGCGGATAGACCGCCACCAGCATCGCTCCCAGGCCCACCGCCACGGTTACCGCGTAGGTCAAGCGTTTGATCGTCCGCTCGGAAGCCTCCGGGTTGAGATTCCGCTGGTAGATGTCGCGGACCACCGCGGAACTGATCATCAGCAGAAAGCTGTCCATCGTCGACATCACGGCCGCGAACGGGGCGGCGACCAGCAACCCGGCCAGCCAGGGCAAGCCGATCGAGGCGGTGGTCATATGGGCCATCTCGGGCATGATCCGGTCGGACTGCGTTTCCCAGCCCGGCAGCACGTAGCGGGCACAGCAGAAAATCATCACCAGCGGAAAATAGATCAGCGTGTAGTAAATCGAAACCGTGAACATCGCCCGCCGCAGTGTCCTGGTGTTGTTGAAGGCCATCAGCCGCACCATGTTGCTCGGCTGGCCAGCTCCCGAGAACGTCCACATCAGGAAAAAGCTCAACGCCAGCGACAGCGGCAGGAACCCCGCGGCACTGCTGGGCGACGGCCCAGGCCCCGTGACGAACACGCCCCGGCGCCCCGCGCCGGCCACGTATTCCACGCTTTCCAGCACCTCGATCCGCACCGCGGGCGTCTCGGCCAGCGTCGGAGCCATCCGCGTCCGCTGCTCGTCCGTCAACATCACTTCGACCGCGCCGATCCGCCGCGCGGCGTCGGGGCTTAAGCCGGCCGTCCCCAACCGGCCGATCGTCTGGCCCGCGGCGAACGTGCAGCGGTCCGCCAGGCGAAAGATCCGCGGCGGCTGGCCGTCGTCCGAGTCCAGCCGCAGCCACTGGTTCTTGGGCAAGGCGGCGGCCGCGGTCGCCGGCGTCGGCAACTCGATCTGCAGCTTCACCAGCTTGGGCGGCTCCATCTGAGCCATCTGCCGCGTGACGTGACCCAGGCCGCCCGCCGCGTAGATCGCCAGCGGCAACATGATCACCACGCCGCCCACCATCACCAGGCCCTGCATCACGTCGGTCCAGACCACCGCCCGGAAACCACCGTACGCCGTGTACACCACCACCACCACGGCGAACACCAGCAGGCAGATCAGATATCCAGGATCGTTCGCGGCGGAACCCAGGAACGGCAACTGGGCGACTATCCGGCTGGTCACGTCGCGAGCCTGTTCGAACAACGGCACACTCTCCAGCAGCGTCTGCAGAATGACCGCTCCGCCCTTGAACTGGGCGATCAAGTTGAACGACATGAAGAACACGATCAAGCTGGTGGCCAGCGTCCCGAACACGGGACTCTCGAAACGGTCCCGCAACACGTCGGGCACCGTGATCGCGCCAGTCCGCCGAGCGATCTGGTTGATCCGCTTCGCCAGCAGACCCATCGACACGATCGGCACGATCATGTAGCTGCCGATCCACAACGACACGATCCAGCCGTGCGTGTAAACGAACGACGGAAAGCCGATGAAGCTGCCCCCGGAAGAACTCGTGGCCGCGAATGTCAAGGCGAACGCCCAGACGCCCAGCGAACGGCTGCCCAGGAAGTACTCGCTCAAGAACGACTTCGACTGCAGCAGCCGGTTCGAGAGCCAGGCCAGCACCAGCACGCCCACGATGTAAATCGCAAACGTGATGATCGCCGCGTTGGAGACCAGCGAACTGGCTGCCAGCAAACCTGGCAACCCGTGGGAAAGGCTGCTCATCGCGCGTTCCCTTTACCGCTCGGACCGTTTCCCGACTGCCCGCCTTCCGACTCGTGCAGGTGCTGCACCTGCTCGGCCAGGTCCTCCCCCTCGTGCGACTCGCCCAGGTCGTCGTTGGCCATGTAGATGAAACAGAACCAGACCGCCACGACGTCGACCGCCAGCCAGGGCGCCACAATGCCCCAGAACACCCAACTGGGCATGCCCAGCGTGATCGACACTTCGGGCAGCTCCTGGCCCGCGGGCAGGTAACCCCAGAAGTAGCAAACCGCCAAGGACCAGACGCAGAAGATCACGAACAACACCACGATCACCAGCAGCTCGCGGCGAGCGTTCAGGAAGACCGGGTCGTAAGCGGGGCGACTCTTGCCAGCCTCAGCGTCTTTGCCGGACGTGGGTGACCAGGAGCTCATCAGCGGCCTTTGCCCGAAGGCTGGGAGGGAAGGTTGTCCGCGCGGAGGGAGGGTTGTGTGAGGCCCCCGATTTTAAGACCCGGCAGGCCGGCTTTGCAACCCACGCTCAATCCGCCGGAGCCACGGGCCGAGTGACCAGCCAGATCCCCAGCGCCACGGCAACGGCCGAAACCATCAGCCACGGAGACAGCGGATCGCCGCGAAACACCACCGCGGCCAGCACTCCAAACAACGGCGTGCAAAAGCTGAAGACGGCGATGCGGGAGGCCGAGTGCCGTTTCAGCAGCACTGCCTGGATGGCGAAGCACAATCCAGCCACAATCACTCCCTGATACAGCAGGCCCCATAGCGCGGGCCACTGAAAACCCGACCAGTCGATCCGCTCCAGCACCAGGCTGCTGGCCAGAAACGCCGCCACCCCGACCACGTTGTGCCAGAAGATCAGCTTGCCCGGTTCGACCACCCGCAAGGCGTGCTTGGTGTAGACGATCTTGACCCCCAGAATCATGGCGCTGGACAGCAGCAGCAGGTCGCCCGCCAGACTGGGCGGGTCGGCCGCCAGGCGGGCCGCGGTGCCGCTGGCCGTCGAGCCATCCGCGGCGGCTCCACTGGAAAACGTCGCGGGAAAAATCAACGCGGCGCCCGCGGCCGCCACGATCAGCCCCAGCAGCCGGCCGCGCGTCAATCGATCGGTGCGCGTCACGAAGTGCTCCAGCCCCACGACCCAGAACACGAACGTGTTGATCAGCAGCGTGCCGTGCGACGAGCTGGACAGCCAGAGCCCCCAGTTGAACGTGCCGATCTGCAGGAACAGCAGCAGGCCCGCCAGCAGCGCGGGCACCAGTTGGTCGGAGCGCAGCCGCAGGGAACTTCTTTCCCAGCGACACCAGACCAGCAGAAAGGCGGCGCCCAGCGTGAAGCGGATCGCGGCGACCGCCAGCGGTGGCAGCCAGTCCACGCTGAAGCTTACCGCCACCGCCGTTCCGCCCCACAGGGCGGCCGTCAGCAGCGCCAAGGCCGCCGCCGGCACGTCCAGCGGACGAGTTGCGTGCGGGTCCACCGGCAAGGCCGCCTCGCCCGGCAGCACGTCGATTGCGGCCTGCTTCGGTTCCGTTTCGCTCAACTCGCCACTCTCCCGCCCGGCCTTCCCGTGCCGGCCGATCGCGCCAGGCCACGTTGCCGGTGGCCGCATCTTATGGCACCATCCGGGGATTGTCGAACGCCGTCCCGCACTCGGAGGACCTTCGCTCATGGCGCCCAGCTTCAGCAACTTCGCGGCCTCGATCGAGACGGAAACGGCCTTCGACGTGCTGGCCGTCGCCCGGCAGCTCCGGGCGGCCGGCAAGGACGTGATCGAACTGGAGATCGGCGATAGCCCCTTCCCCACGACGCCCGCCGCCATCGAGGCGGGCATCGCGGCAATTCTCGCCGACAAGTGCCACTACGGGCCCTCACAGGGCTTGCCGGAGTTTCGAGCGGCGGCCGCCGAGTATGTCAACCAGGAATATGGACTGGAAGTCACGCCCGACCACGTCATCGCCGGTCCGGGAGCGAAGACGTTCGAAACGCTGTTCTGCGAAGCGTTCCTCAATCCGGGCGACGGCGTGCTGGTGTTCAGCCCCTACTTTCCCACCTATCCGCCCAACATCGCTCGCCGCGATGCCCGCATCTGCCTGGCGCCGCTGGCCGCCGCGCGGCAGTTCCGCCCCGACCCGGCCGCCGTCCGCCGCTGGCTGGACGAGG
>JAGFJK010000073.1 GCA_024102795.1 Pirellulaceae bacterium
ATCTCTTGTACGCCGAAGGCGTTCCACAAGGCGCCTTGTGCAACGCCTTCGGCGTAGAAGGGACTCGAGGCGGTCGTCCACCCAGGGTGCGCCCGAAGCGGGCGACCCTGGGCTACGGTTGTTCAACGCCTGCGGCGTAAAGACAGCGCGGGAGTCGAACCGAAGGGCCACCCATCTGTCTTGGAGTCGCGAGCTTTGGGCGTTCTAAACTCCGAGGTTCCAACGCCTTATAAGCTGCACGATCTCCTTCCGGGGAGGGGGCCAGAAGGGGTTCGGTGGCTTGCGCGGCTCAATCGGCCGCCGTGCAAGGACCGCCGCCGCTGGTGTGCCCCGCGAGGCGCGCGCGCCAGAGTTGCCAGGCGATCCAGGTGCCGAAAGCGAACGGCAGGAGCCCTTGCAGAATTTGTTGCGCGAGCGTGGTCCAACTGTCGAAGCGGAGTCCCAGTCCGGCGGAGAGCGAATTCTTGCCGGGCAGGCCCGTGTACTCGATGTGCAGGAACAGGGCTGCCGTGGCGACCGAAATCAAGGCCGTGGCGCACAACTGCCAGGGCCAGGTGATCCGCCACTTGCGGGCCACCAGACCTTCCAGGGCGACAATCGCGCACGCCATGCAGATCGCCAATACGAGGATCAGTTGCCTGGCTAACGAGGTGTCTTCGCCGAGCAGCAGGTCGCCGAGCGGCTTGAGCGACGCGCCGCTCGCCCATTCGCAGGCTGCGGCCGCCGCGCCCATCGTGAACACGATCCCCAGCCAACCCAGGGCCAGCAGCGGCAGCGGCAAGAAGATGAACATCAGCGATCGCAAGAGGAGTATCCACGCCAGGCTCCGCCAACTCGACTGCTGCCGCGCGGCCGCTTGAGCAATGCCGCGCGGGGTTCCGAGGATGGCATCGATGGACGAATCGCCGCTCATAGTGTCCTCCTTGCACTCTTGGTAGTGGTCGAACAATTCGTCGCACAAGCGTTCGCAGTACGCTTCCGGCAGGCCTCGCCGCCGCAGCTCCGCTCGCAGCGACTCAAACCACCGCTGGTCGTTCATGGGCTCCTCCCTGAAGCACAGCCCGGATCCCCGTCGCTACCTGTTCCCAGACCGCGCGGCTGTCCGCCAGTCGCGCCCGCCCGGCCGCGGTCGTGCTGTAGACGAAGCGGGTCCGGTTTCCGACCTTCCGCTGCTCGCTGACCAGCAATCCTTCGGCCTCGAGCCGGTGCAGCAACGGATAGACGCAGCCTTCGCCGAATGCGAACGCCTCGCCGCTGGACGTCCGGATCGCCTTGACCAACTCGTACCCGTACTGCGGACGCCGGTCCAAAAGCTGCAGGATCAGCAGTTCGGGCACGCCGTTCAGGAAATCAGGATTGGTGCGTTTCGCAGTCATGGCGGGATAGATACCTTAAACCCTGAGGTATGTCACCACCAGTATCGGCTGAATCCTCGATGAACTGAAAAATTTCCTGGGCGGGTCGCGCGAAGCCAGTCGATCGATTCGGTGCCAAGGCGAACGAGTTGACCGATGCAGGCGACCAACTTACGCTGAAGGGGCTTGTGCGGGGGACCACGCCGGCAGTGCAATGCACGCGCTCTGGTCGCGGCTATCCCATCCGGCGAACCAGGGAGATACGCCTCATGAACTGTCGGGGCCGGTTGGTGCTGGGAATCTGCTGGTGGGTGGTGCTTGTCTCGGCCGGAATGCGGCTTTCGGCGGATGATCCGACCCGGAACGCAGGCAATCCGCCTCCTGCCGCGGAATGCTTGGCCGTGGATCGCTACTTTGCCGACGAGGTCTGGGGCAAGGTTGGCGAGCGAACGTGCCTGAAGTGCCACCGTGCTGGCGGGGACGCGGCTGACAGCGCTTTGCTGCTGGTCGATACGTTGCGGGACAGAGGCGGTCTGGCCAGGAATCGTTCGGCGCTGGCGGCCATGGCGCGCGAGCTGGAGTCGGGCGAAAGCCGGCTGCTGCGGAAGGTTCGCGGCGAGCTGGAGCATGGCGGCGGCGCGGTGCTCGCCGCCGATTCGACCGGTTATCGTATCCTGGCCAGGTTTGTCGGCGAACTCGGCTCGAACGGCTCGGCGCCCGCCGCGCGGCCCGCCGACCCGCTGGACGAATCGCAGCCGTCGTTCTTTGCCGGCGTCCGGATGCTCAGCCCGCAGCGGCTGCTGCGGCGCGCCACGCTGTCGCTGGCCGGACGCTTGCCGCACGAAGCGGAACGCGCGGCGGTCGCGGAGCGAGGGCTCGAAGCGCTGGACGGCATCCTGGACCAGCTCCTGCGCGAAGACGCTTTCTACGTCCGGCTGCAGGAAGGCTTCAACGACATCTTTCTGACCTTGGGATACGACGGCAACGGTGAGGAAGTGCTGTCGTACGAGCACTTCGAGAAGACGCGGCTCTGGTATCAGCGACACGACTTGAGCCACCTGCCGGAGAAAGATCAGCAGCGGGCCCGCTGGTCGCTGGCCGACGTCTACCGTGAGGCGATCCTGCGCGAACCGCTGGAGCTGATCGAGTACATCGTGCGCAACGACCGGCCGTTCACGGAGCTGGTCATGGCCGACTACATCCTGGTCTCGCCCTACTCGGCTCGCGGCTACGGAGTGTACGAGGAGTTGCGGGAACAGTTTCAGGACCCGGACGATCCGTTCGAATACATTCCGACCAGGCTGCGGGCACTCACCAATCGCAGTGGCAAGACCCAGGAATCGGCCACGGGCATGTACCCGCACGCCGGCCTGCTGAGCATGTTTCACTACCTGCGGCGATATCCCACGACCGAGACGAACCGCAACCGGCTGCGGGCCCGCATGTTTTACCAGCATTTCCTGGGCATCGACGTGATGGCCTTGGCACCGCGAGTGACCGACGCGGCGGCCGTCAGCGCCCGGTACGAGAACCCGACGATGCAGGCTCCCGACTGCGTGGTCTGCCACAAGACCATCGATCCGGTGGCCGGATTGTTCCAGGACTTCAACGAAGGCGGGCATCTTGGGCCGCGAAAGGACGGCTGGTACGGCGATATGTTCGGAGCGGGTTTTGAAAGCGAGAAGTTGGAGGACGGCGACCGCTGGCGAGCGTTGCAGTGGCTCGGCCAGCGGACGGCCCGGGACCCGCGGTTCGCCGTGGCGATGGTCGAGCATGTCTACTACATCCTGACGGGACGCAAGGTGCTGCAGCCGCCCGACGACATCGAGGAGCCGCGGTTTGCCGCCCGACGGCGAGCGTACCAGGAACAGCGGCGGTTGATCGAGGAGGTGGCCGAACGGTTTGCCGCGGGTGGCTACAACTTGAAGGCTGTCTTCAAGGACCTGGTGCGATCGGAGTTTTACCAGGCCGACGGACTGGCGACGCTGGCCGACGATCCCGACCGGCAGTCTGAACTGGACGACGTGGGCCTTGTTCGCCTGCTGGCTCCCGAACAGTTGGAACGCAAGATTGCCGCCGTGTTTGGCGAGAAGTGGGGCCGGCTGGATGACCGCGAAGGCCAGTTGAAAATCCTGTATGGCGGGATCGACTCGCGGGAGATCACCGAGCGGGCCACCGACCCCAGCGGCGCGATGGGCGCGATCCAGCGGATCCTGGCCAACGACGTGGCCTGCCGCAACGTGGCCCTGGACTTCACTCGCCCGCCCGCCGAGCGGCTGTTGTTTCCCGGCATCGAGCCTGACGTGGTGCCCGGCGAGAGCGCGGAGGCCGACGCCCGCATCCGGCAGGCGATCGTCCACCTGCATCAGCGAGTTCTCGGCCAGGAGCAAGGCGCGGACCATCCCGAAGTGGAACGCACCTTTCAACTGCTGGCCGGGATTGTCTCGGACGCCAAGTCGGCGCGGGGCATCGAGAAGCTGGGCAGCTACTTCTGCGAGCGGATCGAGGAGCAGCGGCTGGACGATCCACACTACATGCTTCGCGCCTGGCGCGGCGTGGTGACCTACCTGCTGCGGCAGCACGACTTTCTGTACGAATAGGACGTTACGATGCGACGACGCGACTTTGGCAAACTGTGCGCCGCGGCCGGGCTGGGCCTGGCTGTCCCGGTCGCCCTGCCCTGGGACTCCAGACAGGTACTCGGCCACACCGAGTCGCCGCCGTACGAGGGACCGTACTTCGTAGTGGTCAACGCGTCCGGCGGCTGGGATACCACCTACCTGATGGACCCCAAGGGCGTGGAAGGGATCAACCGCCTGTACCAGGCAGGCGAGATCCTGACCGAGGGCAACCACCACCTGGCGCCGACGGCCGCGCACATCCAGGCGGGCATGAGCAACGAGGCCTTCTACCAGAAGTACGGCAGCGAACTGCTGGTGCTGAACGGACTCGACTACTCGGTCAACAACCATTCGCCCTGTTCGCGCTACATGGCGACCGGCAAGCTGGACAGCCTGGCGTATCCCACGTTTGCCGCGCTGGTCGCCGCCTGCCGAGGTCCATCCGCACCGTTGGCCTTTCTCACGTTCGGCCAGTACTCAGCCACCGGCAACCTGGTACCGATGTCCCGCGTCCCTTACCTGCCGTCGCTTAACCGGCTGGCCAACGCCGATGCGGTGCACGGCGTCGCTCAGCATCCGTATCACGACGCTTTCGTGATCGACCGGATCGAACAGGCATTGCAACAGCAGGCGGCCGACCGCGCGTCGCAGCCGCGCCTGCCTCGCGTCGAACGCGCTCAGAATATGCTGTACGCGGCGCAGTTCAATTCCAAGGCCCTGCAACGCGTGACGCCCCATATTCCCCAATCACAGTCCAAGGAACGGCTGTCCCAACAGGCCGACATCGCGCTGGCGGCATTCAAGGGCGGCGTTTGCGTTTCGGCCAACCTCTCGATCGGGCAGTTCGACAGCCATGCCAACAACGACGTGGACCAGATGAAGCTGATCCCGGAACTGCTGGCGGGCGTCGACTACCTGCTGACCAGGGCCGAGCAGTTGGCGATCCGCGACAAGGTGGTGGTCGTCATGCAGAGCGAGATGGGGCGCACGCCGACCTACAACAATGGGCAAGGCAAGGACCACTGGTCGATCGGTTCGATCATGTTCCTGGGGCCCGGCATCCGAGGCAACCGCGTGGTGGGTGCCACGGACGAAAAGCAGTTCCTGGTGCCGCTGAACCCGCTGACGCTGGAAACGGCTCCCGAGACCGGAATCCGCCCGCGGCCGGAGCATATTCACGCGGCGCTGCGCAGCCTGGCGGGAATCGAATCCCATCCGTTCAGCCAGCAGTTTCCGTTAGGTGTGCCGGACGCGGAACGGCTGAGCGGCCTGTGGGGCTGAGTGGTGTGGGCGTGTCGGTCGATAGTTGTCAGGAGTCAGTTGTCAATCGTCAATTTGCAATTTGCAATTTGCAATTTGCAATCAGCACCCCGCAATCCACGGGTCTCCATCCAGCATTCCCGCTGACGCTGGTCTTCAGGCCTTTCACACAGACAGAATGATCGTCAACTTTCTCCGTGGCACTCCATGAGCATTCACGATCTGGTCGCTCGCGGCGACTTGCCGGCGGTCGAGGCGGCGTTGGTCGCGGGGGCGTCCCTGGAGGCGGTGGACGACCAGGGACGGACGCCACTGGCCGTGGCGGTCAGCGGTCCGGAAATTGAAGCTGGGATGCTCAGGTTGCTGCTGGAGCATGGTGCCGACGCCAACGCCCGAATGATTCCGCCCGTAGTGCCGCAGTTAAGCGACGAGGCGCGCGCGGCGATGCGGGCGCTGGGCATGGATACGTCCGCGTGGGACCAGACCGAAGAGGAACCGGTAGTTGATTCGGTGTTGAGTTACGCCGCCAGGCAAGCCAGCGCCGAGCAGGTCCGACTGTTGTTGGAGGCCGGGGCCGACTTCAACTACGTGAATGCCGGCGGCTATAGCGTGCTGACCAGCGCGATGTTCCGGCCGCCGCTGGAGCCGGTGGCGCAGCATCTGGCCGTGCTGAACGCGCTGCTGGACGCGGGAGCGCCGCTGGACAAGGTGAGCCGCCACGGCGAATCGGCGCTCAGCGTTGCGTCACAGCGCGGCATGTTCGAGGCGGTGCTGCTGCTGGTCGAGCGGGGCGCCGACCCTCGGCCCTTGGATTGGAACGCGCTGCATTTGGCCGTGGCGCACGGCGATTTGAACGCGGTCGCGGCGCGTCTGGACGAGGGGGCCGACCTGGAGTACCGCGATGCCTGGCAACGCACGCCGCTGCTGCTGGCGATCCAAGCCGGGCAGCGGCGGATCGCCGAATTGCTGTTGGCGCGCGGAGCGGATCGCCAGGCCAAGGGACGTTGCGGGCAGGCGGCGGTGACGTACGCGATCCATCGCGACGATGCCGAGATGCTGCGGTGGCTGATCGCGGAAGGCTCGGACATTGAAGAAGTCGATGACTTTGGTCACTTTCCGCTGCTCGAAGCGGCTCGCTCCAACGCCATGAACTGTGCCCGCGTCCTGATTGCGGCCGGCGCGACGGTGGAGCGGGCGACGGCCCACGGCAGCTCGCCGATCAAGGATGCGACCGGCGGCCAGATGGTCGAGCTGCTGATGGCGGCGGGCGCCGAGCTGAGCGGGACGGAGCCGGAGGTGCGGCAAACGTTGCTGGGCCACGATCCGGCGCAATCGCTCGACGTGCCGGAGGATCTCTACTTTCGCTTCCGGCACCGGCGGTTTGGCCGGTCGAATCCGGAGCGGATGAACAATCCGCTGTGGGACGCCCTGGTGCGGACGCGGACCACGGCCTGGGCCTGCGCCAGGCAGTTTGAGGATCCCAACTACGACCGGGAAGCGGTCTGGTGTTTCCGCCGATTCGGCCAGACGCTGACCCGCTTGCCCGACGGCCGGTACGTGGAGATCGCGGGCGAGCACGAGGACTTTTACGATCCCGACTTTTGCATCTACAACGACGTCGTGGTGCACCGCGGCCAGGGCCAGTTCGAATTGTACGGCTATCCGGAGCATGTCTTCCCGCCGACCGACTTTCACACCGCCACACTGATCTGGCCGCACATCTACCTGATTGGCAATCTGGGTTACGTGCACCAACGCCGGCCTGGCGAGACGCCCGTCTATCGGCTGAGCTGCGAGAGCTGGTCGATCGAGCGACTGGACAGTTCGGGCCAGGCGCCCGGCTGGATCCACCGGCACCGCGCCGAATTGCGGGCGAACGGCACGATCCTGGTCCGGGGCGGCCAGATCCTGGATGGCGGGACGGGCAAGATGCGGGACAACACGCGGCAATTCGTCTTCACGCCGTCTTCCGGTTCGTGGTCGGTCGCCGCGCCCTAGTCGCCGCCGGAGTATCCGAGCGCCTTTTCCCCGCGCATCTGGCCCCCGCGCATCTAGCCCGCGGGCGTGTCCGCGGGCTACTTTCCCTTGGCGCTGGTCAGATCGACTCGGCAGCAGCCGAACTCAATCGATCGCGTCTGTCCGTCGGGCCCCTTGCGCACGACCACTTTGGGGTGGAGCTGGTAGATGATGAACCGGCCCTGGCGTTGAGCGGACACGATCTGGGCGTGCCTCAGGACTCCCAGGTGGTGCGATACCTTGACGACTTCCGCGCCCAGAGACTCGGCAATCTGCCCCACGTTCATTTCGCCGCCGAATAGGCAGTTGACGATGCGCAGCCGTTCCGGATCGGCCAGGGCCTTCAGCCGCTCCGCACATTGCTCGAACTCCCGCGAACTCTTCATGGTCCCGTCCTTGCGCTCCGCGTTCCCGGCCAGGCGGCGAGAGCCCTCAGCCCTGCCAGCCCGTGGGCCCGGCCGTTGTATATTACTTTGACGTTCGTTAGAATGTCGCAGGCTTAGGGCTGTTCAACCACCCGTCCCGCCGCCCCCATTGTAACGTCGCCCCCATTGTAACGTCCGCCGAATGGCGACTCCATGCCGGCTGCGCCACGCCATGCCGTTGAAGCTCTCGCTCATCCAGTTCTCACTGCTGGCCAGCAGCTTGGCCCATTTCGGGCTGGTGGCGGGCCTTTGGCTGTGGCGAAGCAGTGTTCAGGGTGAACCGGTGGAATACACCGTGGACCGCGGCGAGGCGGCGGCGATGCTGTTCGTGTCGCCAAGTGCCCAGGCCAGCGTGGTCGTTTCGTTGGAAGCGGTCAGTGACACGGAGCCGAGCGAGCCGCCAGTTGCCCAACGGCCACCCGCGCTGGCTCCCAGTCCGAGCGAACTGCGGCGGCCCGATGTCCCGCTGGAACTGGTCAGCACCGAGGCGACCTGGCGACCGAGTCCGGAAGTGCCAGTGGCGCGGGAAGCAACCGCCCAGCGAGTGGATGTGGGGGAGCAGCGGCCCGACGTAGCGAAGGAACCGGTTTCCACCGTGCGATTGCGGCGTCCGACGCCCGCCGCGCGGCGTCTGCCGGAGCCTCTGGCGGCGGCGATCCCGGTGCGGACGGTGGACCAGGCCGGCGCTCAGGTCGATGTCTTGCCGAGAAAGCTGGCGTCCAACGCGCCGCCCCAGTACCCGGTCCAGGCCCTGCTGGGCGGCCAGGAGGGTCGCGTGCTGATTCGCGTTCTGGTCGGAGCCGACGGGCGCGCGGAGCGGGCGTCGATCTTTGCCACGTCCGGCCACGCACTGCTGGATGCGGCCGCACTGGACGCCGTGCTGAGGTGGCGGTTCGAGCCTGCTCGCGGCAACGGGCGGGCCGTGGCTCATGAGGTGGTGGTCCCCGTCCGCTTCTCCATTCGGGACGCCTAGCGCCGCGGCGCAAGGGCCGCGGCCAAACGGAGGCCCCTTTCCAGCGGCCCGCGGTCTTCGCGGGGGCGGCAGCCTTTGGCTAACTTGCGCAGCCTTCCTCTGGCCGCCATATGTTCTTACGAGTTTAAGAATAATGTTGCGAGTCCTCGGGCGGCGATTCCGAAGAATCCTTACGGACGGCCCGACCGCGCCAACCGCCACGAACATTGGCGCCGGAATGACCCGACCTTTCGGCACCGACCGCACGGAGTTACCCGCATGTCCCACGCTCGATTTCCTGGCTGCTGGCTGTTGTCCATTCTGGTCTGCCTGCTGTGCGGGCCAGTTGTGCTGGGGCAGGATGCCAGCTCGACCCAGCCATCCGCTCAGCCGCCCGTGCTGCCGGAAACCGAGGTCGAGGCGACGCCGCCGGCGGTTGCCGCTGGTCCGCGGCCGGAGCTCCCGGCGACGCCCGATTTTGGCCGCGGCATCCTCGACGGCACGATCTTCGACGCGCCGCCGGTCCAGGGCTATCGGGCCGATTCGTCGACGTCCGGTTCGATCATCGCGGTGCCGGAAGCGGACCTGCCGGCGACGGTGAACGTGATCCCGCGGGACGTGCTGAACGACCAGATTGTGCTCCGGCTGGACGACCTGGTTCGCAACGCGGGCGGCGTCACGCGGGCCGGCGATGGCCTGTTTGGAGACAGGATTTTTCTCCGCGGGCTGGAGGTCGGATCGCGGGACTTCCGCAAGGACGGCTTTCTGGACCCGACGTTCGTGCCCCGCGACTTTCAGAACGTGGAACGCGTGGAGATTCTCAAGGGCCCGGCTTCGATGCTGTACGGAGCCGGGGACCCGGCGGGCATGGTGAACCTGATCACCAAGCGGCCCGTGCGGGAGCGATTTGCCGAGTTCGGGTTCACGTTTGGGGCCTGGGAGCGGGCCAGGTTCACGCTGGACGCCAACGGCCACACGCCCTCGGGCAAGTTGCTGTACCGGATCAACGTCGCTCAGGAGGACGCCGACAGCTTTGTGGACTTCGACGACTTGAGCCGCACGCAAGTGGCTCCCGTGGTCACGTGGCTGATCGGCGACGACACGTCGTTGACCTGGAACGGCGAGTGGCATCGGCATCGTACGCTGGGCTTCCAGGGAACGCCGGCCGTGAATGGCGATCCCTTGTTTCTGCCGCCCAATCGCTTCATCGGCGAACCGGCCAACGATTTCCTGAACACCGAGGAATTCCGCCAGTCGCTCGTCTTGCGGCATCAGTTGAGCGACGATTGGTGGGTCAGCGTGGGGGGATATTCGCTGTTCTACGATTTCCCCAACTCGACCACCTCGGCCGCGGCCCAGGTGAATCCTGATCCGCCGCTGTTTGTGCGCAGCCGCAGCGACGTGCCGTTCGAGGATGAGCAGTCGCATTCGGCGATTGCGAATCTGGCGGGCGAGTTTTGCGGCGCGGGAATGCTGCACAAGGTCCTGGCGGGGCTGGAGTACAACTACTTCGATTCCTCGTCGCGGTTCGAGTCCGCCGTGATCACCGACCCGTTCGACGTCAGCAATCCGGTGTATCTCGACCCGGCCGCGACGCCGGTGTTCGCCGCCGATTTTCCCGTGTTTCGCCAGCAGCGGTTCGGCGGTTACCTGCAGGACCTGGTGGAGGTCGCGCCGCGGTGGAAACTGCTGGGCGGCGTGCGGTTCGACACGGTCGATTTCAATTTTGAGCGGAACATCGGTTTCGGCGAAGTCGAGACCCAGCAGGGGTTCGACCGCGTGTCGCCTCGCGGAGGCGTGATCTTTCAGCCGCTGGGCGACGAAACGCTGGCTGCCTACTACAGCTACGCGCGTTCGTTTTCTCCGCCCGGCGGTGGAATCTATCTGAATGGCGACCTGAGTCCCATTCTGGGAGAAAGCCATGAAGCCGGCGTCAAGGCGCTGCTGCTGGAGAACCTGTCGCTGACCGCCGCCGGCTTTCATACCACTCGGCAGAACGACGCCTTCAACGTCCAGTCGATCGTGCTGGTGCAGGTGGGCGAGGTGCGCAGCCAGGGCGCCGAATTGAACCTGGTGGGTGAGCTGACGGACCGCTGGAGCGTGATCGCCAACTACACCTATACCGACGCCCGGTTGTCCGACCCCGACCCGCGGTTCGACGGCCGCCGGGCCCGCAACGTGCCATTCAATACGGCCAACTTCTGGACGCGCTACGACATCCTGAGCGACGACTGCCGCACGCTGGGCGCCGCGCTGGGGCTGGTCTACCTGGGAGAGCGGCCCTCGGACCTGGAAAACGACCTGTTCCTGCCCGGCTTTTCCCGCTGGGACGCGGGCGTCTATTATCGTCGCGGGCAGTGGAACGCCAGCGTCTACCTGGAGAACCTGTTCGACGTGCAGTACGCCGCCAGTTCGATCAACGAACTGCAGATCTTCCAGGGCGCGCCTTTCAACGTGCGGGCGACGGTCAGCTACCTGTATTGAACCAGCGCGCCGCCTGCCAGGACGCTGGGGCCCGTGGGACGTGGCCCTCGACTTCGAGCCGCTCACGCCGGTCCCCGCGGCCGTGTGGCTTCCGTCGCGGGCGGGTAGCTGTTATAGTTCTTACGTTTGTTGAATCGTAAGAGTGTTTCCGCTGCCGAGGCCCGCCCATGTCCCTCGCTCCGCCCGCGCCCGCCACCACGCTCGCGACGTTCGGCCGCGAGCACGTCGCCGCGTATCACGAGACGGGTTACCTGGTGGTTCGCCAGGTGTTCTCGCCTGAGGAAATCGGGGCCCTGGCGGGCGAGACCGAGACTTTGTTCCAGCGTCGCGAGCTGATCGATACGCGGAACATCCGCTGCCGCTGGCAAGATCACGCCGAGACGGGCGAGTGCCGCTTCGACTGCTTTGATCCGGTGATCGACATCGGTCCCGTGTGCCGCTACTTCGCCAGCGATCAACGCCTGCTGGAGATCCTGCGAGCGATCTATGGCTGCCGGGCCCACTTGTTCAAGGATAAGCTGATCTTCAAGCCGCCGGGAGCCACCGGGTACGCGCTGCACCAGGACTACATTGGCTGGGACGAGTTTCCCGAAAGCTTCGTGACGGCGATTGTGGCCATCGACGCGACGGGTGCCGAGAATGGCGCGACCGAGGTCTTTCCGGGCTATCACCGGGCTGGATACCTTTCGCCCAAGGACGGCGAGTACCACCAATTGCCGGCCGAAGCGGTCGACGAATCGCGTGGCGTGCATCTCCAGTTGGCGCCTGGCGACGTCGCCCTGTTCAGCGGCTTCACTCCGCACCGATCGGGGCCCAACCGGTCGAGCTCCTGGCGCCGGCAGCTTTACCTGAGTTACAACTCGGACCGCGACGGTGGCGACCAGCGGGAAGCACATTACCGCCAGTTCCACCAGTGGCTGGTGCGAAAGTACGCCGAGTACGGCAAGACCGAAGTCTACTTCCGTTAGCTCGGAGGGATTCCCGCCGCGTGTCCGATTCCACCGTTTGCCGGTCAGCCACCGGAACCGGGGCCGTTGCCGCGCGGTGCCGGGATGCCGCCGTCGTCATGTCCGCCGCGCTGGCGATGGCGGCGACGCTTCCCGCGCGGACGCATGGGCTGGGCCTGATCACGACCCGGCTGCTGGACGACTTGGGCGGGCTCGACGCCACCGGCCTCGCTCGGATCAACCTGTTGGCGACGCTGTTGGGCAGCCTGTGCTGTCTGCCCTGCGGCTGGATGATCGATAGGCTGGGGATCCGTCCGATCTTGCTGGCCGTGATGCTCGGACTGGCGGCGGCCGTGTGGGGGACGAGCCAGGCGGAAGCGCCCTGGGTGCTGGCCGCCACCATCACGCTCAGTCGCGGGCTGGGGCAAAGCATGTTGTCGGTGGTCAGCATCTCGATGCTGGGAAAGTGGTTCACCCGCCACGCGGGATGGGCGATGGGGTCGTACGCCGTGTTGATGACCGTGTTCATGGCTGGGGGCACGGGCCTGCTGGCGTGGCGCGTCTCGGAGGTGGGCTGGCGGGCGGCCTGGAGCGACGTGGCCCTGGGGTTGTTGATCATGGGGCCGTTGACCGCGCTGCTGGCCATGCGGAAGCCGAGCCCTGGCGTGCCGATGAGGCGCGAGTCGGAACCTGCCGGTCCGGCGCGGGATGCGACTCCGTCAGACTCGGAGATCAGTGCGGGCCTGGCCGCGGCCCTGCGCTCGGGCTGTTTCTGGCTGTTTGCGCTCGGCGTGTCGCTGTTCGGACTGGTCAGCTCGGGCGTTTCGTTGTTTCAGCAGATGATTCTCGCGGAGCGGGGCTTGCCGGAGTTGGTTTACCATCGAGCCTTGATCGTGGGCTTGTTGTGCGGCCTGGTGGCCAATCTGGCTGGCGGCTGGCTGTCCAGGCGGTATTCGATGTCCCACCTGCTGGCGCTGGCCCTGGCGGTGCTGGCGGGTTCCCTGGCCGCCTTGCCGCTGTTGCGAACGGCCTGGCAGGCGTATCTTCAAGCGGCCGTGGGAGGATTGGCCGGCGGGATGATCACGGTGTTGTTCTTCGCCGTCTGGGTCCACGCTTACGGTCCGCGACACCTGGGTCGCATTCAGGGCGTCGCCCAGATGATGACGGTGTTGGCGTCCGCCGCGGGGCCGTTGGTGGTGGCCTCGGGGCAGGACTATTTTGGCAGCTTCTTTCCCGTGCTGGGCGGGCTGGCCGCGCTAGCCGCCGGGTTGGCGATCGCCGCGATGACCGTGGCCGTGCCCCACGCAGCGCGGGGCGATTGGATCGTTCGACCCGCCGAGCAACCGGCTCGCCTCACAGTTTCTCAGGAGTCCGCAGGATGAACACCTCGATTGCTCCCCAGCTCGATTCAGACACCCGGGCGCCCGCGACGGCCTGGTTCCACCTTTCCTTGAACGTTGGGGAGCTGGACCGGTCGGTGAGTTTCTTCCGGGCGTTCCTGGGCCGCGAGCCGGCCAAGTGCCGCGCGGACTACGCGAAGTTCGAGCTCACGGATCCGCCGCTCGTCCTGTCGCTCGAGCCCGGCTCGGTGCCTCCCGGCGGAAGCCTGAACCATCTGGGTTTCCGGGTGAGCCAGGCCGAGGCGCTGGTGGACCTGCAGCGGCGGCTGGAATTGGCTGGAATCTCGACGCAGCGCGAGGAGGGGGTCGAGTGCTGTTACGCGCGGCAGACCAAGTTCTGGGTCCACGATCCCGACGGCAACTTGTGGGAGGTGTACACGCTGGACGACGACCTGGAGCATCGAGGTGACGGCCGGCTGCCGGCCGGGGGCTCCGACGTGACGACCCCGGACGGCGAGGCGGGTTCGGTCTGGGTGCACCGGCTGGGTGATCCATTCGCTCAGCGGCTGCCGATTCTCGACGCCAGCGTGGACCGCGTCGTGCTGCAGGGAACCCTCAATGCCCGGCTCAGCGCCCCCGAGCGCCAGCGGCAACTGGGCGAGGTGCGACGCATCCTGCGCGGCGGGGCCAGCGTGATGTTGCACATGCTGACGTCGGACAAACCGGCGGGCGACGAACCGATTCACCTGCCGGGTCCCGCGGCACGCGTGGAAGTCGTCCCGGCCGCCGACGAGGTCCTGGCGGCGCTGGCCGAGGCCGGCTTTGCGGAACCTCAAGTGGTCTTCCTGGCCCAGGCTGCCTGTTTTCGGGCGGGTGGCTGCCAGTTCCGCGAAACGCGCGTGGAGGCCCGCAAGCCATAGCATGGCGCGTCTGATTTCGGCCGTGTGATTTCGGCCCTCACGCGGGGCAGCTTCGCGGCACGATCCGGATCAGGGCGCCGGTTGGGCGCCGCCGCCGTCCGCGGGTTGTGAGCCAACGGCGACGCGGATCTCCGCCGCGAACATCAGTCCCGGATCGCCCCGCTCGGCCAAGGTGCGGGTCAGCACGTGGATGGTACGAGGCACGACGGCATCGAACAGTTTTTCTCCCCGCAGGTAGATTCGCACCGGCTGATCCAGGTCGAGGAATTCGTCGTTGAGCAGCAGCGTGAGCGACGCGAAATCGCAGCGCGGCACGTCGATCCGCTGGCCGTCGCGGCGCGCCTCCACCTCGCCTCGCGGTACGCTCGCTGGCTCGTCCAACGCCAGCCAGTAGAAACGTCCATGCGTGACGTCATCCTGCTTCCAGACGATGCGGTCGGGATGGCGGCGGCGAGCGTATTTGGACATCCAGGCCAGCGCAGCCGCGTCCTCCAGGTCCAGCCAGTGTCCCTTGCCGTCGTAGATCTTGGCCCAGTGCGTGTAGCCACCCGGATCGGTCTGAGCAAGTTCGGCCAGACGGTCCTTCCACTGGGCGGCCAGCGTATTGCGGTTGTAGGCCCCGTCCCGCTCGCCGACGTGCAGCGAGAACGGCAGATTGCGCAATCCCAGCGGCGATGTCTCGTTGGGATGGCCGGCCATCATCGAGGCGGCGGCGAAGCGGTCGGCCAGGCGCGGAGCCAATTGGAAGACGCCGTCGCCGCCGGCCGAGTAGCCCAGCAGGTAGATCCGGTCGGGATCGACCTGCTCGAAGGCGATCAGATTCTCGATCAACCGCCCCAGCAGCGGGTCGATATGCTCCTGGTGCCAGAGATTCCAGGTGTCGGTGGGCGCTCGAGGCACCAGGTACACGCCTTCGGCGGGCCGGTACAGCCGCTGCTGGTTCCGCCACTGGGAGTCGTTCACCTGCCGCGGTGCTCCACCGCCGCCGTGCAGCGAGATGAACAGGCTGCGGCCGCTGGCCGGCTTCTGGCCGAACACCTGGTAGTGGAACGGCATCCGCAGTTCTCCCCAGGCGAGGCTGCGAGCTTCCATCTCGGCGGCGCGCTCGGCGCGAATCCAGCGCAGATGCTCGTCCCACAGCAGCCTGGCCGCCTCCTGGGCGTCGTGTTTGGCGAGCGGCACGGCGGCGAAAGGCTGCTCGGCCAGCGGCAGGCGCCGCGGACGTTCCTGTTCCAGGTAGATTCGCAGCGCGGCAACGGCCGCGGCCGAGTCATCGGCTCGCCCTGCGCCGCCCGGCAACCAGACGATGCCGGCCAGCAGCAGGCACAACCGAGCCATGCCAGAAGCAAGTTGCGTATTCATCTTTTCACTCCGCGAAAGGCGACATTGGCTCAAGGAGAATCCTTTGCCTGGGGCAACTCGTCCAGCCTCAACCAGGAGTCATGGCGCGTGGCCCGGATCGCGCCGGGCAGGGTGCGACGCACCGGGTGTCCGAAGTCTTCGGCTTGGGCCAACTGGGCCAGCGCCTCCCAATGCCCAAGCTGCATCGCTTGTCGCGGCCAGTGCCGTTCGATCCAGACGGCAATCAGCAGACGCCGCACCAGATGGCGATCGGCCTGAGCCAGCGGGGGGCAGTCGATCAGCACCCCGGTCGGTTCGGACCGGACCGTTTGGCGATGCAGTTGTTCGACGGCCGCGTCGAGAGCTCCTTCAGCGTCCGCGGCCAACTGGCCCAAGCGCAGAATGGCTTCGGCCACGCGCGGGTTGTAGTTTTTAGCCAGGTGCGGCAGCAGTTCGTGGCGAATTCGGTTTCGCCGGTAGCGGAGGTCCGAGTTGCTGGGGTCCTCGCACGCCGGCTGCCGCAGCCCTTCGAGGTAGGCCCGCAGTTGATTGCGCCAGACTCCCAGCAGCGGACGGATCAGTCCGCAGCCAGTGGACAGCGGGCGAACGCGAGGCATGCCGGACAGACCGGCGACGCCCGTGCCTCGGAGGATGCGGTGCAGGATGGTCTCGACCTGATCATCGGCCGTGTGCGCCATGGCCACGTATCGGGCTCCCAGCCGCCGCGCTTCGGCCCGCAGGAACTCGTAGCGCAGGCGCCGGGCGGTGGCTTCGTCGCGCCGGGTGGGCGAGTTCCGCGGATGGCCCTCGACACACGGCAAGCCAAGCTGCCGGCAGAGCTGGTCCACGAACTGGGCCTCCGCGTCCGATTCGTCGCGCCAGCGGTGGTTGTAGTGGGCCACGACCAGGCGGCCCGCGCCCGCAAGCCGCTGCGCGTGCAGCGCACGCAGCAGGGCCACGCTGTCCGTGCCGCCGGAGACGGCCACGAGCACCGTCAGTTCCCGCCAGTTGACGGGAGGCCAGGTGGCGGTCAGGTGCTGTTCCACTTCCGGAGTTTCCACGCGCGTTGCTCCGTGGACGCGAACTTCCGTCAGGCCGACTGGCGGGGCACGAGTGCCCATCGCGCGAAGCGCGCCGACCCATCCTGCCAGGGGACCGCCAGCCGGCGGAAGTTGGGACCGCGCCCGTTGCAGTCTCCCCCCAATCTGTTAAGATACCGAAACGTGTGTCAGCGGGCAGCAGACTGCCCGCGGGCGCGCGTGAAAGTTCGTTGTATTGTTTGTTGAAATGTGTCTGCAGAAGCCCTCAATCGGGGCCAGGTTGCAGGCAATTCGAATGCATGATGTGGTCGTGGTCATTCCACGATGTACGGGAGACGTCCTCTCAGGGGGAGTTGAGCTCTGACCTGTGTGGGGCTCGGACGATGCACTGGTTGTTCATCATCATCCTGCAAAGATTGTTCACCGGGGGTTCACACCCGCCGCGTCGGCGCGCCGGTTGGCGAGTGCGGCGCGACGAGCGGGTCGTGGGCGGCGGCCAGGTCGGGTGCCTGGGCGCGCGGGCGGACGATCCGAGAGGTTGGTTCGAGTGGGCGACGTGGTTTGCCTGTTTCCAGTGGGCTGGGTTTGCTGGCGGCGAGCGGACCGAGTCGGCTCGTTGGGCGCTGGATCGAGCGGCCAGATGTGGCCATGCGGCCTGGCTTTCCCGTCCCGCGTTCGCGGGCGGGCAAGGTGCCGTACGGCGCGACCGCTGGGCGTCCGCGACTGTCCCTGATTGATCCCGATTGACAAGGGTGCCCGTTCGGGCGCCGGCATTTGGATTGCTTGACGGCGATTTGAGATCGCCCCTCCTGGTTGCTGGGTGGTGATTGGCTGGCGGGTTCTCCGCGGCGGATCGTTCTGCGGCCATGATCCCATCTGCCAGGGGAGTAATCCGTATCTCCAATGACGACCGGCCATTTTCTGGCGGCGATCGTAGCTGCGATCATTGCCGCCGCATTGACCTTTGTCCTGGTCCGCTATCTGGACCGGCTCCGCAAGCGGGACGCGGAGACTGAAGCCAAGAAGATTGTCGAACGAGCGGAACGCGAGGCGGCCAGCCGTCTGCGCGAGGCCGACCTGGAAGCCAAGGAGCGGGCTTTGCAGCAGAAGGCGGCCGCCGAAAAGGAAATGTCGGCCGTGCGCGACGAATTGCGCGAGCGGGAGCGATTGCTGGACAAGCGGCACGAGGCGGTGGAGCAGCAGGCCGACGACGTCCGCAAGCAGGAACGGATTGTCGAGAGCACGCAGCGGCGGCTGTCCGAGAAACTCGAAGAGACCAGCCGCCGGGGCGAGGAGCTCAACAAGACGCTGGACCAGCAGCGGCAGAAGCTGCATGAGCTGAGCGGCCTGAGCCGCGAGGAGGCCAGCGGGCGGCTGATGAAGATGGTCGAGGAGGAGCTGAGCCAGGAGATCGGCGCGGCGCTGACTCGGCACGAGAAGCGCGTTGCCGAGACGTGCGACGCGAAGAGCCGCGAGATGTTGCTGATCGCCATGCAACGTTACGCGGCGGCTCACACGGCCGAGAGCACGACCAGCACGGTCGACATTCCCAACGACGAGATGAAGGGGCGGATCATCGGCCGCGAAGGCCGCAACATTCGGGCTTTCGAGAAGGCGACGGGCGTCGACGTGATTATTGACGATACGCCGGGCGTGGTGATCGTCAGCGGGTTCGATCCGGTCCGCCGCGAGATCGCCCGCCAGTCGCTCGACACGCTGATCGCCGACGGCCGCATCCACCCTTCCCGGATCGAGGAAGTGGTGGGCGAAAAGCAGAAGGAGATCGAGCAGTTCATTCGCAAGAAGGGCGAGGAGGCCGCTCAGGAGGTCAACGTCCAGGGGCTGCACGAACGTGTGATCTACATGCTCGGACGGTTGCACTTCCGCACCAGCTACAGCCAGAACGTGCTGCGGCACAGTGTCGAGGTGGCGTTCCTGACCGGGATGCTGGCCGAGATGCTGGGGCTGAGCGGCGATCTGGCTCGCCGCTGCGGCCTGCTGCACGACATCGGAAAGGCGGCCGACCACGAGCTGGAAGGCGGGCATCCCAAGATCGGAGCCGACCTGCTGAAGCGGCACGGCGAAAAGCCCGAAGTGGTCCACGCCGCCCTGGGACACCACGACGAGATTCTGGTGGAGTATCCCTACACGATGCTGGTCGCCACGGCCGACGCCTGCAGCGCCTCGCGTCCGGGCGCCCGCCGCGAGTCGCTGGAACGGTACATCAAGCGGATGGAGGAACTGGAATCGATCGCCAGCAGCTTCCCCGGCGTGGAGCAGGCGTTTGCCATCCAGGCGGGGCGCGAGCTGCGGGTGATCGCCAGTGCCCGCGACACGGACGACGCCAAGGCCGCCAAGATCTGCCGGCAGATCGCCAAGGCGTTCGAGGAGCAACTGACCTACCCGGGAGAAATCAAGGTGACCGTGGTGCGGGAGTCACGGTTCACGGAGCTGGCCCGCTAGGCCGGCGCCGGCCGCCGACAATCCGCGAAGTCTTCTCTCAGGACAGGAATGCCGATGTGCGGATCTTGCTGATTGGCGACATTGTGGGCAAGCCCGGCAAGGGGATCGTGGTGCGGGCCGTGGCCGGATTGCGGCGGCAGCGTCAGTTGGACCTGGTCATCGCCAACGCGGAGAACGCCGCTGACGGATCGGGCCTGACGCCCGCTTTGTACCGGCAGTTGATCGCGGCCGGTGTGGACTGCGTGACACTGGGCGACCACATCTATCGTCGAAAGGAGATCTGCGACGTGCTGGAACACGAGTCGCGGATCGTCAAACCGGCGAATTTTCCCGCGGAGGCACCCGGTCGGCCGTGGACCGTCGTGCCTTCCAGCGGGGGAGTGCCGGTGGCCGTGTTCAGCCTGCTGGGCCGCGTGTTTATGCGTCCGGTGGACTGTCCCTGGACGGCCGCCGATCGCGTGCTGGCGGAAATCCCGGCCGACGTCCAGGTCCGAGTGCTGGACTTCCATGCCGAGGCGACAGGTGACAAACAGTTGATGGGGCGCTACCTGGACGGTCGGGTCAGCGCGGTGCTGGGGACACACACGCACGTGGCGACGGCGGACGAACAGTTGCTGCCAGGCGGAACCGCCTTTCAGTGCGACGTGGGCATGACCGGCCCTCATGACAGCATCCTGGGCCGGGACGTGCAGCGCGTGCTGCACACCACGTTGACGTTTCGCCCCATCACCTTTCACGTCGCCAGCGATGACGTCCGTTTGTGTGGTACGATCGTGGACGTGGACGAACAGACCGGTCGGGCGACGGGCATCGAACGCCTAGTACTGACCGCCGCCGAGGCGGAGCAGTTGGCGGAGGGCGGCAAACCGAGCCAGGACGCCTCCGGCTCGAAAACGCTAAACGAATCGTGACTTGCGTCGGCGGCCCGCGGAAGCCGCCGGCCGGAACAGGAATCCGCCTTGCCGTGAAACCCGCCACTCGTTATTCTCCCGGCCCGATGCAGGCGGCAGACGCTCAGCCAGCGGAGCTCTCGGACATCAGGATCCCCTGGCCGTTGCGAGGTCTGATGCTGGTGGTGGGCAGCACGTTGCTGGTTCTGCTGGTGACCGCCAGCCAATTGCAGCCGGCGTCGAAGGGTTACGGGACCCATCAACAGTTGGGGTTGCCTCCGTGCACGGTGACGGCGCTGTTCGGTATCCGGTGCCCGTCGTGCGGAATGACCACTTCCTGGTCACACTTCGTGCGAGGGCGGTTCTGGCAGTCATTCCGGTCGAATGCGGGTGGTTTGCTGCTGGCCGTCGCGTCGACGGCCGCTGGTCCCTGGCTGCTGATCTCCGCGGTTCGCGGACGCTGGTGCGGATGGGTGCCGAGCGATTGGGCCGTGCTGGGTGTCGGGCTGGCGATACTGGCCGTGACGGTGCTGGATTGGAGCGTGCGGTTGCTGCTGGGTTGATGCGAGACGTGCGGCTCAGGGAAATCGGGCTCAGGGATATCGGGCTCAAGGACAAGGCGTCTTACGCAGGACACCGAATTCAGGTCAAGGATGCGACATGCGGTACGATCAACACGGCCCCACGCTGCGAGCCTGCGCGCTGACGCTGGCCCTGCTGACCTTGCCCGCGATGGGCTGCATCGGCGCCCTGGCTCAAGGGCTGTACCTGTTTCACGGCGAGAAGGTGCCGGCCGAATTCGGGGGGCTGGAAGGGAAGCGCGTCGCGGTGATTTGCCTGTCGAACACCGCCTCCGCCGGACCGGGAAGCGACGCCGACGTGGTGGCTCGCCTGGTCTCCACGCTGCTGGCCCGCGAGGTCAAGGAGATTCAGGTTGTCCATCTGGATGAAGTCTACGACTGGATGGACAACAACAACTGGGACCAGACGGACTACCGCCAGGTGGGCCGCGGTGTGAAAGCCGACATGGTCGTGGCCATCGAAGTGACCGGCCTGCGGCTGTACGAAGGTTCGACGTTGTTCAAGGGCCGAGCCAGCATCAACACGATCGTGATCGACATGTCCCAGAACGGGCAGGTCGTGTTTCGCCGCGAGACGCCCGACTTTGCCTTTCCCTCGACGGCCGGCCACCACACGGCCGACACCAGCGAAGCCAAGTTCCGCCGCATTTTTCAGCGGGAGATTGCCACCCACGTGGCCCGCCACTTCTTCTCGTACGACCTGGTGGAAACCTTCGGATCGGACGCCGCGATGGGCGGGCTGTAGCAACTACAGCTTGGGAACCGGCCGCTTGGCCGGCGGCTTCTGCATCATGTTGCGGGCGTCGTTCCGCGCGGGAGCCGGGTTGTTATTGCCGGCGTTGCCGTTGCCCTGGGGCGAGAGGTCCGTGAACTCCTCGGCCCACTTCCATCCCAGCGGTTCCTGCAGCTCCCGTTCGGCAAGCATCGCCCAGGGCGTACCGGGATGTTGTTCCACCACCCGGTTCAGATACATGCTGGCCCGTTCGGCCATCTTGGCCATCTGGCTGCCGACGCTGATTTCGTCGTCGGGCTTGAGCACCCAGGTATTGTTCTTGTCGTCTTCGAACTTCATGCCCCGCTTGGCCTTGGCCAACATGGCGTTGTAAGCCTCGGTCCGCACGCGGACGGCCAGGACGCGACCCATTGCCAGGTCGTAGCCGGCTTGCCAGCGGAGGCTGGATTCCGTCTCGCGGTCGGTCTCGCCCAGTTTGAGCGTTTCGTACAGCGCCAGCACTTTGGGCTCCAGCTTGGCCGCCGCCTTCTGAGCTTCCGACAAGTCATTGGAAAGCTGGGCCTCGTCCCGTTTGACAAACCGCAACTGGGGTGAGTCCATAGGCGAAACGTGCGACATCTGCGCCGCGGTCAGCAAGGCGGCACGCGCCTTGTTCGCGCCGGCCCGCCGCTGGTATTCGTCCGCCGATACGTAATCCGGGCGGTACTTCCGCATCACCTGGGGATCGAAGAAGTGCTTCAGGTGTGCCGAATAAGCGGCCGTTTCCTGGCGATTGACCGCCCGATTCACGTTCCGGTTGGGATGCACGGCAAAGTAAATCCCACCCGTTTCGATGCACAGGCGAGTCAGTGCGAAGGGGCCAAAGCCCGAATCAATCGGGTCGCGGTCCTCGGGACCGCCGGAAAACGACAGCTTGAGCCGTTCGGGCAGGAACGATTCGGGACCCTGCTTCACCTGACCCCACTGCGGTGACTGATCGAATTCCGGGTTCGGATCGACCCACTTGACCATCGTATCGGCTTGGCCAAACGGCGCCGGCACGCCCACCACATACACGGGCATCGCGTAACGCCGGCAGATGCCGATCGTGTGCTCCAGACCCTGTGTATCGTCCCCCACCTCGTCGGTGAAGACGACCAGCATCACATTTCGCTCCGGTTGGCTCGCGTCGCCGCCGACCCGGTAGCTCTTGAAGCGATCGGCCGCCATGTAGATGGCCGAAAACACCTTCTCGACGCCCGAATCGTCTTGCGGGATCGCCGCCACGGCCGCCTGGATCTCGGCCAGATTGTCCGTCGGCTTCTCCGTGAGCAGGCTGACGTTGTTGCCAAAGGCCACCACGGAGGTCAGTAGCGGTTTGTTGTCGTGCTTGGCGAACGCCTCGCTGCCGGCCGCCTCCAGCACGCCCAGCTCCTCGTAAATCTTCGCGAACCGGTCATGGATCGCCTCGCGCTGGCGTGTCAAACTGCCCGACTGGTCGAACAGCCAGACCACCAGCGTTTTGCGCTCCTCCAGCGACAGCAGGATCTCGTGGGTGATCCGATCCACGGCGCCGCTGGCCCCGGTTTCGCCCTGTCCGACCGCGCCTTTCACGGCCAGGTTCTCGCTGTAATGCAAACCGGTCGCCTGCCGGATCGTCTCGTTGATTTCAATCTGAGCCACATCCGTGGTGGTAACTTCCATCAGGTTCGGGACTTCCGACACCTCGGACACCTCGGGCGCCAGCGACAAGGCGACTTCCAGCCCTTGAAAACTGTTGGCCCCCACTTCCACGCTCGGCTGTTCCGCGAAATAGACGTCCTTGGCCAATTCCAGCACCTCCTCCAGCGGTTCCTCCACCGGAGCGGTGATCGTCAGGGACACCTGATCGCTGGTCAGCACCAGCGGCACCAGCCCCAGGGCCAGCAGCAGGCAGAGGTGAAAAATCAGGCTGGCGATAAACCCTGTTGAATCACCATCAAAGGGGGTTTCGTCCTCACCCGTTTGCCGTTGCCACCAACTTCGAAGTCCCTCGGTCAGTTTCACGTTCCGTTACCTCCGCGACAGGTGGTCGGCAGCTTGGACGACGATCATTTCCCGCTCAGCGTTTCGCCAATTCCAGCCTCTGGCGGTGGTCCATGCCACCGTCGTCAGCTCATTCTGGGCGCCAGGCCCGATTTTCGCAAGTAAAACCGGGCCGAGCAACCGATTTTCTCGGCGCCAGGGTCAGGAACTGGATCGAGCGACCGGGCCGTTTTTATTTCCCACGTTGGCCATTTGGGGGGAATATCGCCCGCTGGCCTTGCACGTTAAGCGTCTTCCCCCGCCAAAGGTACTCATCGTCGGCCGGCGAAATTGTGTTGACCATCATGGGGTGGCTTTCTCGAACACCAGCCCGGCCGCGGCCAGCCATCATTCCGGCGGCGGCCAGGTTTGATTGACGCACGGGGGCCAGTCATTTAGCATGCAGGGGTCTCTACTGGGGGGATCTCGTCTCGGCCGCTCTCATTTCATCGCAGGATCCCATGCAAGCTTCAACTCCGACTCGACTCATGGATCACCGCCGGGCAGTCGCTGGCCCGACGATGCTGGTTGTCACCTTGACCGTGCTTTTGGCCGTCGGTGCCGGGTTGGTTCGGCCGGTATTAGCCCAGCCAGCGGCTCCCAGAGTGCCCAAGATACCAGCTCCGGTGGACGTCGGTCTGGACGCCAAGGACGGCTGGAAGCTGGCTGGCACGTACTATGAAGGGACTAAGGGCAAGGCGGCCGTGCCGTTCATCATGGTGCATGGCTGGGAGGGAAGGCGTGGCGAGTACGACTACCTGGCCCGGTCGTTGCAACAGTTGGGGCACACCTGCCTGACGGTCGACCTGCGCGGTCACGGCGGCAGCATCCGGTACCGCACGATTACGGGCGAGGAGAAGGAGATTCTGCCGGAAGACCTCAGCCGGGCGGACATCGAACGAATGGTCAACGATGTGGAGGCGGCCAAGGATTTCCTGATGAAGGAAAATAACGCCGGCAAGTGCAACATCGAGCAGCTTTGCGTGATCGGATCCGAGGTGGGGGCCCTGACCGTGATGAACTGGGCTTGCTTGGACTGGCCGCTGCGGGGACGGGTGCTGGGCACGCGGGCCAATGAGCCGAAATTTAACGTCAAGGCCCTGGTGCTGCTGTCGCCCGTGCAGACGTTCAAGGGCGTCACGGCCCAAAGCGTGGCCCTGAAACATCCGGCCATTCTCCAAGGGCTATCGATCCTGATCCTGGCCGGCAGCCAGGAGTCGTCAAAGGCTTTTGGGGATGCCAAGCGGATCTACAGCGCGCTGGAGAGGGCTCGCACTAAATCGTCCCGCAGTGGCGAAGATTCCGCAAATGTCGATCTGTTCTTCCCCGTGGATGGCAACGGGCTGCCAACCAGCCTGCAGGGTACGAAGCTGCTGCAAGCGCCCCGTGAACTGCGGATCTACGACTACGTGACCTACTTCGTCAAGGTGCGGCTGACCGATCGGGCAGCCGACCTGCCGTGGGAGGAACGCAGCGCTGGTTGAGCGTTACGGCAGTCTGATCTCGCTCGTGATCTCGCTCGTGATCTCGCTCGTCCCACTCGTAGAGGCCGGAATCTCCAGTTCCGCTCCCAGCGGCAACAGGTCGGGGTGGGCCAGCAGGTGGCGGTTCGCGGCGAAGACCTCCAGGTAACGCGCTTCGTCTCCCAGGTATCGCCTGGCGATCGACCGCAACGTGTCGCCGTCCCGGACGCGGTGTTTCCGACCGGACGGTGAATTGGTTGGATTCTCTTGAAGCACCGTGGCGGCAGGCGCGGGTTGTCCGCCGCCCACGCCCGGCTCGCGCCA
>JAGFJK010000087.1 GCA_024102795.1 Pirellulaceae bacterium
CCGGGTGTTGGCGAGCGACCGGGTGTTGGCGAGCGACCGGGTGTTGGCGAGCGGCCGGGTGTTGGTGAGCGACCGGGCGTTGGCGAGCGGCCGATTGCCGGCAACCGGCCGGAACGCATCGAGAATCGACAGCAATGGCAGGACAATCGTACCGCCCGACGCGACGAGATTCGCGACCAGGTGGGACAGGACCAGCCCTGGCGCGATTTCTGGTCCGATCATCCCGGCTGGGCGGCCTGGCGGATCACTCGCCCCTATCGCTGGGCGACCTGGGGCGCGATCACCGGCTGGGTCGGCTACGGCTGGTCCGACCCGATCTACTACAGCTACGGCGAGAACGTGTACTACGACGATGGATCGGTGTACTACGGAACCGAGGCCGTGGCGACCGCCGACGTTTATGCTCAGCAGGCGGAAACGATTGTCGAGTCGGCGCCGGAGGTTGCGGCCGACCAGGCCGAGTGGATGCCGTTGGGCGTCTTCGCTCTGACACAGGACGGCCAGGCTTCGGGTCCCGAACCGACGCTTTATCTGCAACTTGCGATCAGCAAGGAAGGCGTGATCGCCGGGACGCTGCATAACACGGCCACGGGCGACACGCAGACGATTGAGGGCATGGCCGATAAGGCTTCCCAGCGCTGCGCCTGGAACGTGCAGGGCAAGTCGCGGCCGATCATGGAAACGGGCATCAACAACTTGACTCAGGACACCGCGCCGGCGCTGGTGCACTTTGCCGACGGCACGACGCAGCAATGGTTGATGGTCCGGCTGGAAGAGCCGGCCATGCCGCAACAGTAGCAGAAATGGTGTGTGATGACTGGCAGAACGTGCGTGCTGCTGGCGGCCTTGGGGGGCCTGCTGCTTCTGGCCGGATGGCAACCGGCCAGCGCGCAGCAGGAGGCGCTCGCGGCGGCTCCCGCGGGCGACGTGGCCGAGCGGCAGGATGGGGCCCCGGAGTCCCCGGCGCCGGAACATCGCCTCTCGCCAGGGGCGGTCGACCTGGGCCGCTTCCTGGGACTGCCGATTTCGAACTCCATGGTGGTGACCTGGATCACCGCCGCGGGCCTGATTGCCGTGGCCAGAATCGCCACCTGGAAAATGAAGATGGTGCCCGAGGGCGTGCAGAACTTCTGCGAATGGCTGGTCGAGAGCCTGCATGGGTTCCTGGAGGGGATCCTGGGGAGGCGGCTTGTCGATCGCACGTTCTGGTTCTTCGCCACGGTCTTCATCTTTATCCTGGCCGCGAACTGGGCCGGGCTGATCCCGGGCGTGGGCACCATCGGCTGGGGCCATCGGACGGCTGACGGCTTCCAGGTGGAGCGGCCTTTGTTTCGCGGCGCCAACGCCGATCTGAATCTGACGCTGGCCATGGCGCTGGTGTTTTTCGCCTGCTGGATTTTCTGGTCGCTGAGCGAGCTGGGTCCAGTGGGGTTTCTCAAGGAGCTGTTCGCGCCCAAAGGCGAAAGCAAGGGTTTTCTGCGGGTGCTGCTGGTGGTGGTGTTCTTCGCCGTGGGCTGCCTGGAGATCATCTCGATCCTGTTCCGTCCGGTCTCGCTGAGTTTCCGTTTGTACGGCAACACGTTCGCGGGCGAGAACATGCTGGAGACCATGGTGGGACTTGTTCCCGGGCTGGGCTGGCTGCTGCCGATCCCCTTTTACTTCCTGGAACTGCTGGTGGGCCTGGTCCAGGCGATGGTGTTCATGTTGTTGACCGCGGTGTTCACTCTGCTGATGTGCCGGCATGAAGAGCCAGCGCCGGCGAGAGCTCACGAGTAAGTAGGTACTGGCACTCGCGGGCTGGATTGTCCGAGAGGCAACCGGACCGCAGGCGTGGAAAGGACAAATCGCATGTTTTCGATCCCGTTGTTGGCGCAGCTGAGCGGCAATCTGCATGTGGCCCTGGCGGCCCTGGGCGCCGCGATCGCCGTGGGCCTGATCGGCATGAAGGCGTCGGAGGCGGTGGGGCGCAATCCCGGAGCGTCCACGCAGATTCTGGTGCAGTCGATCCTGGCGATTGCCTTCGCCGAGGCCATCGTGTTCTACGCCTTGTTCCTCGTGGGATCCTAGATCGGGACAGCGCGGCGGCGGGCTCTGGGATCCGCACCAGTACGGGAAGGGTTTCCGATGTTCAATGCGCTGGCGTTGCTGGCCGATGTGCAAGGCGAAGGGCAGGTGGCACAGATCGCCAGGACTTTTGGCGTGGACTGGCCGCACCTGATTTCCCAGCTCATCAGCTTCTGCATTGTCTGCGGGCTGCTGTACTGGTTCGCCTACCAGCCGGTGCTGGCGATGCTGCGGGAGCGGCGGCGGCGAATTGAGGAAGGCCTGGCGGGCGCCGAACGGATCAAGGCGGAACTGGCGGGAATCGAGACCCAGCGGCGGGAGATTCTGGAGCAGGCCAATTCGCAGGCCAACCGGTTGATCGAGGAGGCCCGCGCGGCGGCCGCGCGGGTGCGGGAGGACGAGACGCGCAAGGCAATCGGGGCCGCCGAGCAGATACTGGCCAATGCGCGGGAAGCAGCCCAGCGGGATCACGACCGCATGCTTGCCGAACTGAAACGCGAAGTAGGCCGGCTGGTCGTGCGGACGACCGCGGCGGTCACCGGCAAGATCCTGACGCCGGAGGACCAGCAGCGCCTGGCCGAGGAGACGGCGAGTCAGCTTGTCGGTTAACGAGTGTTGTGGAGCGGACAGCGATGAGTCGAACGCGGCAGGCCAAACGCGAAGCCAGGCAACTGTTCCGGCTGTGCCTGTCGAACGGCCTGCTGGACGCGGAGCGGGTGCGACAGGTCGTGCGGAGCGTCAGCCAATCCAGGAATCGCAATCGCTTTCTGGTCCTGGCCCGGTTTCGGCGACTGGTGGAGCTGGACTGCACCCGCCGCGCGGCGACCATCGAGAGCGCGGCGCCGTTGCCGCCGGCCATGCGGGACGATCTGCAAGCCGCGCTGTCGCGGCGGTATGGTCCGGGGCTGAACTTTGCGTTCCGCGAAACTCCGGCCCTGATCGGCGGGCTGCGCGTCACCGTGGGCAACGACGTCTACGACGGCAGCGTGCAAGGCAGGCTGGCCGCCTTGAGTGAAGGTTTTTGAATCCGAGTTTCCGATCCCCGAGCGATCGTGGATGCGCCGGGCCGAAGTGCCCGAGCGGAAAGCCAATGATCGACGCGAGTGCCCCATGCCTACGATACTGAACGAGATTGAATCGCAAATCGCGGAGGCGAAAGCGGCGGCCGGCCGGCAGAACGTGGGCGTCATCCGCGAGATCGGCGATGGCGTGGCCAAGATCGAGGGCCTGACGGACGCCATGCTGAACGAGATGCTGGACCTCGGCCGCGGCATCACCGGGTTGGCGTTGAACCTGGAGGAGACCGAGGTCGGCGTGATCATCCTGGGCGACTATACGCAACTGGAGGAAGGTGACGAGGTCCGCACGACGGGCAAACTGTTGCAGGTGCCGGTGGGCATGGGCCTGCTGGGACGCGTGGTGAACACCCTGGGACAGCCGCTGGACGGCAAGGGGCCGATTGCGAGCGAGGTGGCATATCCGGTCGAGCGGCGCGCTCCGGGAATCATCCGCCGCCAGTCGGTCAACCAGCCGGTGCAAACCGGGATCATGCCCATCGACGCGATGATTCCCATCGGCCGAGGGCAGCGCGAGCTGATCATCGGCGACCGCTCGACTGGCAAGACCACCATTTGCATCGACACGATCATCAGCCAGGCCCGCCTGAACCAGGCGGCCGCGGACGCCGGCGATCCGGATTACCGTCCGCTGTACTGCATTTACGTGGCGATCGGCCAGAAACAAGCCAACATCGCCCGGCTGATTGCCACGCTGGAGGCAGCCGGGGCCATGCCTTACACCATCATTGTCGCCGCGCCGGCGGCCGACTCGGCAACCAACCAGTACCTGGCTCCTTTCGCGGGGACAGCGATGGGCGAGTGGTTCATGGACCACGGCATGGACGCGCTGATCGTGTTTGACGACCTGTCGAAGCACGCCGTGGCCTACCGGCAGGTCTCGCTGGTGCTCAAGCGTCCCTCCGGCCGGGAGGCCTTTCCCGGCGACGTGTTCTACCTGCACAGCCGACTGCTGGAACGGGCGGCCCGCGTCAATCCACAGCACGGCAACGGGTCGCTGACGGCGCTGCCGATCATCGAGACGCAGGCGGGCGATGTGTCGGCCTATATTCCCACCAACGTCATCTCGATCACCGACGGCCAGATCTACCTGGAATCGGACCTGTTCTACCAGGGCGTGCGTCCGGCCATCTCGGTTGGTCTCTCGGTCTCGCGGGTCGGTTCCGCGGCCCAGATCAAGGCCATGAAGCAGGTGGCCGGCCAGCTCAAGGGAGAGCTCGCGCAGTTCCGCGAGCTGGCCGCCTTCGCTCAATTCGGCTCGGAGCTGGATACCAAGACGCAGGCCCAGATCGACCGCGGCAAGCGGATCATCGAAATCTTCAAACAACCCCAGTACAACCCGATCCCCGTCGAGGTCCAGGTGGCCGTGATCTGGGTCGTCCAGAACGGGTACCTGGACGACGTGCCGGTGGCGCGTGTCAAGGAGTTTCAGGCGAAGTGGACGGAGTTCGTCGCGACGCGCAAAGCGGACCTGTTGGAGAAGATCGCCGCGCAGAAAGTGCTCAGTGACGCCTTGCAGGCCGACTTGCGGGCCGCGGCCGGCGAGTTCAAGCGAACCTGGAATTGACGTGCCACCATGCTCACCACCCACGACATCCGCCGACGCATTCGCTCGATCAGCGGCACCGCCCAGATCACCCGGGCGATGCAGATGGTCGCGGCATCGAAGATGCGCAAGGCCCAGCAGGCCGCCATCGAGAGCCGTCCGTTCGCGCATTTGCTGTACCGCATGCAGCGGCTGGCGACCACCAGGGCCGGCAGCTACCACGATCCGTTGCTGGAAGTGCGCGAAGTCCGGCGCCGAGCGGTCATCGTGATCGGCGCGGACAAGGGCCTGTGCGGGGCGCTCCACAGCAACTTGTTTCGCGTCGTTGCCCAGTACGACCCGCAGTCGACCCTGTTCCTCACCGCCGGGCGCCGCGCCGCGCAATTCGTGGCCCGCAGCGGCCGGCAACTGGCGGCGGAATTCTCCTACGGCGACCCGCCGCGGTTTCCCGAAGCCAGGGCGATGGCCGCCGGTGCCCGCGAGCTGTTCCTGAACGGGGAAGTGGATCAGGTCCAGGTCGTGGCGACGCGCTTCGTCAACACCCTGACGCAACAGGCCGTCGCGCTGGAGTTTCTTCCCATCGGCGAAATCACGGGGTTACCGACCGTGGGGGTGCCGGCGGAAGAGGCGGCCGGCGGCGAGCACGCCGAGATGCTGTTCGAGCCGAACGCCGCCGGGCTGCTGGGCTATCTGCTGTCGCGGTACCTCAACATTTTTGTCTACCTGGTCATGCTGAACGCCAGAGCCAGCGAACATAGCGCGCGCATGGTGTCCATGAAGAACGCCACGGACAATGCGGAAGACCTGATCAAGGAATTGACCCTGGAATACAACAAGCTTCGCCAGGGCAACATCACCAAGGAACTGCTCGACATTGCCGGCGGCCAGGCCGAATCCACCTGATGCCGGGCGAACCGGGCAACCGACAGCCAGAGACCGAGTGTCCAGATGAACACAGGCGTAATCGTGCAAGTGGTCGGTCCGGTTGTGGACGTCGCGTTCCCGGACTCCCTGCCCCGGATCTTCAACGCGCTGACCGTGGAGTACGAGTCGGCGGACGGCCCCGTCAAATTGGTCCTCGAAGTCCAGCAGCATCTGGGAGACAACTGGGTGCGCGCCGTTTCGATGTCCGGCACCGAGGGGCTCAAACGGGGCATCCAGGTCACCGACACCGGCGGGCCGATCATGGTTCCGGTCGGCGAGGGGGTGATGGGACGGATTTTCGACGTCACCGGCAGCCCGGTCGACGAGCGGGGACCGGTGGTGGCGGAGAAGTACTATCCGATCCATCGGGCGCCGCCGCCGCTGGTCGACCAGAGCACGTCGCCCGAGGTGCTGCCGACGGGCATCAAGGTCATCGACCTGATCTGCCCGTTCTTGAAAGGCGGCAAGGTCGGAGCCTTCGGCGGCGCGGGTGTCGGCAAGACGGTCGTGATCATGGAGTTGATCCACAACATCGCCAAACTGCATGGCGGGGTGTCGGTGTTCACGGGTGTTGGCGAGCGTTCGCGCGAAGGCTTCGACCTGTACCGGGAGATGTCCGAAGCCGGCGTCATCAACCAGGACGACCTGGGCGCGTCCAGGATCGCTCTGGTGTATGGCCAGATGAACGAGCCGCCGGGCGCCCGGCTTCGCGTGGCTCTGGCCGGCCTGGCGATCACCGAGTATTTCCGCGACGAGAAGCACCAGGACGTGCTGCTGTTTATCGACAACATCTTCCGTTTCTCGCAGGCCGGGTCGGAGGTCTCCGCGTTGCTCGGTCGCGCCGCCAGCGCCGTCGGCTACCAGCCGACTCTGGCCGCTGAGATGGGCGCCCTGCAGGAACGCATCACGTCGACCAGGCACGGCTCCATCACGTCCTTCCAGGCCGTGTACGTCCCGGCCGACGACCTGACCGATCCGGCGCCGGCCACGACCTTCGCGCATCTGGACGCGACCATTGTGCTGGAGCGGTCGATCGCCGAATTGGGGATCTATCCGGCGGTGGATCCCCTGGCTTCGAATTCGCGGGCGCTGGCTCCCGAAATCGTCGGGCAGGAGCATTACGAAGTGGCCCGCGGCGTGCAGCAGGTGCTGCAGCGGTTCAAGGACTTGCAGGACATCATCGCCATCCTGGGCATGGACGAACTGTCGCCGGAAGACAAGTTGACGGTGTTCCGGGCCCGCAAGATCCAGCGATTTCTCAGCCAGCCCTTCAGCGTGGCGCAGGTGTTTACGGGCCGCGAGGGCAAGCAGGTGCCGGTGGCCGACACGGTACGCGGCTTCCGCGAGATCCTGGACGGCAAGCACGATGACGTGGCGGAGGGTGACTTCTACATGAAGGGTGGAATTGAGGAGGTCCGAGGGACGCGATGAGCAACACGCTTCGCCTGGAAATTGTCACTCCGGACGCCGTGGCGTACTCGGCCGACGTGGAAATGGTCACTCTGCCGGGCGTCGCGGGCCAGTTGGGAATCCTGCCGCGGCACGTGCCGATGATGACCCAGATGGTGCCGGGCGAAGTGATTGTCCGCAAGGACGGCCAGGACCAGTTCCTGGCGGTCGGCGAGGGGCTGGTCGAGATTCGCGGCGACCGAGTGGAGATCCTGACCGACATGGCCCTGGAAGCCGACAAGATCGACGAGGCGCAGGTCGAGGAGGCGCGGCAACGGGCCGCGGCACGACTGCAGGAAAAGTTGAGCTCCGAGGAAGTCGCCTCGGTCAACGCGGCGCTGGCGCGCTCCCTGGCGCAACTGCGCGTCAGGCGGCGCCGAAGCAAATGACAGGAAACAGCGAACATGTCGGCAAAGGCCACCACATCGACGATCCGCTTGTCGGAAGAGGAACAGGTCAAGGAGGTGGTGTCCCACGCCATCCTGGGGCTGTGGGACGTCGTCAACAGCCTGACTCGCCTGCGGCCGTCGCGCCGCGAGCGGTATCGTGTCACGATCTTCGGCTCCGCTCGGCTGAAACCCGGATCGTTCGCCTACGAAGAGGTGAAACGCTGCACGGCGGAACTCGCCCGGCTGGGCTGCGACATCATCACCGGCGGCGGGCCAGGTCTGATGCAGGCGGCCAATGAAGGCGCGGCGTCGGCCCCGGAACGAACGCAGTCGATCGGCATTCGCGTGGACCTTCCGTTCGAACAGGAAGTCAATTCGTTTGTCAGCGAGGCATTCGAGCATCGCACGTTCTTCACGCGCCTGCATCAGTTCGTGCTCACGTCGGACGCTTTCCTCGTCGCGCCGGGTGGCATCGGCACCGTGCTGGAAACGCTGATGGTCTGGCAACTGCTCCAGGTGCATCATCTGCAGGATGCCCCCCTGATTCTGGTCGGCAAGATGTGGCCAGGCCTGGTCGACTGGGCCAGGGCGTCGATGCTGCCGACCGACCCGCCGCTGGCGAGCGCCGAGGATTTCGACATCCCCAAGTGCGTGGCGAACGCCGATGACGCGATGGCCCTGATTCGCCAACATCACGCTCAATGGATGCGGCAGCAAGACAGACTTCGGGACGCAGACGGGATCTCGGCCGGCGAGGCCTAGCATGTGGGAAGGCTCGGACCGTTGTGAAGATACTGCTGCTGGCCATCTCGTTGACCGGACTGACCGTGATGACTCACAGCATCGGCACCTACCTGGCGTTCGCACATTGCCCGGACTGGCCGGCGGCAGGGAGGTCGAGGCCCTGGAGACACGTGGTGGGAACCATGGCCTGCCTGGTGGTATTCCTGTTGATCGTGCATCTGGCGGAGGCCGCGTTCTGGGCGGCGGCCCTGTTCTGGTGGCAGGCGCTGCCCGACTTCTCGACGGCTTTCTACTTCTCGCTGACCAGCTACACCACCGTCGGATACGGCGACGTGCTGCTGCCTGAATCGGCTCGTCTGCTGGGTCCCATCGAATCGGTCGTGGGCGTACTGATGCTGGGCTGGTCCACCGCCGTCATCGTCGCGGTTGTTCAAAAGGTCTTCCTGGACGCGTCGCGTGTCGCCCAGTCGCCCGCGGCAAGGTTGGATTCGGCAACCGCTGGAACAGGAGACCAGGACTAAGCACCGATGGCCGACGAGGTCCCCGACGTGAAGTCATCCAACCTACTCCCCCCGTGGCGCACGCTGATCCCCGCGGCGCAATGGTTGCCTGGATATCAGGCCAGGTGGCTGAAGTCGGATCTCGTGGCCGGAATCACGCTGGCGGCCTACGCGATTCCGGTCTCGATGGCCTACTCGTCGCTGGCGGGAATGCCGCCGCACGCCGGGATCTATTGCTATCTGCTGGGTGGACTGTGCTACGCCGTGTTCGGAACCTCCCGCCAACTGGCGATCGGGCCCACCTCGGCGATCGCGCTGCTGGTCGGTGCCACGGTGGCGGACATGGCCGGGGGAGACGCGGCGCGCTGGGCCGCGATCGCCTCGCTGGCGGCGTTCGTCATGGCGGGTCTCTGCCTGCTGGCGTGGCTGTTGCGACTGAGCCGGCTGGTGAGTTTCATCAGCGAGACGGTCCTGCTCGGTTTCAAGGCGGGCGCGGCGCTGACCATCGGCATGACGCAGTTGCCGAAGTTGTTTGGCGTGGAGGGAGGCGGCCATCACTTCTTCGAGCGGGTCTGGATTCTGGCGGGGCAACTGGGCGAAACCAACCTGGTCGTGCTCGGTTTCGGGCTGGCGGCGCTGGCCCTGCTGGTGCTGGGGGACAGGTTCTTGCCGCAGCGCCCCGTGGCGCTGCTGGTCGTCGCGATCGCCACGCTGGTGATGTGGCTGACGCCGCTGGAGGACTTCGGCGTCGCCACCGTCGGCCGGCTGCCCGCCGGGCTGCCCGAACTGCGTTTCCCGGCGCTGCGTCCGAGCGACGTCGATGGCATTCTGCCGTTGAGCGCCGCCTGCTTCCTGCTGGCCTATATCGAGGGGATTTCCGCCGCGCGGACGCTGGCGTCCAGGCACGATGACGAGGTCAGCCCCCGGCAGGAACTGCTCGCCCTGGGAGCGGCCAATCTGGCCGTCGCCCTGGGCCAGGGTTTTCCCGTGGCTGGCGGACTCTCCCAGTCGGCCGTCAATGACAAGGCCGGAGCCCGGACGCCGCTGGCCCTGGTTTTCGCGTCGTTGACCTTGACAGTCTGCCTGCTGCTGCTGACCACCTTGCTGAGCAACCTGCCGACGGTGGTGCTGGCGTCGATTGTCCTGGTCGCCGTCCGCGGGCTGATCGACGTGCGCGGGTTGCGACAACTGTGGCAGGTCAGCCGGTTCGAGTTCAAGATCGCGATCGTGGCGCTGGTCGGCGTGCTGCTGCTGGGGATCCTGAAAGGAGTGCTGTTCGCGGCGATTGCCTCGCTGCTGATGCTGCTTGCCGGCGCGGCGCGCCCGCACGTCGCGTTCCTGGGCCGCATCCCTGGAACTCGCCGCTATTCCGACCTGCAACGGCACGCGGAAAACGAGCGGTTGCCGGGAGTGGTGATCTTCCGCACCGAGTCGTCGCTGCTGTACTTCAACGCCGACCACGTGCGGCAAGTGGTGTGGGACAGAGTTCAGACGACTCAGGACTTGCGGCTGGTCGTCTGCGACCTGTCCGATGCGCCGTTTGTCGACGTCGCCGGCGCCAACATGCTTTCGGCACTGCATCGCGATCTGGCGAAGCGGGGTGTCCCGCTGCGGATCGCGGAGGCTCACGCCAAGGCGCGCGACCTGCTGCGGGCGATGGGATTGGAGGAGCAGTTGGGATACTTCGGCCGCCACGCCTCGGTCGATCAGGCGGTTGGCGAACTGGCTTCGGCCGAAGCTCTTGAAGGCCCTGGTACCAACAACCTTTCCGAAAGGCAATAGTTCCATGTCGAAGCACGAGCAACAGGCGGCGGACGCCAACGGCAAGTTGAAGCGGAAGGTTTATGAGGAGGAACTGCGCAAGCTGCAGGCCGAACTCTGCAAGCTGCAGGAATGGGTCAAGCACCAGGGCCTGCGCGTGGTCGTGGTTTTCGAGGGCCGGGACGCCGCCGGCAAGGGAGGCACGATTCGCGCGATCACCGAGCGGGTCAGTCCGCGGGTGTTCCGGGTCGTGGCGTTGCCCGCGCCGTCGGACCGGGAACAGACCCAACTGTTCTTCCAGCGCTATCTGCCGCACTTCCCCGCCGCCGGCGAAATTGTGATCTTCGACCGCAGTTGGTACAACCGCGCGGGCGTCGAGTACGTGATGGGCTTCTGCACGCCCACGCAACACCAGCGGTTCCTCGAACGCTGCCCGCTGATCGAACAGTACATCGTCGATGGCGGGATCCAGCTCATCAAGTTCTGGCTGGAAGTCGGTAACGAGGAACAAGGACGGCGGTTCGAAGCCCGCATCCAAGATCCGCTGAGGCAATGGAAGCTCAGCCCGATGGATCTCCCGTCGCGCAGCAAGTGGTACGAATACTCCAAGGCCCGCGACATGATGCTCGAAGCCACCGACTCGCCGCACGCGCCGTGGTACATCCTGCCGTCCGACGACAAACGCCGCGCCCGCCTGAATTGCATCGCGCACCTGCTGAGCCTGATTCCCTACGAGGAGGTGCCGCGGGAACAAATCAAGCTGCCCAAGCGGTCGAAGAAGGGCCAGTACGACGATCAGGCAAGCCTGGAAGGGCGCCACTTCGTGCCCCGGCGGTACTGATCACGCCAGACGGAATGCGGGCCCGCGACGAGGAGCTGGACCGTCGCGTGGTGACCGAGATCCCGCCGGAAGGACAAGATCCCGCCAATCGGCGCTCAGCCGAAGGCGAATTGGCTGAATGACGCCGGGCGTCATTTCGCCTATACTGTTCGTATGGCAAGACGCCCGACGCATCAACATGGGATCAATCGAGCTGAGATTTGCGACTGGCCCGATGGCGTTGGCACACCGGATCAGGTTGCGCAACGTGTCACGTACCGGGGTAGTTCGCTGCACAAGACCTATCCATCGCCTGCTGGTCCCCCGGCGCTCCGGGCGGACAAGGCGAAGTGCGATTTCTACGAGAATGAGCACTGGCCCATGCTGCTCGATGCGCTCCGGCAAGCGATCGGAACCGGCTGCATCGGGGCATTCCGCGGCGACTTTCCGAGCCGGGCGTGGGTTTGGATCAATGGCGTACTCCATGAAGCGAGACTGACGGTTAACGGCGAATACCACGGTTTCCCAATCGACGATCCCAAGCAGTATCCCTACCCGAATCATCGCCTGGAGGATGCGCCTCGTGTCAGCATTCCTTTCCGTCGCCTGTGATTGGGTCCACCAGCCGGCCGCAACGGATGAACTGGAACTTCGTACCTGGTGCATGCTCGGCATCCGCGTCGCGGGTCGGACCGTGACACGAGTTTGGGATCGGGCGATGCAGCAAGAGCGGGCACATGTCTACGTGCCTGCCTTCCCGATTGCCGAGTGGATCGTCTTGAACTGGTGGGCATTGCTGAATGAACCTTGCCGAACGCCAGTGATTCCACGAACTGCGAATGGGGACATGCCCTGGATCAAGCGACATTGCCTGCGTTGCGCCGACTCGGCATTGCTTTTGCCCGCACTGTATTTCTATAACGATGGCCGGGGCATTGGCGTGGAGTGGCAGGCCGATCAGCGGGATAACCTGCCGCATTTGCCGGGTGAGTTCGTCGACGGGAACTGCGATCGCCTCGATAAAGACTTGACCGAGAGCGCCCTGGCCGAGTTTGTGAATGCCGTGCTGGCGCAGGTTAAGGGTCTGGCCGAAGAACGAGTCCAAGCGACTCTCGCCACCTGGCACGCGATCCAGAACGCTGATATCGATGAAACCAGATTTTGCATCGCGGCCGGTCGCCTCGGCCTTGACCCCTACGATCCCAGTCAAGTAACCGATGACCTGGCCGACTTCCTTGAAACGGGATTGGGCGATCCTGAGGAACTGCTCGTGCGCGACTTGACGGAAGTTGCGGACGCAAGAACGATTGCAGCTCAGTGGAACTGGGTGCAGGAGGCAAGCCGTGCTCAGCAGTTAGGACCCGGGCCCACTTCAAATGCGATTGGCCAGCCTGCCGCGAAGGATTCGCCCTTTCGATTCGGCTATGAATTAGCAGCGCGGGTTCGCGAAGCGGCTGGACTCGCTCCCACCCAGGCCATTGGGTCGGTGCACGAGGTTGGCCAGCTCGTCACGAATTCACTTCTGGAAACGCCCGACCAAAACCACATTCCAGGCCAAGAACTTCATGCGATCGTGGGGTGGAATCCGCGACGCCGCATCGTGATTGCCGGCCCGCGCCTGCCGCGCCACGACAACCAGCGGTTTCTCGACGCGCGCGGCCTATACCACGCCCTATTCACTTGCGAATCCAGCCATCGCCTCGTGACACGGGCCTACACGTGGGACCAGCAGTCGTCACGCGCATTCGCTGCCGAGTTGTTGGCCCCCCGCGAAGCCCTCCGGGATCGAGCACCAAAGTCTGCGGATAGCGCGGCCGTGGAGCGATTGGCGCGCGAATTCGTCGTTTCCACGCGGCTAATCGAGAATCAGTTGGAAAACGCTGGAGTCACGGTAGTCGATGAGTAACTCCTGAACCAGCGGCGGTCCACGGCACGAATGCAGGGTATGCGATCACCCCCCATCAGATAGAGGCCGCCGGGTCCGGAAACTGGCTCCGCAAGAAACGACAAAACCCTTTGCTGGCAAAGGGTTTGGCAAGGAATGTCGTGCTGTGTCAGCGACCGACAGAAGCGAGGCCGACGGGACTCGAACCCGCAACCACCGGATCGACAGTCCGGTACTCTAACCAATTGAGCTACGGCCCCTTGGACGGGAAGCTCTGAATTATAACTCGGCCAACTCGACTCGCAAGGGCCAGTGAAGTTTCCCGGGAACCGCAGTCAGCGGATGACCATTACAGTGGCTGCAATTTCCCTGTACGTGGGGACTGCGATCGCAATCCGCGCCGTTGAGCGGCCTTCAAAGTAGCCATCACGCTCCGCGTGATGATCCCTTCCACGGCCGACTTTCCGGCTCGGCGGCCGCCTCCATCGGAGCCGGCCGGCCACTTACTGCGTGCGGACTTTGGAGGCCCACCGCGTTTTCGATCGAGACCGCGTACGGAAGGCTCATCATGCGGAGTGTGATGGCTACTTTGCTGGCCGGCCGCTTAGTCCGTGCGGCCTTTGGAGGCTGGCCGCGTAAGCCATTAATGCCCGTCTGGCCCCCTCCCCGGCTTCCGGGGAGGGCTGGGGAGGGGCTCTTGTGCATCTTGTTTTGACGCTGCTGGCACCCGATGGAAGCCCCCAACACCTGTCGCACTCAAGAATTCAGATCCTCAGTTGATGTTCGACTCGTCCGAAATCCACGTCCCGCGAGTGGCCATTTGCGAATTGAGCGCCTTGCTTTGCTTCGTAGTCCCGCAGACCCCCTCCCCAGCCCTCGCCGAAGCGGGGAGGGGGCCAGAAGTATTGTGAGGGGGGGGCTCGGCGAAGTCGAGCTGACCATTGGTTCGTCATCCCAAGTTCCAGGTACACCTTCGGCGGCGTACAATCACCCCCCCCACCTGGCCTGACCGCTCTTCCCGCCGCACGCCGCGTGGACGTGACCTAGACTTGGTCATTCGCAGCGTTGTCAACCGCCGAGGAGCCAGATGCCATGTGGAACCAGCTTGTGTCCCTGGCCCATTCCGCACTCAAACAGGCCGACACCATGAACGCTCAGCAATGGATGGCCGCCTGCGCCGTCCTGCTGGGGATCGGCTTTCTCTGTCTTCGCGGCTTCGGTTCACGCAGCAATTACTAAGCTACGTCTTCGGGAGTTTCGCCATGGACCTGTTCAGCCTCGGACTGCCCGCCACCGTCGCGTTGGCCGCAGTCGCCACTCTGGGATACCTGTTCGGACGCCAGCAGTTGCGCCAAGCGGCAGCGCCGCCGGCGGAGACGCACGACGGGCTGCTGGAATTGCAGCGAGTCGCCAACCAGGTGCGGCTCAGCCTGGCCGCCCACCATGCCACCGTGCACCGCTTCAATCAGTCGCTGGAGCAACTCGGCCAGGAAGCCGATCCGGCGGCCGCGCTGCACCAGCTTCGCGATCAGGCTCAGCAACTGCTGCACCCCACGCGGCAGTTGTCCCGCGATCTGGCTCATGCGTACGACGAGCTGCGGAGCCACGCTCAGTACAGTTCCGGACCCGGCGTGAAGCCCAGTTCCACGACCCGATCCCGATCCGCCTGAGCCGCCGGCAGCTCGCCCAGCCGTTCCAGCACCAGCGCCCGGTGGTAGCGGACCACGGCCACCAGTTCCGCCACTTCCTGGCGGAAACGGGCCATTTCCCGGGCGTCCAGAAAGCGATGTCGCAGCGCCCCGGTCGGTTCGCGCGGCGGCTCGGAACGCTCATCCAACTCCGCCTGGCCATCCTCGGCCGGTGGCTGCCCGTCGCCAGCTTGCCCGTCACCAGCTTGCCCGTCACCAGCTTGCCCGTCGCCCGCGGGCTGATCGTCCTGTTGGCGGCGGGGGCCGAAGGGCTGGCTGGCCTCGGCATAATACTGTTCCGCCAGCACGGTGGCCCGATCCAGGTCCATCCGAGCGGAATCCAGGTCGTCCAGCAGGAAGTATAAATAGCCGCGCGTGTCGAGTACGGCGACGTTCTCTCCCAGCAGCTCGATCGAATGCCGCACATCGGCCAGGCCGTCCGGCAGTTGTTGATTGGCCACGGCTCGCGCATAGGCCCGGCCGTTGTACACGTCGATCTGCTGAGTCTCGTTCAGTTTCCGCACGGTCAGCCGCACGCCGCCGTCTGCCAGATCGACCAGCCGGTTCCAGTCCTCAATCGCCTCGTCGTGCCGGCCGAGCCGCCGCAGGACGATGCTCCGCTGGAGCAAGGCGGCGGCCGACCGCTCGTTCCGCTCGACGGCCGCCTGGGCGTCGGCCAGGGCGGCCTCCAAGTCGCCCAGCTCCTCATGCCATTCGGACCGCTGGACCAGCAGTTGCGGGCTGTCGGGTTGCCAGGCCAATCCGCGCTCCAGGCTGTGCAGGGCGGCGGGCGTGTCTCCGTCCAGGTGGTGCTCCAGCGCGGCCGCGCCGTGCCACATGGCCACTTCGTGCGGCAGTTCGCCGATCGCGATTGGTCCGGCCACCAGCAGCAAGGGGGCCAGCAGCACCAGCCACCGCCAGCGGGAGCGGGGCGGCGGGACGGCTTCGGCCAGCAGCACGTCCCCGGACAGCACCACGACATCTGGCAGTTCGTGCCGCGGCGAGGGCTTTTCTGGGCGCGCGGCATCCGCGTCCCGGTCGGGCTGGTCGTGCATCAAACGTCGCTCCTGGAATGCCCCATCGTACCGCAAACCGGCTCAGCGTAAACTAGCGGCCGGGAAGCCCAAGGGATACAATGCGGGGGCACGCGAGGCCCGTGTCGATCGAGTGCACGCGCGACCGCCGTTGTCCTGTCTGACGTGGTCTTGTGGGCCGTTCCGTCCGTGCAAAATCCTGTTGTCTGGGAAGGAGTTCGTCATGCCGTTGTTTGAGGTCGAGACCGACGCGCACATTATTATCACCTGGGCCGCCGACGAGCAGGCCGCCAACGTCGTCGTGGCCGAAGCGTATCCGTCGGACCAGATCATTCGGCTCACGAAACGGCCGCGAGACACCTGGGTGATTTCCAAAGGCGCGCTCGGCCTGATCGGGCAAAGCACCGACGTCTGCCATGTGGCTCGCGATTGCCTGTCCAAGGCGGCCGGCGACAAGGTGCACGCCATCCGGCTGTACATGCACGAAACGGGCTCCGATCTGGAAGCCGCCCGGAAAGTGATCGAATCCAACATGGTCATGGGCTGGTAACCGCTCGTGGTCCGGCCCGCAAACTGAGCGGGCCCCGGAGCTGAGCGGGCCCCGGAGCCGAGCGGGCCGAGAGCCGAGCGGGCCCGAGAATTGAGCTGGCGAGGACGATTGATTCTGGGACGATCGGGGGGACCTTGGGGGTCGGAAAGCAGCATGGCGGCGATTTGGCGGTTTCTGTAATCTGCCGCTCCCGATGAGTTCGATGACAAAGGGAAAGGGAGCGTTCCGCTTCAGGATCCTTGCCCGGCCCCAGGATCGTTCGCCAGGAGGCTCACCACCATGATCACCGCCTCACCTGATACTCGGCGCTATGTTGCCGTGAGCACGCCGGGCGGGCCCGCTCGACATTTCCGCGTCCAGTTTCGCCGGCCCAGTGAGCTGGATTGGCGTCTGTGCGCCAGCTTCCAGGTCCTGGAAGCGGCTCGCGACCGGGAAGCTCAGTTGCGGCACGAGGGTTTTCAGGCCCGCGTCGTCGAGTTTCGGATCTGTCCGGCGACGATGTAGGATGCAGGCTGTAAGACGATGTAGGGGCAGGAAAGGCACTCCAGGACTTCGACATGCCGTTTTCGCTGCAGGGGCGCGTCGCTATCGTGACGGGCAACAGCACCGGGCTGGGGCAGGCGATCGGCCTGACGCTTGGCCAGGCCGGTGCTCGCGTGCCGGTGAACTACCAGAACAATGCGGCTCGCGCCCAGCGCGCGTTGGCGGCCTACCAGCAAGCGGGCGTCGAAACGGCGTTGATCCAGGCCGACGTGACGACGGCGGACGGCGTCGCGCGGTTGTTTGACGAGACGGAACGCCTGCTGGGTCCGGTCGACATTGTCGTGGCCAACGCCACGTGCGAGCAGCCGCAGCGCCCGATCGAGGAGTACGATTGGGAGTTCTACCAGCGGATGCTGGACTTCTTCGTCAAGAGCCCGTTCCTGCTGGCTCAGCGTTCCGTCCCCGCCATGAAGCAGCGCCGCTGGGGGCGGTTCGTGAATATTGTCAGCGAGGTGTATCACCGCAGCGTGTCGCCGTTCAGTGCGTACGTGGCGGCCAAGGGCGGCCAGATCGGCTGGTCGCGCAGCATGGCCCGCGAGCTGGCTCCCTGGGGCATCACCGTCAACATGGTGGCGCCGGGCTGGATTCCGGTGGAGCGGCATGCGAACGATCCGCCGGAGGTGAAGGACGAATACCTGGCTCAGATTCCCGCCGGCCGCTGGGGCGTGCCTCAGGACGTGGCGGACGCGGTGCTGTACCTGGTCAGTGAAGAGGCCAGCTTCGTGACGGGCCAGACGCTGTGCGTCAATGGCGGCATGACGCCCTGGTAAGCCGGGCCTCGCGTCCTTTGCGCCACTCCTCGCCACTCATTGCCGACGCAACCAATCGAGCCGCTCGTCGCCGCGTCGGGACAGGTCAAGAAACAACGCACGGCGGCACACCGTGAGGTGGCCGCCGCGAGTTGACGTCGAGCCTGTTTCAGCGATCTCAGCGGTAGGTGGTGGGATACGAACCGCTGGGCGAAGTGGAATAGGTCGCCGGCTGCACGCTGCCGCCGTACTCCAGGTTGTCGCCGCGGGACGTGCTGCCGGGCCGGTAGCCGCCGGTGGCTGGCGCGGCATAGTTGTCGGCCGCTGGCTGGCTTGCCGAGTTGGCGTAGTCGGTCTGCCCGTAGCTGCCCGCGGCGGCGCCCGAAGGCTGAGCGTAAGCGTTCGGTTCGGCCGATCCGCCGTAGCTGCCGGCGCCGGCCGACAGACTGCCGGATTCATACGAGCCGGCTGGGGCGGCGCCGCTGGACGCTCCCTGGTAGCCGCCCTGGTATCCGCCGTTGTAGCCGCTGCCACCTTGATACCCGCCGCTGTTGTAGCTGCTGCCGCCAGTGCCGCCTTGGTAGCCGCCGCTGTTGTAGCTGCTGCCGCCGGTGCCACCTTGGTAGCCGCCGCTGTTGTAACCACCTTGATTGGCCGGAGCGCCGTAGCCGCCCGGAGCGGCCGAGGGCTGGCCGTAGCCGCTCGAGGATCCGGCGGCGCCGTAGCCGCCCGAATTGTGTTGGCTGCCGCCGTAAGCGCCGCCCGTGTTGTAGTCGGGCGAGGTGCTGCCGTACTGACCCGCGCGAGCGTCGGCGGTGTACTGTGCCGGCATGGTCCCGCTGCCGCCCGCGGCGTAACCACTGCTGCCGTCAGCCTGGTAGCCGCCCGTGTTGTAGCTGCCCGGGCTGAAGCCACCGGCCGGCTGGTTGCCGTATTTGCCGGAATAAAAGCCGTTCTGCGGGCTCGGAGCGGAGGGGTTGGAGTAGGCGGCTGGCGACGAGCCGCCGGTGCTGTATTGACCCGTGTAGTAGCCGCCGCTGGTTTGTTGCCCGGCGTAGCCGGCGCTGGCCTGCTGCGCGGCGTATCCGCCGCTGGTTTGCTGCCCGGCGTAGCCGCCGCTGGTTTGTTGCCCGGCGTAACCGCCGCTGGTTTGCTGCCCGGCGTATCCGCCGGCGCCCGCCTGTTGCGCCGCGTAGCCGCCGGCGGCGGGTTGCGACGAATAGCTCGGCGAACTGTAGTTCGGCGTGCCCGTGGTGGAGGCGGTCGAGCCGTAGGGATTGGCGCTGGCGGCCGTGGCCACCGGGCTGGGCGTGGCCGACGACGAAGGATAACTCGGAGCGCTGCTGGCCAGATTGCTGGCGCTCGGTTTCGACTTGCCCCAACTCAGGAAGCTCTTGCCCGATCCTCCGCTCTGGCAGCCCAGCGACATCACGGTGGTCGCGCCGACGAGCGTCACTCCTGCCAACCTGGTAAGCGACTTCAACCTTCGCATGGCATACGCCCTCTTTCGCAGAAAAGACTGATGTGCTCCCGCGACGCGCTTCCGAACGAGGTGGCCGGGAGACTCGTTGCTCAGATACTTCTTTCGGCCGAAAACTCGCGCCAGACCAGACAATCCGGATAACTGCTACATTTTTCCAGAAAAGGTCCGTCCGATGGGGTGGCGGATGGTAACGACCGCCCGCGGTCGCGTCAACGGCAGTGTCCGAGTGGCGAAGTATGCCTGGCGAATCAGTGCCGCAACACGCGGCGCAGCAGCCAGCCGCCGATGGCCAGTAGCACAAAGTTGGCCAGCCAGACGCTGAACGGCGGCAGTTGGCCCGCCTTGGCCCGGTCGAGTCCCAGGGCGAACAGCGGGTAGTAGACCAGCAGGACGGGCAGAAACGTCAGCCCGAAACTGGTCCAGAAGTCGCCGTTACGCAGCAGCAGGGCCAGCGGCGCTCCGACCAGCACGAAAAACAGGCAACTGAAGCCGCTGGCCCAGCGGCGCCAAGGTTCGGTGTAGAAGCGGCTCAGGCTGCCCCGCAGTTGTTCCAGCGCCGCGACGCGCCGCGACCACGCCGGGTCGCTCAGCGCGTGGAAGTCGCCGGTCAGCATCTGGTAGGCCGCTTCCGCCGCCAGCGCCTGCTCGCGCTCGGCGACTTCCTGGCGGCGAGCGTCCAGGGCGCGGTCGATCTTGTGCAGCGGAAGTTGGGAGACGCGGGCCGACAGGTCGCTACTGCGGATCGCCTTGCGGAGCGGAATCTCGTGCACCACGCGGTCCGGCAGGAAGCCCGTGCCATCCTCGCCCCACTCCACCTCGCTGTCGAACAGCACGATGCTCAACGACTCATGGTCCTCGTTCATCCGCAGCTCGGCTTGCCGGGCGGTGAGCGTCACCGGCGGCTCGTCGTCGCTCAAATGAAACGAAAACGTCGGCCAGATCAGCCGGCGACCGCGCACGTCCTGGACGTTGATCGAATAGGTGTCGGTGCTGTACGAGCGGTGCGTGCGCAGCATGCTGTAGGTGATCTCCTCGACCGAATGCAGGATCACCCGGTTGATCCCCTCGGTGCCCCAGGAGACGGCCAGGTCGTTCAGCCAGACCGAGAGCAGGCTGAGCAGGAACGCCAGCACGATGGCCGGCGAAAGGGCCACCCAGGGCGAGACGCCCGTCGACTTGATCGCCACGAGTTCATTGGAGGCGGCCATGCGGCCGTAGACCGTGCAGACGGCGAACAGGATCGTGGCCGGCACGGCAAACCGCAGGGCATGAGGCAGGATGAAAGGTATGATCCGCAGCACGGGGGTCAGGCCGAGACCTTCGCGCAGCGCCTGCTGCAGCATGCCGGCCACGAGCAGCAGCAGCGTGGCGGCCAACAGCACCAGCACGAAGACTTTGAGCAGTTCCCAGATGATATAGCGCGTGAGGCGGGTCATCCCGCAGTTTGTAGCAAGCCGGCCGGGAATCGCAAACGTCAGGTTCGAGATTGACCCGCGGCCGGCAATCGCGTATATAGCCGCTGGTGGTGGAAACTCTGCTCGCTGCAAGGATGCTCAGCATGTCACCCGCGCTTCAATCCGGCGCTCCCCACGCTCCCGCCGTCCGCCAGGTCCCCCGCCGCGAAGCCACGCCGGTCAAGCACTGCGAACTGTGCGCCGGGCGCCGCTTCGACACGCTGGACCACCTGGACCGCAAGGGCGAGCCGCTGGAGACCATCGTCTGCCGGTCGTGCGGACTTGTCTCCCATGCCCAGTTGCCCAGCGAGGAGGCGTTGCGGCTGTACTATGGCCGCCAATACCGGCAGGAATATCATGGTGAATGGAGTCCCTCGCCGCATCGCGTGGTGCGCGAATGGAAGCGGGCCGGGGAACTGCTGGACCGCATCGGCCCGTATCTGAAGCCGGGAGCCGACGTGTTCGAAGTCGGCGCGGGGATCGGCTGCACGGTCAAGCGTTTCGAACTGGCCGGGTACCGGGCGTCGGGCATCGAGCCGGGGGAAGGCTTCTGCCAGTACTCGCGGCAGCAGTTGCGGGCCGAAGTGCAACCAGGTTTGCTGGAACAGGTGCCCCAGACCGCCAGCCGCGACCTGGTGTTGCTGGTGCATGTCCTGGAACACCTGCGGCATCCCAAGCAGTCCCTGGAACACATCCGCGGCCTGCTCAAACCGGGCGGGCTGCTGTACGTGGAGGTGCCCAACTTTGGCCTGCCGCACGCCGCGCCGGGACACATTTTCCATTACGCCCACATCTACAACTTTACCCACGCCACGCTGGTCTCGCTGGCCCGCCACGCCGGTTTTGAACTGCTGCGGACGTTTGCCAGTCCCAGCGGCAAGGACTTGCAGATCCTGTTTCGGGCGGCCGAGCAACCGCGACCGCAGATCGACCCCTTGGGGTATCGCCACGCCATCGAAGCCGTTCGCCGCTACTGCTGGCTGAAGTACCACCTTCGCTGGCAATACATGAGCCGCCGCGTTCGGGAGCTGACCAGACGGTTCGCCGAACGACTCACGGCCCGCCGCCAACTGGCCCAGATCATGGCCTTGTGCGATTCGACTCCGCCAACGTCAGGTCCGACGCTCGGCGATCAACTGCTCGATCGTCCGATCCAGATGGTATTCCCTCTGAAACGGGATCGTTGCTTTCAGCCGGGTTAAGTCGGGCACCCGCCGCCGCACATCCTCGAAGTCGGCATCGTAGGCCGCCGTGTAGCTTTGAAACTCGATGGGCGACGCCGAGCCGGACAGGGCCACGACGCGCTGAGCCAGTTCGAGGATCGACACGGGTTGATCGCTGCCGATGTTGAACACCTGCCCCTGGGCCGCCGGTGTCTCCATCAGCAGCAGGATCGCTCGCACCACGTCGTGCACGTGCGCGAAACAGCGGACCTGCTGGCCGTCGTCGTGCACGATCAGCGGCCGGCCCGAGATGGCCGCCTCCACGAACCGCGGCAGGACCATCCCATAGGCCCCCGACTGCCGCGGGCCGACCACATTGAAGAAGCGGCCCACCACCACGGGCAACCGGTACTCGCGCCAGTACGCCAGCGCCAGGAATTCGTCGATCGCCTTGGACGCGCCGTAGGACCAGCGCGGCCGCGTCGTGGCGCCCAGCACCAGGTCGTCTTCCTCGTTCCAGACAGGCTTGGGATTCTTGCCGTACACTTCGCTGGTGCTGGCCAGGAACAGTTGCACCCGCTCGCCAGCCGACAGCCGTCGCCGCAACTCGGCCAGCAGCAGTTCCGTGGGATAGATGTTCCGCTCGATCGTCTCGATCGGTTTGCGGGCGATCAACGCGACCCCCACCGCGGCGGCCAGGTGATACACCTCGTGGACGCCGGCCAGCAGTTGCCGCACGACGGCCGCATCGCCAATCGAAGCCCGCTGGTAGACCAGCCGCGGGTGATCGATCACGGCCGCCAGATTACGGGCCGAACCGGTGGATTCGTCGTCCACCACGGTCACGTGGTCGCCGCGGGCCAGCAGGGCCTCGGTCAGGTGCGAGCCAATGAAGCCCGCTCCACCGGTAACCAGCGTTCGTTTTGGGACCATGGTCCGGCAAGCTATCCAGAGGGTGGGGCAGGGCGGTGGCGGTGCCGCGGAACGCCTCGGCCGCCGGAACCGTCCACCGGCTTTCGTCTGGCCGCCACCTTGGCGCCCGGACGGTTCCGCTGGTGGCCAGCGTAGCCTACCGGCGGCCTGGCGGCAATTGCGGCAGGCGGTAGCTTTTCCGCGGCGCGGTCAGGCGGTAGACTAGGGGACACCTGAAGCGGCCGATTCTCAGGGGCCTCGCGCCGCTTGCCTCAGCCAACCAATCCATGCAGCCAGCGGATTACCGTCGTCCACGGGAAGGTTGCGGCATTGCTTCATGCCTGCGAGGCCGCCCCGCTCAGGACCCCTACCTGGTCTCCCACCGCGGACTGAAAGGAACGGTCACGATGAATCGCGGAGTGTTACTGTCTGTGCGCCTGGCCCGTCTCGTGTCGCACCTCGGGCTCGGCCTGGCGGTTAGTCTGTGGGCCCTCTCCCTGGTTTCGCCGGCCGCCCGCGGGCAGGAAGCCGCCCGCGGAACAGAAGCTAAGGTGAAGCTCAAGGGCGAGTCGTCCAGCGAAGCGCTGACGATGTACGGCGACACCGCCAATTTCCAGAACAACGGGGCCTTCGAGCTGGCCGCGACCGAGTGGGACAAGTTTCTCAAGCAGTTCCCCGACGATCCGCTGGTGCCCAAGGCCCAGCACTACGCCGGCGTCTGCCACTTGCAGCTCAAGAACCTGGACAAGGCGGCCGCCAACTTTCAGGCGACGGTCAGCAAGTACGACAAGTTCGAGCTGACCGAGGACGCGTGGTTGAACCTGGGATGGTGCCAGTTCACGCTGGCCGCGCAGCAGAAGCCCGACCTGTACGCCCAGGCGATCGCCGCCTTCAGCACGCTGCTGAAAGACTATCCCGAAGGCAAGTTCCGCGACCAGGCGCTGTTCTTTCGCGGCGAGTCGCTGATCGCTCAGGACAAACGCCAGGAGGCTCTGGGCGACTACCGGAAGCTGGTCGATGAATTTCCCAAGTCGAGTTTGCGTTGCGACGGCCTGTACGCCTTGGGGGTCACGCAGGAGGAACTCAGCCAGTTCGCCGAAGCCGGCCAGACGTACGACCTGTTTCTGAAGGAGTGCGCCGACAGCGAACTGGCCACCGAGGTCCGCATGCGGAAGGCCGAGACGATCCTGCAAGCTGGCGATTTTGCGGCCGCCGAGAAGATGTTCGGCCAAGTGGCCGCGGTGCCGGACTTCGTGTCGGCCGATCACGCGCTGTTCCGCCGAGCGTACTGCCTGGCCCGGCTGGATCAGTTCGCCGAGGCGGGAAAACTGTATGCGTCGCTGGCCACGGATTATCCGCAGAGCACCTACCGCGGCGAGGCGGCCATGTTCGCCGGCCGCAATTATTATCGGGCCGAAAACCTGGCGGAGGCGGCCCGGTGGTTCGACAAGGTGATTGCCGACGGCACGGCCGACGCCGGCGAGGCGGCGCACTGGTCCTGCCGCATGCTGCTCAAGCAACAGCAGCCCGACAAGGCGGTGGCCCTGGCCGACAAGGTGCTGCCGGCCGCCAAGGAAAGTTCGTACCTGGTCCACTTGCTGATGGACCGTGCCGACGCGCTGTACGAGATCCAGGACCGCCGCGGCGAGGCGCTGGCTCAGTACGTGAAGATCGCGGCCGAGCACCCGCAGCACGAGCAGGCCCCGCAGGCACTTTATAACGCCGCCTTTACCGCTCTGGACCAGAAGCAGTTCGACAAGGCGCTGGAGCACGCCGCCGCCTTTCGCCAGGCCTACGCCGAACACCGGTTGCGGGCCGACGTCGAGTATGTGACGGCGGAAAGCCAGTTGCAGAGCGGCGCCGCGGACAAGGCCGAGGCCGCCTTCCGCGAGCTGGTGAAAAGTCACGCCCAGCACCCGGACAACCCGCTGTGGTTGACCCGCCTGGGACTGGCGTTGTACCTGCAGAAGAAGTACGAGGACGTCGTGGCCGCGCTCGGCAATCAGGCGACCGGGCTGCCGTCGGCCGACCTGAAGGCCGAGGCCTGGTTCCTGACCGGCGCCAGCCAGTTCTACCTGGACCAGTTCGAAGCGGCGGCCAGGTCGCTGCAGGCGGCGCTGGAGGCGAACGCCAAGTGGCGGCAGGCGGACGAAACGCTGCTGTTCCTTTCCCGCGCCCAGCGCAAGCTGAACCAACTGGATGCGGCGCGAGCGACCGCGGGCCGGCTGCTGACGGAGTTTCCCCAAAGTCCGCTGCTGGATCAGGCTCATTTCCGGCTGGGCGAGTACAGCTACGCCGCCGACGATTTCCCGGCGGCGGTGACCGAGTATTCGCTGGTCGTGGAGAAGTGGCCCCAGTCGGTGTTCGTCCCCTACGCGACGTACGGCCTGGGCTGGAGCCAGATGAAGCTCAAACAGTACGACCAGGCCGCGGCGGCTTTCTCGCAGTTGCTCTCCGCGTCGCCCGAACACACGCTGGTGCCCGACGCGCACTTCGCCCGGGCGATGTGCCGCCGCCAGACAGGGCAGTTTCAGGAAGCGATCGAAGACGTGCAAGCCTACTTGAAGAGCGACCCCGAACTGCCGGCCCGCTCCGACGCGCTGTATGAGCGGGGCTTGGCCGAAGTGGCTCTCAAGCAGTTCGAAGCGGCGGCGGCCACGTTCTCGGACCTGCTCAAGGGAAACGACAAGTACGCGGCCGCGGACAAGGTGCGGTACGAGCTGGCCTGGGCCTACAAGTCGCTGAAGGACGACCAGGGGGCGGGCGAGCAGTTCCAGCGGTTGGCCAGCGAGCATCCGGAAAGCCCGTTGGCGGCCGAGGCGAATTTTCACGTGGGAGAACGCTTGTACGAGCAGAAGAAGTATGCCGAGGCAGCCCAGGCCTACACGCGGGCGGCGGTCCCGGCCGCCTCCGCGGGGCTCGCCGAAAAGACCCTCTACAAGCTTGGCTGGTCGTACTTCCAGGACAAGCAGTACGCGCAGGCGCTGGCCCAGTTCGACAAGCAACTGCAGGCCCACGCCGAGGGCCCGCTGCATGCCGACGGGCTGTTCATGAAGGGCGAGTCCCTGTTCCGGCTGGAGAAATACGCCGAGGCGCTGCCGGTGTTCGAACAGGCCAGCCAGCAGCAGCACTCCTCGCCGCTGATCTCCACGCTGGTCCTGTTGCACGGCGGCCAGACCGCGGCGCAACTCAAGCAATGGGACAAGAGCCTGGCGCTGCTGGCTCCGATCCCCGAAAAGTTCGCCGACTCGCCCTATCTGCCTCAGGCGCTGTACGAAACGGCCTGGGCCAGGCAGAATCTGAAGCAGGTGCCCGAAGCGATCGCCCTGTATGAGCAGGCCGCGACGAAGAGCCGCGGCGAAGTGGGCGCTCGCGCCCGGTTCATGATCGGCGAACTGCAGTTCGCCGCCCAGAAGCACAACGAAGCGATCCTGGAGTTCCAGCGCGTGATGCTGGGCTACGGTGGCGAGCAGGCTCCGCCCGAAGTCAAACGCTGGCAGGCCCAGGCCGGCTTCGAGGCGGCCCGCTGCGCCGAAGTCCGCATCAAGGACGCGACCGATGCGAAAGTGAAGGCCGAACTGCTGGAAGAGGCCAAGAAGTACTTCACCTACGTGGTCGAGAAACATCCCCAGTCCGACCTGGTGGAACAAGCCCGCATGCGGTTGGCGGCGCTCGGCAAGCTGTAAGCTGCCCGTAAACCAACTTCAAACGCTGATAACTGATAACTGATAACTGATAACTGATAGCTGATAACTGATAGCTGATAACTGATAACTGCCCGTGAACAGACTTCGAGCGGGCTGCGAACGCTGTCCCCTGATCCTGGTAACTTTCGCGGAGTGACCGATTGATGAGCGACACGGAACTGCTGCGCCGACCCGCGGCCCGCTGCGTACTGGTCGGCCTGCTGGCGATGTGCATGGCGATCGTCGCGCTGCGGCTGCCGCTGGTTGTGGCTCAGGAGCCGACCAGTCCCAGCGCCGAACTGCCCGCGGCCAGAGCTCCGTCCGACCTGGACGACACGGATCCTGGCAGCGACGCGGCCGCCCCGCCGGCCGCGGACCAGGCCGCCGCGCGGGAACCGCAGGTCAAGGGGATCAACCTGATCAGCCTGATCTTCAAGGGCGGCTTCCTGATGGTGCCCATCGGCATCATGTCGCTGCTGGTCGTGGCGATCGTGGTGGAGCGGTTCATCGCCCTGCGGCGTTCGAAGGTGTTGCCCGAGGAGCTGGTGGCCGGCTTGGGTCGGCTGGGCGGCCCCGGCGGCGGCTTCGATCCGCGCGACGCCTATCGCCTCTGCCAGCAGTTCCCGTCGTCGGCCGCCACGGTGATCCGCGCCATGCTGCTCAAGGTCGGCCGGCCGCATAGCGAAGTGGAACACACGGTGGCCGAGGCCAGCCAGCGGGAGGCCGAGCGGATTTACGCCAACGTCCGCTGGTTGAACCTGGCGGCGGGCGTCTCGCCCTTGCTGGGTCTGTTGGGCACGGTCTGGGGCATGATCCGGGCCTTTCACGATACGACCCAACTGCTGCCCGGCCAGAACAAGGCCGATTACCTGGCCGAAGGCATCTACGTGGCGCTGGTCACCACGCTGGCCGGGCTGAGCGTGGCGATTCCCGCCGCCATCTTCGCCCACGTCTTTGAAGGCCGCATCCAGAACCTGTTCCACCAGATCGACGAACTGCTGTTCAACCTGCTGCCGCAGATCGAACGCTACGAGGGCCGCATGCGCTTCGGCCGGCAACATGGCGAAGCCGAGTCGCCCGCCGAACCGGGACCGCTGGCCGCGGCCGCCACGACGAAATGAATGCCCCCGCCAGTGCTGGCTGGCGATCCGCCGAGGAAGCTTTCCCATGGCCGTCCAAATCCGCAAGGGCAGGGCGCTCGAATCGCTCAGCCTGACCCCGTTGATCGACGTGGTGTTCCTGCTGCTGATCTTCTTTCTGGTCGCCACGCGGTTCGCGCAGGAAGACCGGGAACTGGAAGTGCTGCTGCCCAGTGCCAGCGAAGCTCGGCCGCTGATCGTGCAACCCAAGGAACTGTTCGTCAACGTGGACCGGCAAGGACAATACTTCGTGGATGGCAAAGTATTGACGGCCGAGGAGGTCGAAAGCGTGTTGCGGCAGGCTGCCGCCGACAATCCGGTCAACCAGTCGGTGACGATCCGCGCGGACCGGCGAGTGCAGTTCGATCACGTGGTGATCGTCATGAACCTCTGCAATCGGGTCGGTATCATGGACTACACGGTCACGACCGAAGGACAGTAGCAAACGCATGGCCAAAATCCGCAGAGTGATCCGTAAGGTCAGTGCCGAGCGTCCCCAGGGCTTCGACGAACAGTTGTGGCCGGTTGACGTGGCCCTGATCGTGCTGGGCGGCTTTCTGATCGGCGTGAACCTGGCCTATCTCCGTTTCGACGATTCGCGGTGGTACGCCAACAGTGTGACCTGGCTGATCGCCACGCCGCTGCTGGTGCTGGGCACGATGGGCATCCTGCGGCTGGTCAGCAGCCGAGTGGTCCGCCGGGGCATGCAACTGGCGATGGTCGTCAGCGTGGCGATTCACGTGCTGTTCCTGGTCAGCATGATCAACATCGTGATCTTCAGCCGGATGTGGCCCGAAGTCACTCAGACCACCAACACGCCGCAGCGCCAGCCCCGCACGGTCCCCGACTACCATCCGGTGTATACGAACCGCGAGCAGCAGCGGCAGCCCGATTTCGAGAAGCCGGTCGAGACGGAGACGCCGGAGGTGCAGCCGGAAGAGGTCGTGCAGAAGGAAGAACCCGAACGCCCGCAGCCCCAGCAGCCGCAGCCCACGCCGGTTCCCGATCCGCAGCCCAACCGCCAGCCGACCGTCGTCAAGCGGCAGGAGACCAGCGAGTCGGTACCGCGGGCCGGGGAGTCGTTGTCGCAGTTGAGCCGGCAGACGGCTCGCACGCAGCCTCGCCCCAATCAACCCGTGGCCATGCCGCAGGCGGCCAGTTCCTCGGCCCAGTCCGCCCAGGCCTCGCCCGCTCCCAGCCAGGTCCAGCGGCAGTCGACCACTGGGCAGCCGCAGCGGCGGATGAGCGAGGCGGTGCCCACGGCGGTCGCCTCGCAGCCGCGGGTGCAGTTGGCTCGCCGCCAGCCGGAGAGCAGCCCGCAAGCCGTTGCGACCGCCACGCCGACCATGCCCCGGC
>JAGFJK010000126.1 GCA_024102795.1 Pirellulaceae bacterium
TGCTACGACTGGAAGCGCATGCTGCGACTGGCGCGCCCAGAATCACGGGCTGGAAGCCCATGCTACGACTGGAAGCGCATGCTGCGACTGGCGCGCCCAGAATCACGGGCTGGAAGCCCATGCTACGCTGGAAGCCCGTGCTACGTGCGACTGGCGCACCAGGAATTCAGAAACAACGTGGCTGGCTACCTGACTAATGACTAATGACTAATGACTTCCAAAATCGAATCTCCGAGGTGCACTTTGTTCCCCATCCCCTGCCGCGTTCCGCTCTGCCTGTTGCTGGTGCTGTTGCCCCTGACGCTTGCCGCTGAGCAACCCGCGGTGCCGGACGCTCAAGCAGCCCTGGATCAGATTCTGGAAGACGCCTGGCAGTTCGAACTGCGGACCGATCCACTGTTCGCCACACGAGTGGGCGAGCATCGTTACAACGACCGGCTGCCGGACACGTCTCCGGGCGAACTGCGGCGGCAAGCCGAATTCCGGCAGACCTTGTTGACCCGGTTGGAAGCGGTGCCGATCGAGCGCCTGCCGCGATCGGCGCAAATCAACCACGCCATTCTGCGGCGCACGTTGAGCGACGCCGCGAAATTCCAGGAGTTTTCCAGCCACTTGATGCCGCTGACCAACCGCTGGGGCTTTCACATCGCCTTTCCCGAACTGCCCCAGCGCGTGCCGCTGGGCACGCTGCGGGACTACGAGAACTACCTGGCTCGCCTGCGGGACTTCCCCCGCTACGCCGACGAACAGATGGCGTGGCTGGCCGAGGGGATGCGGCAGGGGCGCGTGCTGCCCGCCGCGGTGATGGAGGGCTACCTGGAGACGATTCGTCCGCATATCGTCGACGAGCCGGAGCAGAGTCTGTTGTTCGCTCCGCTGCGGCGGTTTCCCGATCGGATCGGCGCGGACGAGCAAGAGCGGCTGCGGGAGGCGGGCCGGCGAGCGGTGGCCGAGCAGATTGTGCCGAGCTACCAGCGATTCCTGGAGTTCATGCGGGACGAGTATCTGCCGGCCTGCCGGCCCACCACGGCGATCGCCGATTTGCCCGACGGGCGGGAGTATTATCGTTTCCTGGTGCGGCACTTCACGACGCTGGATGTGACGCCGGAGGAAGTCCATGCGATCGGCCAGGCCGAAGTGGTCCGCATCCGGGGCGAGATGCGGGACGTCATTCGCCGCGCCGGGTTTGAGGGCGGGCAGGCCGAGTTCGTCAAGTTCCTGCGGGAGGACCCGCGGTTCTACGCCACTTCGGCCGAGCAGTTGCAGAAGGAGGTGGCCTGGATCCTGAAGCGGATGGATGGCCGTCTGCCGGAACTGTTCAAGACGTTGCCCCGCACGCCGTACGGTTTGCGGGTCGTACCGGCGTATATCGCTCCCAAGACCACCTCGGCCTACTACTCCCAGCCAGCCGGCGACGGTTCCCAGGCGGGTTTCTACTACATCAACACGTTCAACCTCAAAAGCCGGCCGCTGTACGAGATGGAGGCCTTGTCGCTGCACGAAGCGGTTCCGGGGCATCATCTGCAACTGGCCCTGCAGCAGGAACTGCGGGACCTGCCCCCGATGCGCCGCTTCACCGAGTTCACGGCGTTCGTCGAGGGCTGGGCCCTGTATGCCGAAAGCCTGGGACGGGAGGTGGGCTTCTACGAGGACCCTTACAGCGATTTTGGACGCTTGAGTTTCGAGATGTGGCGGGCCTGCCGGCTGGTGGTCGACACGGGGCTGCACTACCTGGGCTGGTCGCGGCAGCGGGCGATCGACTTCATGGCCGAGCATACGGCGTTGTCGCTGCACAACATCGAGGCCGAGGTGGACCGCTACATCTCGTGGCCCGGTCAGGCGCTGGCCTACAAGATGGGTGAGCTGAAGATCCGGCAGTTGCGGACGGACGCCGAGCAAAAGCTGGGTGCGGCCTTTGACCTGCGCGAGTTTCACGACGTCGTGCTGGGCAGCGGATCGGTGCCGCTGGACTTGCTGGAGGAAAACGTCCGAGCGCTCATGCCATAGAGGGATCAGGCAGGACGAGGCCGCGGCCTGGCCAGCCGGGCCAGCAGCCGATCGCCGACAATCGCTTCCGGCAAAACCTGCATGAGCGGTTCGGGCGGCGCGCCGTCGCCCAGCACTTCCACGGGGGCGTAACGGCAGGCGGTCCCAAACAGGCGTTGCGTCCAGGACGGTGGTGATTCGACCAGCACCACCAGGGTCCGGCCCAGCAGCGACTGGAAGTACCGGCCGCGCTGGGCGGTTTCCAACGCCCCGATGTGCGCGGTCCGTTCGGCCTTGACGTTGCCCGGAAGCTGGTCCGGCATGTCGGCGGCGGGAGTGCCTCGCCGCGGGCTGAACGGAAAGCAATGGATCTTCGAGAAACCCACTTCCTCGATCACCTCGCACGTCGCGGCGAAGTCCTCGTCCGTTTCCCCTGGAAATCCCACCAGCACATCGGTGGTCAGGGCCGGATGATCGAGCGCTTGCCGCACCAGCCGGCAGCGATCGACCAACCGCTGCCGGCCCCACCGCCGCCGCATGCGCCGCAGCACGCGGTCGGAGCCACTTTGCAGGCAAACGTGCAGGTGCGGGCAGATGCGGTCCGGGAACTCTCCCAGCACGTCGATCAGCTCCCGCGTGACCTCGGTCGCCTCGATGCTGGACAGCCGCAAGCGGAACGGACCGTCCAGGCGAGCCAGATCGCGGAGCAGGTCCGCCAGCCGCAGCCACTGGGACTTCGGCTTCCGCCAGTTCTGTTCGACGCCATAATGCCCCAGGTGCACGCCCGTCAGGATGATTTCCCCGTAGCCGTTGTCGCGCAGGCGGCAGACTTCGTCGATAATATGCTGGCGGGGGCGGCTGGCCAGTTGCGGTCGAACGTGCGGGATGATGCAGTAGCTGCACCTCAGCAGGCAGCCGTCCTGAACCTTGACGTACGCTCGATGGCGTCCGGCGAACTGCGAGATGCCCTGCGGCACGTCCACCACGCCGAACCGGCCGAGCAGGTCCGGCAGTTCCCGCTTGTCGGTCACCACCTCGGCCACTTGCGGCAGGGCGGCCAGTTCGCCAGGTGCCCGGGTGGCGTAGCACCCCATGACGACGATCCGCGCGCCGGGGTTGTCGCGGGCCAGCCGGCGAATCACTTGCCGGCTCTTCGAATCGCCTTCGCTGGTCACCGTGCAGGTGTTGACCACGCACAGGTCGGCCGCTTCGCCCGCGCCGGCGTCCTGGTAACCGATGGTCCGCAGCCCCTCGCGGACCAGCTCGGTCTCGTACTGATTGACCTTGCAGCCGAGCGTATAGGTCCTGAGCCTGGCAGGCATCGTCTGGCCGCCGCTCCTAATCGCCCGGTACCGGCTCAATGGTCGCCGACATGGAACCCTTGCAGCGCGAGATCAAAATATCCTTGCCGTAGGCGTGGATCTGGTCCCGCTTGAGTTCGGCGTGCTCCAGCGTTGTCGTCAGGCAGATCGCTCGGCCCAGCGTGTCGACCTCGACGGCGATCTGCACGCCTTTCTCGAACACATGGCCGAACAGTTCCTTCATCATGATGATCACGTACTCGTAGGAGTGATCATCGTCGTCCCACAGGATCACATTGTAGCGAGGCTGCCGGCGGGGTTTCGGTTTCTGTTGCTGCTGGCGGGGCTTCGTCCGCGTCCGCTCAGCCGGTTCCGCCACGGCGGCGTGTGCTTTGTCGGCCAAAATGGTATCCTTCCGCGCTCGTGTCCAGGACCGCGACTACCGGTCCTTCAAATTGCCTCCCGGATGGGTGGCGCCCCTGGCTGGCAGCCATTATATTGGATGCCAATCGGACCGGTAAAGCACTTTTTGCCGGCCGACGGACACTTCCCCGATCAAGGTTTGCGCGGACCCCAACATGCTCGACCGAAAATTCATTCTCGAAAACGCGGACCTGGTGGAGGAGAACTGCCGCCGGCGGGGTGCCCAGGCCGATGTCCCGCGACTGGTGCAACTGGAACAGCGGCGGCGGGAACTGTTGGTGGAAGTCCAGGAATTGAACCGCCAGGCGAACGAGGTATCCAAGACCATCGGCAAGGCCCAGGACGACGCGCAGCGCGAGGCTCGCAAGGAGCAGGGACGGTTGCTGCGGGAGCGCAAGGATGCCGCACAGCACGAGCACGATCAGCTCGAACAGCAAGTCCTGGCGATCCAAAGCGGGATTCCCAACATGTCGCATCCCGCCGCGCCGGTCGGAGCGGACGACGCCGCGAACCTGGAACTGCGACGCGGGCCTCACGCGCCGCCCGCGTTCGACTTCCCGCCGCGCGACCACGTGGCGCTGGGCGAAAGTCTGCAGTTGATCGACTTCGAAGCCGGCGCGCGGATCGCCGGCCACGGGTTCTACTTCCTTAAGAACGAAGCCGTCCTGTTGGAACTCGCCTTGCAGCAATACGCCGTCCAACTGCTGCTGACCGAAGGCTTTACGCCCGTCATCACGCCCGACCTGGCTTACACCGAAATCCTGCAAGGCACCGGCTATATCCCGCGGGGGCCCGAGACGCAGATTTACAGCATCGAAAATACCAACTTGAACCTGGTGGCCACCGCCGAAATCACGCTCGGCGGACTGCTGGCCGGCAAGACCGTGGACGCCGACGAACTGCCGCTCAAACTGTGCGGCATCAGCCACTGTTTCCGCACCGAGGCCGGCGCGGCCGGCCGAGCGTCGCGGGGCCTGTATCGGGTGCACCAGTTTACCAAGGTGGAAATGTTCGCCTTCACGCTGCCCGACCAGAGCGAGCAGATGCTGGACCACTTCTGCGACATCGAATGCCGGATCTTCGAGGGGCTCAAACTGCCCTACCGGGTCGTCGACACGGCCACGGGTGATCTGGGCGGGCCGGCCTACCGCAAGTTCGACCTGGAGGCCTGGATGCCCGGCCGGGGCGACGGCGGCGAGTGGGGCGAAGTGACCAGCACCTCGAACTGCACCGACTTCCAGGCCCGCCGGCTCGACGCGCGGTTCAAACGCAAGGGCGAGAAAGGTACCCACTTCGTCCATACCCTGAACGGCACCGCCGTCGCCGTCAGCCGAGCACTCGTGGCGATTCTCGAAAACTACCAGCAAGCGGACGGCGGAGTGCTGATTCCCGAAGTCCTGCGACCCTGGGTGGGCAAGGACCGGATCGATCCGCGATAGTCGCCTTTCGCTCCGCGAAAGTAGCGCGGCAGCTAGTGGCCTGTCCGCGCCGGAACTTCAACGCCGGGGCCCGCTACTTTCGCGGAGCGAAAGGCGACTATCATTTCGCGAAAATGACGCTTCGGACACCGGGCACTCAAGCCTACTGGCCAGGCAGGTCCGCCGCAGCGCCGCCACCGGGCAGATCGGCCGCCGGAGCGGCAGCGGCTGGAGCGGCGGGGGCCGCCGC
>JAGFJK010000128.1 GCA_024102795.1 Pirellulaceae bacterium
CGGGATCATTGCCTTCACCAAGACGGCTGCCCTGGAACTGGCCAAGAGCGGGATCACCGTGAATGTCGTGGCGCCGGGTTTCACCGAAACCGACATGTTCGCGGAGGTGCCGGAGAACATCCAGACGCAGATCAAGGAACGGATCCCGATGGGGCGGTTCGCCAGACCGGAGGAGATCGCCAAGGCCGTGCTGTTCCTGGTGGTCGATGGCGACTACATCACCGGCCAGCAGATTAACGTGAACGGCGGCGCATACATGTAACGTAGAATAGTACAGAGGCTTGTCTGTACGTGGAAAGTCGCCAGGAAGGTCCGGGGAGGAACCTTGCCATGAAGAGCGACAGGGATTTGCAACGACACGTGCTCGAGGAGCTGGACTGGGAGCCGGGAATCAACGCGGCTCACATCGGAGTGACGGCGGAGGAAGGCATCATCACGCTGACCGGCCACGTGCCGGCTTACGGCGAGAAGCTGGCGGCGGAGGAGGTGACCAAGCGGGTGCACGGCGTGCGGGCGGTGGCCAATCAAATCGAGGTCTGCCCCGATGACGCGCACCGCCGGGAGGACGAGCAGTTGGCGGCGGCGGCCAGGCACGCCATGGAGTGGAACGCGAGCGTGCCCAGTGAGAACATCCAGTTGTCGGTTCAGGACGGCTGGATCTCGCTGGATGGCACGGTCGCTCGCCGGCATCAGCGGCTTGCCGCCGCCCGCGCGGTCGCCCACCTCAAGGGGGCTCGCGGCGTGACCAATAACATCCTCGTCGCCGTCGAGCAGGTCGAACAGGGGACTGAGGACGTCAAGGGTCAGATTGAGTCGGCCTTGCGGCGCAGCGCGACGATCAACTCCCGATGTGTGGCGGTGGAACTAGAAGACCGGACCGTGGTGCTGACCGGCGACGTGCATTCGCACGCCGAGCGGGATGAGGCCGAACGGATCGCCTGGTCGGCTCGTGGAGTCAACGACGTGGAAAACTGCCTGACGATCACGCCTTGGGGCAGCGGCCCGGCGGAGGAGTGGGGCTACTGATCCGCGTGGCGGAGTTCAGCAGGCGGAAGCGTCTCCGCCGCGGGGCGGAACGGCTGGAGGCGCGCGCCATGCTGGTTCATCGCGGCGTGATCCAAGAGACCAAAGTGGGAAAGGCAAACAATCCGATGAGCCCGAACGATAATGGTTTCGACCCCTTCGACCCGACGGGTCTGGTCAAGTCGATGCGCGACGCCAGCCTGGACGCCTGGTCCAAGATGATGGTCGAACTGGTCAATACTCAAGCCTATGCCGAAGCCCAGGGCACCATGCTGGATGCCTGGCTATCCAACTCGGCCCCCTTCCGCAAGGGGACCGAAAACGCCATCAACCAGACGCTGGCCAACCTCAACCTGCCCAGCCGCGAGGATATCACGCGCCTGGCCGAGCGGTTGACGAACATTGAAATGCGGCTGGACGATCTGGATGCGAAGCTGGACGAGGCGCTCCGCGGTGGCCAAAAACCCGGCAAGGCCCGCCAATCAAGGACCGGGAAAGAGGAGAGTTGAGCATGGCCGACACGCAACTGGATTCGGCGGCGATGAATTTGCCCTCGCTGCTCGATTACTGCGCCGAGCTGCACAAGCACGCGCAGAAAGTCCACACCTTCAATCGACTGCTGAACACCGACGCCAAGATCGCTCAGACGCCCAAGGAATGCATCTGGACCCTGAACAAGGCCCGGCTGTACCGCTACGTGCCGGTCGTTCCGGAAGGCGAGCGGCATCGGATCCCCTTGTTCCTGGTGTTCGCCATCATGAACCGGCCTCATGTGCTGGACCTGCGGCCGGGACACAGCTTTGTCGAGTACATGGTCAAGAAGGGTTACGATGTCTACCTGCTGGACTGGGGCGCTCCCGGACCGGAAGACAAGAACATGAAGTTCGACGACTACGTGCTCGAATACCTGCCGCGGGCCATCCGCAAGTTCAAGTCGGTCGCGGAAACCGACGAGTTCAGCATGCTGGGCTGGTGCCTGGGAGCGCTGATCAGCACGATGTACGCGGCCCTGCGGCCCGATGACGGCATCCGGAACCTGATCCTGCTGACCGCGCCGCTGGATTTCTCGGAACAGGAAATTGGCGCGTTCACCCGCTGGACCAGCAACCCGGCCTTCAATGCCGACCGGATCGTGGAAACGCTGGGCAACGTGCCGGGCGAGATGATCGACAGCGGCGCGAAGCTGCTCAAACCGATCGAAAACTATATCGGCAGCTATGTGGCTCTCTGGGACCGCATCGACAACCCCAAGGCAGCCGAGGGCTGGCACGCCATGAACACCTGGGTCCGCGACATCATCCCCATGGCGGGCGCCGCGTACCAGCAGTTGATTAACGAGCTGTACAAGGAAAACCGGCTGATGCGGGGCACCATGACCCTGCGGGGCGAACGCGTGGATCTGAAGCGGCTGAGGGCCAGCGTGCTGAACGTGATCGCCGAAGGGGACCACATCACGCCTCCCTGCCAGTCGGAAGGCGTCTTGAACCTGGTTGGCAGCCAGGACAAGACGCTGTTCAAGGTGCGCGGCGGCCACATCGGCATCATGGCCGGCAGCGGCGCGGAGAAGAACACCTGGCCGCACATCGAAACGTGGCTGGCCGAACGTTCGAAGTGAGACGCCGGGTGGGAATGGGGCGTCAGTTGTCAGTTATCAGTAGGACAAAGACGGAAGAGCGGGAGGTCGAGTTCTCGATGGATCGCGAGTTGACGCCGGCAGCCGTCGAGAGCCGCTTGACCACTCGTTGGCTGGGCCGGCCGCTGCAGGTCGAAGCCCAGGTGGACTCAACCAACAGCCGGCTGCACGAGTTCGCTCGGCGCGGCGCGGCCGAAGGGCTGGTGCTGGTCGCCGATTCGCAGACCAGCGGCCGTGGGCGCCAGCAGCGGCAGTGGCACTCGCCCCCAGGGACCAATCTGTATTTTTCCGTCTTGCTGCGGCCCGAATGGCCCGTCGGCGCGACTCCCCCATTGAGTCTGGCGGCGGGCGTGGCGTTGGCCGAGGCGATCGGGCCGCTGTTGCCCGCCGCCCCCGTGCTCAAGTGGCCCAACGACCTGCTGTTCCAGGGGCGGAAGCTGGCTGGCATCCTGGTCGAAGCCCAGACGGATCGGCAGGCCGTGCGCTACGCGATCGTGGGCATCGGCGTGAACGTGAATCAGGAGTCGTTTCCGGAGGAGCTGGCCGAGCGGGCCGGTTCGCTCCGCGGCGTGACGGGACAATCGCACGATCGGGCCGAGGTGTTGGCGCGGTTGCTGGGCGCGCTGGAGACCTGGATTGAACGCCTGCAGAGCAGCCCCGCGGAGGTGCTGGAGACCTGGCAGAGCTATGCCCCCTGGATCGGACGGCCGATTGCCGTAACCATGGGGCAAGCCACGCTGACGGGAACCGCGCTGGGTCTGACGCCCGACGGCACGCTGCGGCTGCGGGACGCGGCGGGCCGCGAGCAGGTGATCCTGTCGGGCGACGTTGAACAGGCGGCGTATTGAGAGCGGGAAGGGCGTAGCAACCGATGCTGGCCAACTGGGAACTGCTGATCGACGAAGCCGCGCTGGCCTCGGTGCTGCCGGAGCAGTACGCTCGTTTCGCTCGACCCGTGCGCGACGCGCTGGCCATTTTTCTGCAGGGCTTGCCGGCGGAGGACCAGGCCGCGATCCTGGCCGCGCAGGCCGCGTTGCCCGCTGGTGCCACGTTCGCCCAGCGACTCGGCCGTTTGGCTCAATGCTGCCCCGTGCTGCACAAGTTGGGGCAGGTGCTGGCCCGCGACGCCCGTCTGCCCGCGGAGCTGCGAGCGGAACTGCAGCAGCTTGAATCGTTGCCACCGTCGGTTCCCTGGGAACTGCTGCGGCAGACGCTGGTGCGGGAACTGGGCCCGCTGGAGCCGCAAGGCATCCACCTGATGCGGCCGGCGCTGGCCGAGGCCAGTGTGGCGGTGGTCGTACCGTTCGAATGCAGCCACCACGCCGGCGACCGGCACGACAGCGCGACCCGCTACGGCGTCTTCAAGATCCTTAAGCCGGGCATCGAACAGCGGATGGCGTGCGAGCTGCAACTGCTGGCCCGCGTCGGCGCGCATCTGGACCAGCGCTGCGAGCAGCTTGGGATCCCGCAGCTTGACTATGAAGATTCGTTCGCCCAGGTGCGGGAGTCGCTGGCCGGTGAAGTCCGGCTGGACCTGGAACAGGAGCATCTGCGGCAGGCGGCGGCGATCTATCGCGGGCAGCGGCAGGTGCAGATCCCGGCGCTCATGCCGCAGTGGTCCACTCCGCGCATCACCGCCATGCAGCGGATCTGGGGTGGGAAGGTGACGGAGCATCCGTACGACGCGATGAGCCAGCGGCGGCAAGTGGCCGAGCGGACGATACTTTCGCTGGTCGCTCAGCCCGTATTCGCTCGCACCCGGCAGGCGATGTTTCACAGCGACCCGCACGCCGGCAACCTGTTCCTGACCGACGATCGCCGCCTGGCGATCCTGGACTGGAGTCTGGTCGGGCGGCTCGGCCAGCGGCAGCGGGAAGCGGTCGTGCAGATCCTGCTGGGGGCGCTGACGCTGCACGGCCAGCGGATCGCCGAGGTGCTCGAGGGGTTGGCGCAGCGGCACAGCGTGTTGCGGCCCGAACTGCACGCGGTGGTGCAGCGGCATTTGCGCCTGGTGCGCCGCGGCCGCTTTCCAGGTCTCACCTGGCTGGTCGGGATGCTGGACGAGGCGGTGCACAAGGCGCGGCTGCGAGTAGCCCCGGACCTGATGATGTTTCGCAAGTCCCTGTTGACCCTGGAAGGCGTGGTGACCGAAATTGGCGCGGGCAGGTCGTGGATGGATGAGGTACTCTGCCGCGAGTTCCTCTGCCACTTCACGGCGGAGTGGCCCAGCCGCTGGCTGACGCTGCCCCACTCGCGCGAGTTCGCCACGCGGCTGTCCAATCGCGATCTGGCACAGGTCGTGCTGGGCATGCCGTGGACCGCCTCGCGATTCTGGTTGGGACATGTCATGGACCTGCTGGGAAGCTGTCGCGCTCCAGGGTAAAAATTGAGCGTCGCGCCGGGCCGGCCCGCTCGCAAGACCGAATCGCATCCAAGTGGAAGGGAGTGCAGCCAGATGTCACGCATGGTGGAAGTCACTGAACTGGTGCTCCGCGACGGGCACCAGAGCCTGCTGGCGACCCGCATGGCGCTGGAGGACATGGTGCCGGCCTGCCAGGATATCGACCAGGCGGGCTACTGGAGCGTCGAGTGCTGGGGCGGGGCGACGTACGATTCGTGCATCCGTTTTCTGAACGAAGATCCCTGGCGGCGCCTGCGGACTTTCCGCGAGCTGATGCCCAACTCGCGGCTGCAGATGCTGCTGCGGGCCCAGAACCTGCTCGGCTACCGCCACTACGAGGACACGGTGGTCGACCGCTTCGTGGACAAGTCGGCCGAGAACGGCATGGACGTGTTCCGCGTGTTCGACGCCTTGAACGACGTCCGCAACCTGCGCCGGGCGCTGGAAGCGGTTCGCCGCACGGGCAAGCACGCCGAGGGGACGATCTGCTACACCACCTCGCCCCTGCACACGATCGACAAGTTTGTGGATATGGCCCAGCAGTTGCAAGACCTGGGTTGCGACTCGATCTGCATCAAGGACATGGCCGCCTTGTTGAGGCCGCAGCCGGCCTTCGATCTGGTGCGGGGCATCAAGGAGAAGTGCGGGCCGGAGACGCTGGTCCACGTCCACGTGCACTCGACCACCGGCGTGACGCTGGTCAGCCTGATGAAGGCGATTGAGGCGGGCGCGGACATCGTCGATACCTGCATCTCGTCGCTCAGCCTGGGACCGGGCCACAACCCGACCGAGGCCCTGGTGGAAATGCTGGAAGGCACCGGCTACACCACGCGGCTGGACAAGCAGCGGCTGCTGAACATCAAGGATCACTTCGCCGCCGTCCGGCCGCGGTATGCCGAGTTTGAATCGAAGTTCACCGGCGTCGAGACCGAGATCTTCGACAGCCAGATTCCGGGCGGGATGATTTCGAACATGGAAAGCCAGTTGAAGCAGCAGGGCGCGGGCGACCGTGTCAAGGAGGTGCTGGCCGAGGTGCCCAACGTGCGGAAAGACGCCGGCTACCCGCCGCTGGTGACTCCCTCCAGCCAGATCGTGGGCACGCAGGCCGTGTTCAACGTGCTGATGGGCCGCTACAAAGTGCTGACCGGCGAATTCGCCGACCTGATGCTGGGCTACTACGGCGAGACGATCGGGCCGCGCGACCCGGAGGTGATGCGGATCGCGGCCGAACATGCCAAGAAGGAGCCGATCACGGGCCGGCCCGCCGATCTGCTCAAGCCGGAATGGGACGAGCTGCGGGCGCAGGCCCTGGCGCTGGAAGGCTGCAACGGTACGGACGAGGACGTGCTGACCAACGCGCTGTTCCCCAAGGTGGCGCCCAAGTTCTTTGCCCAGCGCAGCCAGGGACCGAAGAACGTGAGCCAATCGGCCGAACAACAGGCCAAGGCCGCCGCGGCGGGCAACGGCGACGGCCAGCGGGCCGCCGCGGCCGCCCCCGTCGCGTCCAAGGTGACGTACGACGTCAAGATTGGCGACCGGTCGCACCGAGTGACGGTGGAGCCGGCTTAGGCACGGCATTGAGGACAGAACTCAAAGGATCCACGACAATGGCCGACTCCGGCAAGTCCATGGAGCAACTCACGGCGGACCTGCGCCAGCGGCGGGAACACCTGCAGCAGGGCGGTGGCGCGGACCGCCTGGCAAAGCAGCGCGAGCAGGGCAAGCTGACGGCCCGCGAGCGGATCGCGGCGCTGGTGGATTCGGGCAGCTTCGAGGAGTTCGGGCTGTTCGCCACGCACCGGCAGACGCAGTTCGGCATGGCCGGCCGGGAAGTGCCGGCCGACGGCGTGGTGACCGGCGCCGCCTCGCTGGATGGCCGCTTGATCCACCTGGCCAGCCAGGACTTCACCGTGCTGGGCGGATCGGCCGGCGAAGTGCATTCGCTGAAAGTGGCCGACGTGATGCAGCGGGCTCTGAAATGCGGCAGCCCGTTCGTGTTCATCAACGACTCCGGCGGCGCCCGCGTCCAGGAAGGCATCGACTCGCTGTCGGGCTACGGCCAGGTGTTCTTCGCCAACGTCGAACTGTCGGGGGCCGTGCCGCAGGTGGCCCTGATCTGCGGACCGTGCGCCGGTGGAGCGGCCTACTCGCCGGCCCTGACCGATTTTGTGATTCAGACCCGCAAGGCCCAGATGTTTATTACCGGGCCGCAGGTGATCAAACAGGTTACGGGCGAACAGATCACGGCCGAGGAACTGGGCGGCGCCGACGCGCACATGGCCCACTCCGGCGTGATTCACTTCGTGGCCGACGACGATCTCGAAGCGCTGTACATCTGCCGCCGGCTGCTGAGCTTCCTGCCCTCGAACAACCTGGAAGAGGCGCCGCGGCTGGATTACCAGGGAGATGTCGAGCCGAACCCGGAACTCAGTCGCATCGTGCCGGTGGATCCCAAGCAAGGTTACGACGTGCGGCAGGTGATCGCCGGCATCGTGGATCGGGGTGATTTCCTGGAAGTGCAGGCCGGCTACGCCATGAACATGGTGGTGGGCTTCGCCCGCATCCTGGGCCGCACGATCGGCATCATCGCCAACCAGCCGGCCGTGCTGTCCGGCGCGATCGACATCAACGCCGCGACCAAGGCGGCCCGCTTCATCCGCTTCTGCAACGCCTTCAATATCCCGCTGGTCACGTTCGTCGACGTGCCGGGATACTTGCCGGGCGTGCAGCAGGAGTACGGCGGGATCATCCGCAACGGCGCCAAGCTGCTGTTCGCCTACTCGGCCGCCACCGTGCCCAAGATCCAGGTCATTTTGCGTAAGTCGTACGGCGGCGCCCACGTCGCCATGTGCTCGCGCGACCTGGGCGCCGATTGCGCGTTCGCCTGGCCCACCGCGGAAGTGGCCGTGATGGGCGCCGAGGGCGCCGTCGAGATCGTGTTCCGCAAGGAAATGGACGCGGCCGCCGACAAAGGCGCCAAGCGGGCCGAATTGATCGAACAGTACCGTTCCACTTTCGCTTCGCCGTACGTGGCCGCGGGCCGCCGGCTGGTCGATGACATCATCGAACCGGCCAACACCCGCCGCCACCTGGCACAGGCCCTGGAGTACCTGCAGAACAAACGCGATCAGCGGCCACCCAAGAAGCATGGCCTGATCCCGCTGTGAACATAGTCGCCTTTCGCTCCGCGAGAGTGGCGGGAAGTCGCCTTTCGCTCCGCGAAAGTAGCGGGAAGGAAAACTAACCAATCTTTCTGGCTCCCTTCTCGCTTCGGCGTCGTGCAGCTTTTAAATCATTTTCTTGAAGGAATTTGGCGTAATTCACGAGTGTCGACGTCCGCTTCGGCGAGCACCCCTGAATCTCCCTTTGGCCCCCTCCCCGCTTCGGGGAGGGCTGGGGAGGGGCCTGCGGGGCTATAGCGGACAACGCACAGCGAAACGTTTGCAATTTCCAGGAACGCATGTGGATTCGGAGTGATTCGTGGTTGGAATCAGAACCGTGATATATGCATCCAGTAGGTTGTTGAGCAGATACGGCGAGTGCAGGTTGAGTTTGGCAGCGCGCAGAAGAACCCCTCCCCAGCCCTCCCCGAAGCGGGGAGGGAGCCAGAAGTGATGACTTATTCTCTCGACGCCTACTTGAGTGACACCACGTCCCGCGAGGGTGAAGCGAGTTTGTTCTGTGAATTATTTGTGCAAAGGAGTGGCCGATGACGGCCGAGTTGGATAGGCAGCAGGAGATACTCGAAGCCTTGCAGGGGCTGCGCCAGGAACTCGGCCGGCTCAGCGACCGCGTGGCCGCGCTGGAAGCTGCCGCCAGGGGCACGCCGCAGGCGGGTTCGTCCGAGGTGGCGTCGGAGGAGCTGCTGCTGGTGATCGGGGCCGCCGTGGCGGCGTACCTGGGAAAGAAGCCCCGGATCCGGCAAGTCCGCTTGTTGAGTTCGCCGTCCTGGGCCCAGCATGGCCGAGCGACCATCCAGGCCTCGCACGCGCTGCCTCATCGACATGCTTAAGAGAAAGAATACTTAAGAGAAAGAGCCGCCGGTGAAACTCAAGCTGACAATCGATGGCCAGGTCTACGAGGTGGACGTCGAGGTCTCGGAGCCGGACGAACCGCGACCGAGCTACGTGCCGCCCGCCTTCATGTCGTCTCCGGCGGGCGCCGCGCCGGCCGCCGCTCGCACGGGTGCTTCCCCCGCAGGCGGTTCCGCCGCGCAGGAGTCCAAGGTCTGCCGCAGTCCCGTGTCGGGCGTGGTGGTGCGAGTCAGCGCCCAGCCCGGCCAGCAGATTCAGGCGAACGACCTGCTGATGGTCCTGGAAGCGATGAAAATGGAAACCGAAATCACCTCGCCCATCTCGGGCCGGATCGCCAAGGTGAACGCCCAGGCGGGCCAGGCCGTGCAAAGCGGCCAGGTGCTCGTCGAGTTTGAATAAGGAGCCAGCATCGTGCAGCCAGTCAAGTCATTGAATCACGTGGGGATCGCCGTCCGCTCGCTGGACGAGCAGCGGGAATTTTACGAATCGCACCTGGGCGCGGTCTTCGAAAACATCGAGGAGGTGCCCAGCCAGAAAGTCCGCGTGGCGTTTTACCGCGTGGGCGACGTGCGGCTGGAGCTGCTGGAACCGACCGATCCGGAGAGCCCGATCGCCAAGTTTCTGGAGAAACGCGGCGAGGGGCTGCATCACCTGGCGTTTACCGTCGACGACATCACGGCCCGCATTGCCGAGCTGAAAGCGGGCGGCCTGCGGATGATCGACGACGTGCCGCGCTCCGGCGCGCACCAGATGCAGATCGCCTTCCTGCACCCCAAGAGCTCGTGCGGCGTGTTGACCGAACTCTGCCAGCCGCCTGCGACAGGACACTAACACATGCTTGCGGAAAAACTCACGCTGCGGGACGACTTTCCACCCGTCGGTTACGACCAGTGGCGGGCGCTGGCCGAAGCGGAACTCGGCGGCGCCTCGTTCGAGCAGAAGCTGGTCACCGACACGTACGAAGGCTTCAGCATCGAGCCACTGTACACGCAGGCGGACGTGCCGGCCGGCGCGGATCCGGAAGGCTTTCCTGGCTGTGCTCCGTTTGTTCGTGGATCGCGCCCGCTGGGTGCGGTGCCGACCGGCTGGGACCTGCGGCAGGAACACGCTCATCCCGATCTGGACCAGACGAACCGCGCGATCCACGACGACTTGCACGGCGGAGTGACCTCGCTGTTGTTGCGATTGGACTCCGCCGCTCGAGGCGGCTTCGACCCGGACGATCCGGTTGCCGGCGAGCTGGTCGGTCGGGACGGTTTGATGGTGTACCACGTGGACGATCTGGATCGCGCACTGCGGGACGTCGCTCTGGACCGGGTGGGCATCACGCTGGAGGCGGGCGCCGCTTTTCTGCCGGCCGCCGCGCTGCTGACGGCGCTCTGGCAGCGCCGCGGCGTCGCTCCCAAGGATGCCCGCGGCGCGTTCAATGCCGACCCGCTGGCCGTGCTGTCCCGCGACGGGCTGTTGCCCGTATCGTCGGACGAGGCGTTCGAGCAACTGGCGGACCTGGCGACCTATACTTCGCGCACGTTTCCGCATGTCACGGCGGTGCGCGTGGGGACGGCCGCCTATCACCACGCGGGCGCGACCGCGGCCCAGGACATCGCCTTCGGTGTGGCCACGGCCACGGAGTATCTGCGAGCGATGACGGGCGCGGGGCTGGACGTGGATTCGGCGGCGAGGCAAATCCTGTTCAGCATCAGCGTGGGGACGCATCATTTCCTGGCGATGGCCAAGCTGCGGGCCGCGCGGCGCTTGTGGTATCGCGTAGTGGATTCGTGTGGCGGCACCGGCAGCTCGCGGGCCATGCGGCTGCACGTGCGGGTCAGCAAGCGCGTGCTCACGCAGCGGGATCCGTACGTGAACCTGTTGCGGAACACGGCGGCCGTGTTCGCCGCGGGGCTGGGGGGAGCGGAAGCGATCACGTCGGTGCCGTTCGACGCCGCCTGCGGGCTGCCCGACGAGTTCAGCCGCCGCATCGCCCGCAACACGGCCTTGATCTTGTCTGAGGAAGCTCATCTGCACCGCGTGGTCGACCCGCCGGGGGGCAGTTGGTATCTGGACTGGCTGACCGAACGCCTGGCGGGCTGGGCCTGGGAGAATTTTCAGGAGATCGAGCGGCTGGGCGGCATGCGGCACTGCATCGAGAGCGGCTGGGTAGCCAACGAAATCGACTCGGCCTTCGCCCCGCGGGCCAAGGACCTGGCTCGCCGCAAGGAAGGCATCACGGGCGTCAGCGAGTTTCCCGACGTATCGGAGCCGAGGCTCGAACGGCCGGAGCCGGATTGGTCCGCCCTGCGCGGCGCGGCCGCGGTCCACGTGGCGGGCTTGCGGCGCGAAAACGGGGCGCTCAGCCAGTTGCCCATTCATCACCGTTCGGCGGCCGGCGAACGGGCGGCAACCGCGGTCCAGGCCGCCGCGGGCGGAGCGTCGCTGGGACAGTTGGCCGAGGCATTGGGCTTTCATGCCGACGGCACGGCGATCGCGCCGCTGGCGCCGCACATGTTCGCGCAGCCGTTCGAGGAGTTGCGGGACGCCAGCGACGCCTGGCAGAAGGTGCACGGTCGCCGCCCGCGGGTGTTCCTGGCCAACCTGGGCCCCGTGGCTCACTTCACGGCCCGCGCCACGTATGCCAAGAACTTCTTCGAGGCGGGCGGTTTCGACGTGGTGGACCTGGGCGGCCACCAGCAGCCCGCGGACGCGGCCCGCGCGCTGGCCGGCAGCGAAGCGCGGATTGCCGTGATCTGCTCATCCGACAAACTGTACCCCGACCTCGTGCCCCAGGCCGCTCCGCTGCTCAAGGCCGCCGGCGCCCGCTCGCTGGTTTTGGCCGGCAACCCCGGCGCCAACGAACAGGCCTGGCGCCAGGCCGGCGTCGATCGCTTTATTTTCATCCGCTGTGACGTGCTGGCCACGCTCCGCCAGTTGCTCCGCGAGGAAGGAGTGCTCTCCTGATGAATACGGTGCCGAACTTCAGCGAGATTCCGCTCCGCGATGCCGCGGAGAAATCCGGGTCGATGGACGATTGGCGGCAGGCGGTCGAGTCGGTTCCGGGGCCGCTCGACTGGGAAACGCCCGAACACATCCCGGTGCGGCCGCTGTACAGCAGCCGCGACCTGGAACCGGTCGAACACCTGGAGACGATGCCGGGCATGCCGCCGTTCCTCCGCGGCCCGTACAGCACGATGTACGTGGTCCGCCCCTGGACCGTGCGGCAGTACGCCGGCTTCTCGACCGCCAAGGATTCCAACGCCTTCTACCGCCGCAACCTGGCGGCCGGGCAGATGGGCCTGTCGATCGCCTTCGACCTGGCCACGCATCGCGGCTACGACTCGGACCACCCGCGAGTCACGGGCGACGTGGGCATGGCGGGCGTGGCGATCGACAGCATCGAGGACATGCGCGTGCTGTTCGACGGGATCCCGCTGGACAAGATGAGCGTCTCGATGACCATGAACGGCGCCGTGCTGCCGGTGATGGCGCTGTACATTGTGGCGGCCGAGGAGCAGGGCGTGCGGCCGGAACAACTGGCCGGCACCATTCAGAACGATATCCTCAAGGAGTTCATGGTCCGCAACACGTACATCTATCCGCCCGAACCCAGCATCCGGATTATCGCCGACATCTTCGACTTCACCAGCCGGCGGATGCCCAAGTTCAACAGCATCAGCATCAGCGGCTACCACATGCAGGAGGCGGGCGCTACGGCCGATCTGGAACTGGCCTACACGCTGGCCGACGGGCTGGAGTACGTGCGGACCGGCATGCGGTCCGGGCTGGACGTGGACGCCTTCTGTCCCCGGCTGTCGTTCTTCTGGGCGATCGGCATGAACTACTTCATGGAAGTGGCCAAGCTGCGCGCCGGGCGGATGCTGTGGGCCAAGTTGATCCAGCAGTTCGAGCCGAAGAACCCCAAGAGCCTCTCGCTGCGCACGCACAGCCAGACCAGCGGCTGGAGCCTGACCGCCCAGGACGTCTACAACAACGTGGTCCGCACCTGCCTGGAAGCACTGGCGGCCACGCACGGGCACACGCAGTCGCTGCATACGAACGCCCTGGACGAGGCGCTGGCGCTGCCCTCCGACTTCTCGGCCCGCATCGCCCGCAACACGCAGTTGTTCATCCAGCAGGAGACCGACACGTGCCATGTGATCGATCCCTGGGGCGGCAGCTACTACGTGGAGCGGCTGACGCACGATCTGGCGCAGCGGGCCTGGCAGCATATCCGCGAGGTGGAGGAACTGGGCGGGATGACCAAGGCGATTCAGGAGGGCATTCCCAAGCTGCGGATCGAGGAGGCTTCGGCCCGCACGCAGGCCCGCATCGATTCCGGCCAGCAGACGGTGATTGGCGTGAACAAGTACCGGCTGGCTCAGGAGGAACAGATCAACGTGCTGAAGGTGGACAACACGGCGGTCCGCGAAGCGCAGGTGGCCAGCCTGCGACGGCTGCGTGCCGAACGCGACGGGGCGCGCGTCGCGGCGTGCCTGGCGGCGCTGACCGAAGGAGCTCGCGGCGGCCAGGGCAATTTGCTGGAGCTGGCCATCGAGGCGGCGCGGGCGCGGGCCACCGTGGGCGAGATCAGCGACGCGCTGGAATCAGTCTACGGCCGCTACGAGGCGCCGATCCAGACGGTGCGCGGCGTGTACGCGGCGGAGCTGGGCGAGCAGGGGATGGCGGCCAAGGTGCGGCGGCTGGTCGAGCGGTTCGAGCGGGTTGAGGGCCGGCGGCCGCGGATCATGGTCGCCAAAATGGGCCAGGACGGGCACGATCGCGGCCAGAAAGTGATCGCCTCGGCCTTCGCCGATCTGGGCTTCGACGCCGACATCAGCCCGCTGTTCCGCACGCCCGAGGAAACCGCTCGGCAAGCCGTCGAGAACGACGTGCACATTGTCGGCGTCAGCTCGCTGGCGGCCGGCCACTTGACGTTGATCCCGCAATTGCGCGACGAGCTGGCCAGGCTGGGCCGCGAGGACATGATGATTGTTGTCGGCGGCGTGATTCCTCCGCAGGACTACGAGGCGTTGTACCAGTCGGGCGCGGCGGCCGTGTTCGGACCCGGCACGGTGATCGGCGAGGCCGCCGTGAAGCTGCTGCTCGAGCTCGCTCGCCGACTGAACCTCGCGCTGGACGAACCGTCGCTCAGCCAGTCCGGGCAACCGTGAGCCAGCAAGCCGATGAGCGCCGCAGGTTCTCCCGCGCCGCGCAGGCGCGAGCTGACGTTGGATGAGTATGAAGCGGGAGTCCGCGGCGGCAAAATGGCCGTGCTGGCGCGAGCGCTGACGCTGGTCGAATCCAGCTTGCCGCGGCACCAGTTGCTGGCCGAACAGTTGCTCACCCGCCTGCTGCCGTGGACCGAACGGGCGATGCGCGTGGGGATCAGCGGCGCGCCGGGAGCGGGCAAGAGCACCTTCATCGAGGCGCTCGGACTGCACCTGGTCCAATCCGGCCGGCGCGTGGCCGTGCTGGCGGTGGATCCATCCAGCGGTGTCAGTGGCGGCAGCATCCTGGGCGACAAGACGCGGATGACGGCGCTGAGCGCGTCGCCGGCCGCCTACATCCGGCCTTCGCCCTCGGCCGGCACGCTGGGTGGAGTGGCCCGCAAGACGCGCGAATGCATGCTGGTCTGCGCCGCCGCGGGATACGATGTCGTGCTGATCGAAACGGTCGGCGTCGGGCAATCCGAAACGATGGTCGCCGACATGACCGATTGCTTCCTGGCGCTGATGCTGCCCGGAGCCGGTGACGAACTGCAGGGGATCAAGCGCGGTCTGCTGGAGCTGGTCGACATCGTGGCGGTGAACAAGGCCGACGGCGACAACCGGCTGGCGGCCAAGCTGGCGGCTACCCAGTATCGCACGGCGCTCGAATCGCTTGCCGGACGCTCCCGCGACCAGGCGCCAGTTGTGCTGACCTGCAGCGCGCTTCACAATCAAGGGGTGGCCGAGATCTGGCAGGTGATCGAGCGGCGGCAGGAAGCGCTGGTCGAGCGGGGGGAACTGTGGCAGCGGCGGCGGCGGCAGGAGCTGCGGTGGCTGTGGGGGCAAGTCGAGGAGCGGCTGAGGCAAGCCGTCCACACGCACCCCGCCGTGCAAGCGATCCAGGCGGCCTTGGAACAGGATGTGCTGGCTGGACGGTTGCCGCCCGAAGCGGCGGCGCGGCGCATCCTGGAGGCGTTCTTTGGGGCGACTGTCGAACCTTCGCGAGGTGAATCGTCATGAAAGCCTGTTACCATTTGCTGGCCGTGGCGCTGTTGCTGACCGCGGTTGCTCCGCCGGCGCTCGCCCAGGGACGACCCGGCGCGGGGCGACCGGGCGGAAGAGAAGAGGCCAAGAAGCCCGAACCGCCGCCGCGGCCGACCGAACCGATGCTGGTGGAATTGCACAAGGAGTTCGTGTCGAAGGCCGAGAAGCTGGCGGCCGAGTTCGAAACGAAGAAGCAGCACGACAAGGCGCGGGAGGTCTACGAGTCGCTGCTGCGGCTGCTGCCCGAGTATCCGGCCGCCGCCCAGGGCCTGCAGCGGACCATGACCGCCCAGGCATCCAAGGACCGGATGACGGTCGAAGTGCAGGCGGCCAAGGCCTGGCAGGACACGGGAGTGACCGTGATCGCCGGCAATCCGGTTCACATCGAAGCCCAGGGAGTGTGGCAGATCGGGCTGGTCACGGGCCCGCGAGGCGTGGAGATCCCCAAGGAAGCCCGCTTCAAGGGCAACCTGACGTTCGAAATCGGAGCGCTGATCGGCGTGATCCTGGACGGCGGCAACCCGGACGATTCCGAACCGTTCCTGATCGGCGAAGGGAAGGAGTTCATTGCCGAGAGCACCGGCCGGCTGTTCCTGCGGATCTACGACTGGGACCCCTCGGACAATCGCGGCAAGATGACGGTGCTGATCCAAAGCACGTTTGCGAAGTGATCCATCGTCGCCTTTGGCTCCGCAATAGTCGCCTTTCGCTCCGCGAAAGTAGCGAGCGTCGCGCACGACTCTCGAGCGCACGAATGGACTTCGTATCCCGCCATAGTCGCCTTTCGCTCCGCGAAAGTAGCGTACGCTGCGCACGACTCTTCACTGCACGAATGGACTTCATATCCCGCTACTTTCGCGGAGCGAAAGGCGACTATCATTCCACGGCGGCCGGTTGAAAAGTGGCCAGGTCGGGCAAGGTGGTTTGCACGCCCGCCGCGGGGACTTCGAGTCGAGCGGTCCAGACGATGCCGTTCAGGATACAGCGGCGCAGATCCTGCTGGCTCCAGTTCTTGTAGAAGTGCGGCATGACGATCCCGAAGCCGCGGCCACCGTCCGGTCGCTCGACGCACCAGGCCACGGTTTCCGGCCGTGGCTTTTCGGGCGGCAGCAGGGAGGTGGCCAGAGCGGTCACGTTCGCAGCCAGGCGATTGCCGTCCTTGCCGAAGTAATTGTTGATGTACGGTTCGTCGCGCAGGGTGAACTCGCGCCAGCCGCGCGAAATCGGATGTTGCGGGGCGGCGGGCGTGATGGTGGCCGAGGGATAGATCCGGGCGAACGATTCGTGATGCGGGCAGGTGCGATTGGCGAAGTAGCCGCCCAGCCAGCGCAGCAGCGGGTGGTCGCCATCCTCGGCCACGTCCTCGCCGCGCAGCCCGGTGGCGTAGTGCACGCAGACGATCCCGCAGCCGCGCGTCATCATCGCTTCCAAATCGGCCAGGCAGCGTTTCGGATCGGGAAGTCGGTTCGGTGGAAACGTATCGCCGATGAAGACAACCGTCGCCGCGTCTGCCCTCAGTTTTTCGCCGGGCCACTCGTAGACCACATCGGCCCGCACGTCCGGCAGGTTGTCCATATGCTGCAGGCAGTATTGCATCAGCCGCCCGCCGGCCGCCACCTCGTGCGAACCCGGCGGATGATTGCTCGGCCCCACCACGATCAGCACCTTGGCCGGTTCCGCGGCCCATGCGATCCAGGGACAGCAGACCAGCAGCAGCGTCACGATCAGGAATCGGTTCATTGGAAGATGCGTAGCTATGAGTAAATGCCGGCTGTGAACCAGGGTTGCGATTCATCCACTGCAAGTGAATTCAGCGTGCGATTCTAACGTTCTCCCAGAAATCGGATGATCCGACGCGTCAGCCGTTGCCGCGACTTCGTGAGTGTTTCGCATTCCCAGATTATCATCACTCGCCAGCCCAACCCACGCAAGACCCGCTTCTGTTTCTCGTCGCGTCTCACGTTGGCTGCCAGTTTCCCGCGCCAGAACTCCACCCTCGATTTCGGTTGGCGGTTTCCCGCCTTGCACTTGTGCTGGTGCCAAAAACATCCATGCACTAATATGATGCACCTGCGCCTTGGGAAGACCATGTCAGGCCGCCCGGGCAAGCCACGCACATGTAATCGGTACCGATAGCCAAGCGCATGTACAAGCGTTCGGACCCGCATTTCGGGTCGCGTGTCCTTGCTTCGGACGAGTGACATAACGCGACTGCGTTCAAGCTTCGTTAGCGTGTCCATTTACCTCAAGCTTCCAGGTTGGCAAGTGCCCTTTCTTCGCAGTTCGGCCCGATGACGAGTGGCATTGACGAATTGGCTATGGCATTGGCGAACCTGCGCAAGGTTCTGCGAGATTCACCCCCTTTGGACATCGATCCAGGGAGTCGGCAGGCAAAGGCTTTGCGCAAATGCGTTGAGGAACTCATCGCTCGCCTCAGTCCGCTGGCTCGCCAACTCGACCCAATACAACATCCGCAATACGTGCTGGACCTTTCAAATCCAGAGACCGTTGGGAAGCTTATCGGACAAACGTTGCTTGACCGGGAACGACAACCGTTGGGGTCGGTGCGTGGTTTCTACGGCTCCGGAGTTTACGCATTGTACTACCGGGGTAGTTTCCCCGCCTATAGGCCGATTACCTGCACGGAAACGCCGATCTACGTCGGGAAGGCGGACCCTCCCACACCTGAGGCGCGATCGTACATCGAGCAGGGAAAGAAGCTCGCCCAACGACTGGCCGAACACGCGAAGAGTATTCGAGCCGCGAGCGACACGTTGCGGTTAGAAGACTTTGACTGCCGATTCTTGGTGGTTCAAAGTGGCTGGCAAAGATCGGCCGAGGACTATCTTCTGAATCTGTTCAAGCCCATTTGGAATTCAAAGATCTGTTTTGGCTTTGGGAAGCACGGAGATGACCCTCGCACGCGAGGAAACACAAGGTCGCCCTGGGACTCGCTTCATCCGGGTAGGAAATGGGCGACGAAGGTCGGAAACAAACCAAATCCTCGGAACACAAGTCAGATTATCGAACAGATCGCCGAACACTTCCGCGACAACCCGCCGCGCCGCTAGACGCCAATACGTCTATCAACCGCCGCGCGACGGTTTCCGCGAGTGTAACGGGCACGGCGTTTCCCAACTGCCTCATACTTTCCGTCCAGGAACCTTCGAAAGTCCAGTCGTCTGGGAATGTCTGCAACCGCGCGCATTCGCGTACGGATAGGTAACGAAGCTGGCCGTCATCCAGCCGCAGGGTGTTCTCCCCCCCGGGCACTCCATGGTCGCCCGCCTTCAAAGTCTTCGCCGGCTCATCCAAGGGACTGCCTGTGTGGCCCGCATAACTTTTCGCTCCGGGATTCAGAAAGTGGTTGGCGACACGCGTTGAGCGCTGACCCACGGTTATCCGGGGTAGGTCGTGGATCGCGTCCCTGACCGTCCGCCATGGTGCTCCAAGCAACTCCGGAAGATAGGAGCGCAAACGCTCAACCCGGGCCCTCTTGCGATCGGGAACCAGCGGTCGGTCACGTTCCCGAATTCCATGCCGCTGCCAATACTCCCCGGAAACCCACTTCGAGTAGAGCAGGCCGTCCTCGGTGTGAGTTCCGGAAGGGAAACTGAAGTCCACGCCCAAGTCGGCACGCACACCGACGATAAAGACCCGCTGCCGAACTTGCGGCACGCCAAAGTCGGCCGCGTTCAGAAGTTGAAAGACGACATTGTACTGAAGTCCGGAACTGCGGCCGCTGGTATGGAGTTTCTCAAGACGGCCGAGATGATGAATCCAGTCTTCGTCGCCACGCGGGAACACATCGGGAAAGCGGAACCTGTGGATGATGTAACTGTAATAGTTCGCGAAGTTCTGTCGAAGCAATCCCTTGACATTCTCAAACATGAACGCCAATGGGCGAATCTCCCGAACCGCCCTGACGGCCTGCGGGAACATGTTTCGATGGTCATCGGCGCCCCGATGCTTTCCGCCCAGTGAGAATGGCTGGCATGGTGGCCCTCCGCACACCAGCAAGGTTCGATCCGCGTGCGCGCGAAAATCGTACTTGCGGACGTCTCCCTCGATAATCTCCCAGTCCCTCACGTGGACGACGCCACGCGACTTATTGGCGCGAAGCGTCCTGCACGCGTTCGCGTCCCACTCCAATACGGACTCGTGCTCAAAGCCCGCGATGCTGGTGCCGAGGGCCAAACCGCCCGCCCCCGCGAAGAGTTCAATCGACTTCATGTCACTCGGTCCTGCCGACGGTGTTGACTACTCGATAATGGCAATGAATAGTGTACGTATGTAACCTTGTCTGTCAACCCGGAATCGCGGAATTCTATCGCCCGTAGGTGTCCCCCGCAATCCTCGCGCGGCGTGTTACAATAGACGCCCAAAGGCGGCACGCTGGCGACGGATCCCCGCCGCCCGCAACCGTCAGGCAGCCGAACACACCTGAGGTGATGTGCAATGCCACTGAGAAAAGTGATTCACGGTCGCGAAGCCCGCGGCTGGCCGCGGAACGATTCGGCAAGGTTCGTCGCGCGATTGGGGCGGACCGCGCGACTGCTGCTGGTCGCCTGGCTGGGGTTGCTGGGTGGTGGCGCGGCGGCGGCGGCCGAGCGGCCGAATATCCTGTTCGCCGTCGCTGATGACTGGGGGCTGCACGCGGGAGCGTACGGCACGCCCTGGGTGCGGACGCCGGCGTTCGACCGTGTGGCCCGCGAGGGGCTGCTGTTCCGGCACGCCTACACGCCCACCGCCAAGTGCGCTCCGTCGCGGGCGATCCTGCTGACCGGCCGACACGCCTGGCAGAACGAGCAGGCCGGCAATCATCTGTCGTACTTTCCGGCCAAACTCAAAAGCTGGCCCGAAGCGCTGGCCGCTCACGGCTGGCACGTCGGCGTCACCGGCAAGGGCTGGGGGCCGGGCGTGGCACAGGACGCCCAGGGCCAGCCGCGGCAGATCACCGGCGTGCCTTACAACAAGCACAAGGCCGCGCCGCCGGCCAGCGGCATCTCCGGCAACGATTACGCCGCCAACTTCGTCGACTTCCTGGACGCCACTCCCAACGGCGCGCCCTGGTGCTTCTGGTACGGAGCGACCGAACCGCACCGGGCGTACGAATTCCAGTCGGGCGTGAAGAAGGGCGGCAAGAAGCTGGCCGACGTCGATCGCGTACCCGACTACTGGCCCGATCACGAAACGGTGCGCCACGACATGCTGGACTATGCGTACGAAGTCGAGCATGTCGATCGGCACCTGGGGCGCATGCTGGACGAGCTCCAGCGTCGCGGGCTGCTGGACAACACGCTGGTCATCGTCACCTCGGACCACGGCATGCCGTTCCCGCGCTGCAAGGGCTACGCCTATCTGGATTCGAATCACGTGCCGCTGGCTATCCGTTGGCCGGGCGGTGTGAACCGGCCGGGGCGAGTGATCGACGACTTCGTCGACTTTACCGACCTCGCGCCCACGCTGCTGGACTACGCCGGCCTGCCCGCGGCCGAAGCCGGCATGTTGCCGATGACCGGTCGCAGTTGGCGGCCGATCCTGGAGAGCGAACGGGCTGGGCAAGTCGAGCCGCAGCGCGATCACACGCTGATCGGCAAGGAACGCTTCGACGTCGGGCGACCCAACGACTGGGGCTATCCGATCCGCGGCATCGTCACCGACACGCACCTGTATCTGAAGAACTATGAACCGGCGCGCTGGCCGGCGGGCAATCCGGAAACCGGCTACCTGGATACCGACGGCAGTCCGACCAAGTCGCTGATCCTGGAACTGGGTCGCCAGGACCGCTCGGACCGCTTCTGGCAACTGAATTTCGGCATGCGGCCCGGCGAGGAACTGTACGACCTGCGTGCGGACCCGGACTGCGCGCGGAACCTGGCCGGCGGACCGGAGCACTCGGCGTTGATCGAACAACTGCGCACGCGGATGGAAGGCGAACTGCGTGCGCAGCGCGATCCGCGGATGTTCGGCCAGGGGCACGTGTTCGATGAATACCCGCCGACCCAGGGCGTGGGATACCACGAGAAGTTCCTTCGCGGCGAAACGCGCCACGCCGGCTGGGTCTCGCCGACCGACTACGAACCGGCTCCGCTGGCGCCATAGTCGCCTTTCGCTCCGCGAAAGTAGCGTGAAGCGGGAACCGACTGCGCGGTGGAACGCCGTGCGCGACGCTCGCTGCTTTCGCGGAGCGAAAGGCGACTATGACGGAGCGAAAGTAGCGTGAAGCGGGGAAGAACTCGGCGCTGGAACGCCGTGCGCGGCGCTCGCGACTTTCGCGGAGCGAAAGGCGACAATGACGGAGCGAAAGGCGTCCAAAAGTAGCAAGAGTGGAATACTATACGTTCCTCCAGGACGCATCAGCGATGCACGGCCGGCTGCTAACTATCGCCCTGTTGATCGGCGCGTCGCTCGCCCAGCCGGCGCGCTCCGACGAACCGGCCAACCAAGCGGCCGGTGAGCAACTGTTTGTGCGCCGCGTCCAGCCACTGTTGCGCGCCAAGTGTGCCGGCTGCCACGGGGCCGACCGCGACCTGATCGAGGGTTCGCTGGACGTGACGTCCGCCGCCGGCTTGACGCTCGGCGGCGACAGCGGCCAGGCAGCGGTGATGGCGGGCAAGCCCGAGCAGAGTCCGCTGTTGCGGGCCGTGTTGCGCGACGACGACAACTGGTCGGCGATGCCGCCGAAGGAAGCCGAGCGGCTTTCGCGCGAACAGATCGGCTGGTTGCGCGACTGGATCTCGGCCGGAGCGCCCTGGCCCAGCGACGCTCGTCAGAAGGAAATCGCCGCGGCACTCGCCGGCAAGTGGTCGGCCGAGGACGGTGTGAAGGTGAGGACGTCGGGCGGGCTGTCCGACGAGTGGACCGACCGCAGGTACCGGCCCGAGGGACTTTGGGCCTACCGGCCGGTCAAGAAACCGGATCGGGCGGCCCTGACCGCGGCGGCCGCCGATTCCCCGCCAGCCGGCAATCCGATCGATCAACTGCTGGCGGCCCGCGTGCCCGCTGGTCTGCGGCCGGCGCCGCGAGCGGACCGGCGGACGCTGATCCGGCGAGCGACGCTGGACTTGACCGGCCTGCCGCCAACTCCAGACGAGGTGTCGGCGTTCCTGGCCGAGCCCGATTCGGACGAACGGGCCTTCGCCCGGCTGGTCGATCGGCTGCTGGAGTCGCCGCACTACGGCGAGCGGATGGCGCAGCACTGGCTGGATGTGGTTCGCTACGCCGATTCGTCCGGGCTGGCCAACGACTACGAGCGGGGCAATGCCTGGCGATACCGCGACTACGTGGTCCGTTCGTTCAACAGCGACAAGCCGTACGACCAGTTCATCCTGGAACAACTGGCCGGCGACGAAATCGACGCCGCCAATCCGGAGCTGCTGGTGGCCACGGGCTTTCTGCGGATGGGCCCCTGGGAACTGACCGGCATGGAAGTGGCCCAGGTCGCTCGGCAGCGTTTCCTGGACGATGTTACCAACGCCATGGGCGAAACTTTTCTGGCTCATTCGCTGCAATGCGCTCGCTGTCACGACCACAAGTTCGATCCGGTGCCGACGCGCGATTACTACGCGCTGCAGGCCGTGTTCGCCACCACGCAGCTTGCCGAACGGCCGGCTGCGTTCCTGCCACGGGAGAACACGGCGGGCTTTGACGAACGCCGATATCTGCTCCGGCGGCGGGCCGAATACCAACAGGTGTTGGCGGAACTGGACGACGTGCTGCTGGAGAACGCCCAGCGCTGGCTGGCCGAAAACCGCTTGCCGGCGGAGCTGTGGAACCAGGCCGTCGAGCAGGCTCGCAAGCGCGGCGCGGGACGGGGCGTATTCAACTCGGCCCGCGACATCCTGACCCGGCAAGGTACGCCCGAAGACCAGTTCCCGCCCAAGCTGGTCGGGTTCACTCCGCGCGAGTTCGGCCTGGAGCGGGTTGCCCGCAAGGGCCTGGAACGGCTGGCCTGGGAGCTGGACCGTTACGAACCGTTCGCGCTGGCGGTCTACAACGGGCGCACTCCGCAAGTCAAAAGCGTGAACGCTCCGCTGCGCGTGCCGGCCGATCGGCTGACGGCCGGCGAACTGGAAGAAACCTGCATCCTGGCCGGCGGCGATCCGTTCTCGCCGGCCGATCCGGTGCGGCCGGGCGCGTTGAGCGTGCTGGAGGGCGGGGAGCTCGCGGCCGCTACGATTCCCGACACGATCGAAGGCCGCCGGTTGGCGCTGGCCCGCTGGATCGCCAGCCCGCGAAATCCGCTGACCACGCGGGCGATCGTCAACCGCGTCTGGTTGTGGCATTTTGGCGAGCCGTTGGCGGGCAACCCGAACAACTTCGGTTCCACCGGCAAGCGGCCGACGCATCCCGAACTGCTCGACTGGCTGGCGGCAACGTTCGTCGAGGACGGCTGGTCGCTGAAGGCCCTGCACCGCCGCATTTTGAACTCGTCCGCCTGGTGCCGTGCGAGCGAACATCCCGCGGCGGAAGCGCTGGCCCAGCTCGATCCGCTGGGAACCAGCTACGCCGTGTTCCGGCCGCGGCGTCTGTCGGCCGAGGAGATCCGCGACGGGATGCTGGCGGTCAGCGGCGAGCTGAACCGGGCGCTCGGTGGCATTCCGTGCCGGCCTGAAATCAATCAGGAAGTGGCTCTGCAGCCTCGCCAGGTGATGGGCACCTTCGCCGCCGCTTGGACGGCGAACCCGCTGCCCGCCGACCGCCATCGGCGCACGCTGTACGTGCTGCGGCTGCGCGGGCTGGCCGATCCGTTGCTGGAAGTGTTCAACTCGCCCGCGCCCGACTTCTCCTGCGAGCGGCGCGAGACGTCGACCGTCGCTCCGCAAGTCTTCAGCCTGCTGAATGGCCGGAACACGCACGCCCGAGCGCTGGCCCTGGCCGCTCGCGCGCTGCGCGAAACGGCCGACGACCAAGCGGCGCTGACGCGCGTTTTCGAGCTGGCGTACGGCCGGCCGCCGAACGACGACGAACTGGCGGCGTGTCTGCGGCACTGGGCGAAGATCGAGGAGCTGCTGCCCGAACGAGCGGCGAGCCGCGAGCGGCCGCCGCTGGTCGTCCGGCGGGAAGCGGTGGAGGAGAACACGGGCGAGCGGTTCACGTTTGACGAGCCGCTGTATGCCCACGCCGACTTCGTCCCCGACCTGCAACCGGCCGACGTCGATCGCCACGCGCGGGCCCTGGCCGACGTTTGCCTGGCGATTCTGAATTCGAACGAGTTTGTGTACGTCTATTAGTCGCCTGGAACCCCAAGGTTGTCGAACCTCAAGAGCATTGCGATGCGCGAAACAGCTCACGAATCGAACCGCTGGACGGCAGCCGGCCCGTCGCCTCGGACCGCCGCGCGGCGCGAGTTCCTGTACGGGCTGGGGGCGTCGCTGGGCAGCGTGGCACTGACCGCGCTGCTGGCAAGCGAGGGCCAAGCCGAATCACCCGCCGGGCCGCCATCCGCGCCGCTCGCTCCGCGCGCCGGACACCTGCCGGCCAAGGCCCGCAACTGCATCTTTCTGATGATGGAAGGCGGCCCCTCGCATATCGACACGTTTGATCCCAAGCCGAAGCTTGCCGAACTGCACTTGCAGGAGTTTGTCCGCGAGGGCCGGCAGAAGTCGGCCATGGAAAGCGGCAAGCGGTATTACGTGCAAAGCCCGTTTCGTTTCCAGCGGCACGGGCAGAGCGGCGCGGCGATGGCCGAAAACTGGGAGCATCTGGCGGGCGTGGCCGACGAACTCTGCTTCTTCCGCGGCTGCCAGGTGGACAGCGTGAACCATCCCACGGCCATGTACCAGATGAACTGCGGCAACCGCTTCGGCGGCGATCCGGCCATCGGCGCGTGGGTCACCTACGGGCTGGGCTCGGTGAACCAGAATCTGCCCGGCTTTATCGTGCTGCCCGAAGTGTCGTACCCGCAAGGCGGCGCGGCCAACTGGAGCAACGGCTACCTGCCCGCTCATTACCAGGCCACGCCGCTGCGCCCCGCCGGTTCGCCCATCCTCGACCTGCAACCGCCCGTGGATGTGACGGCCGATCGGCAGCGGTTGAGCCTCGACCTGATCGGACAGCTCAACGCCGCTCACGCCCGGCGGCATCCGCGGCACGAGGAACTGGCCGCTCGGATGGACAGCTACGAGCTGGCGTTCCGCATGCAGATGCAGGTGCCCGAGGTGCTGGACCTGGCGGGCGAGGACCAGCGGACGCGAGCGATGTACGGCCTGGGCAGCCAGCCGACCGACTCCTTCGGCCGCAAGTGCCTGCTGGCCCGCAAGCTGGTCGAGCAGGGAGTGCGGTTCATCCAGTTGTATCACGGTTCGTGGGACAGCCACGACTACATCGAGCGGGCTCACGGCAACCTGGTCCGCGCGGTCGATCGGCCGATCGCGGCGCTGGTCGCGGATTTGCGGCAACGCGGGCTGCTGGAAAGCACGCTGATCGTGTGGTGCGGCGAGTTCGGGCGGACTCCGGACAATGGCGTGCGCGGCGGCACGGCCTACGGCCGCGACCATAATCCCAACGCCATGACCATCTGGCTGGCCGGCGGCGGCTGCCATGCCGGCCGGACGATTGGCGAAACCGACGAACTGGGCATGACGGCCGTCGAGGAAGTGCATCACGTGCGCGACTTCCACGTGACGTTGCTGCGGCTGTTGGGCCTGGACGACAACAAGTTGACCTTCTACCACGCCGGCCGCTTCAAGCAGCTCAGCCAGTTCGGCGGCAAGGTGATCGAGCCGTTGATCGGGTAGGTGGGCCAGCTCGCTCGCTTTTTGAAGTTGCGATTCTCATGGCTCGCTGTAGCTGGAAGCCGAACGATCCGCCGGGCACGCCGGCGGGATTTGAAGTGGAACCCAACTTCAAGACTCACGCTTCGTGCTACTTGGCGCAGATCAGGACGCAATTCCCTCGCCGCGCACCTGGGGTTCGGGACGCCCCTTGCGCCACAGCTTCAGAATCACGCTCTGCGACGATGTTCCCACCAGCGGGTAACTGGCAACTCGCCGTAGTTCGACCAGCCGCAGCAGTCCGCGATGCCGCGCCTCGTTGCGTTCTTCCACCCAGGCCGGCCCCTTCACGAGCAGCACTCGGCCGACCGAGTCCCAGTGCGGTTGCAGCCAGTGGCAGATTTTCCACAGCGGCCCGACCGCTCGCGCCACCACCGCGTCGAATCGCAAGTCTTCCAGCAATTCCTCCACGCGAACATGATGCACGGCCACCGGCAGGTCCAACTGCCGCACCAGGTCGTTCAGCACGCGGGCTTTCTTCTCGACCGACTCGCACAGCGCCACGTCCAGGTCGGGCCGGACGATCGCCAGGACGATCCCCGGCACGCCGCCGCCGCTGCCCAGGTCCAGCACCTCCTCGCCCTGTCCCAGCCAGGCCGCCAACTGCAGGCTGTCCACCAGATCGCGGCCGACGAACTTGTCGAAATCGGTATGCCGAGTCAAATTCAACTGGCGATTCCAGTCCCACAGCAGCCGGCAATACCGTTCCAACTGCGCGATCTGATCCGCGGGCAGCTCCAGCCCGTGCCGCCGGAGCGCCGCGGGCAGCGTATCCGCCGCGGGAGAATCACTCGCGGGAGAATCCGACGAGGGAGAGTCATCCGCGGGAGAGTCATCCGCGGGAGAGTCCGACGAGGGCGTATCAGACGCGGAACTGTCAGCCGAACCGCTCACTGGATTTGTCCGCCTTTGCGAAGCGAGGTAGGATTCCTGGGGCCCCTTGAAGATAACCGATCCGGTCCGACACACGAAGGGCTTATCCTCAACCGCCGCTGCACGCGGCTCGCGCTCCGGAGGCACAGATGCCGCCAACTTCCTCACGACGCCAGTTTCTCGGCCAATGTGCCTGGGCCGCGGCCGCCACGACGGGATTCTGGAGCGAATTGGCGGCGCAAGAAGCTCAAGGGCCCAACGATCGTTTACATCTGGCCGCCATCGGAGTGGGCAACCGGGGGTCGGTGAATCTGGCGGAGCTGCGGTCCGAAAACGTCGTCGCGCTGTGCGACGTGGACCAGCAGCAGCTCGACCAGCAGCACCAGCGTTACCCTCAGGCGGCGGTCTATCGCGACTTTCGCCGGCTGCTGGAACGCCGCGATCTGGACGCCGTGGTGATCAGCACGCCCGACCATACGCATTTTCATCCCGCGTGGGCCGCCCTGCAGTTGGGACTGCATGTCTACTGCGAGAAGCCGCTGGCCCATAGCATCTGGGAGGTGCGGCAGTTGGCCGAGGCCGCTCGGCGAGCGGGCGTGGCCACGCAGATGGGCAATCAGCATCATGCCAGCAGCGGCTATGCCCGCGTGGTGGACTGGGTCCGATCGGGCCGCTTGGGAACGATCCGCGAAGTTCACAGTTGGACCGACCGGCCGCTCTGGCCGCAGGGCGTCGATCGGCCAGTCGAAGTCCTGCCGGTGCCCGACCATCTGGACTGGGACCTGTGGCTGGGCCCGGCGCCGGAGCGTCCGTACCATTCGATCTATCATCCGATTCGCTGGCGCGGCTGGTGGGACTTTGGCGGCGGAGCGCTGGCGGACATGGGCCCGCACCTGCTGGACCCGGCATACTGGGCGCTCGAACTGGCGTTGCCCGAACGCATCGAGGCGCGGTCGGACCCGGTGCACGACGAGACGCTGCCGGAGTCCAGCCAGGTGACGTTCGAATTCGCCGCCAGCGGGCGGCGCCCCGCGGTGCGGGTCCACTGGTACGACGGCGGCCGCAAGCCGGCCCGCGAAGTGACGGGCACCGACGATCCACCGGCCAACGGCACTTTGCTGGTGGGAACCGAAGCCCGGCTGTTCGCTCCCGAACTGGGCGGGCGCCCGCTGGTCATCCCGCTGGCCGGAAAGGAACGTCCCGAATCGCCTCCGGCCAGCGTGCCCGTCTCGCCAGGGCATCATGCCGAGTGGCTGCGAGCGTGCAAGGGAGGTCCGGCGGCGGGCAGCGAGTTTTCCTACGCCGCTCGCCTGACGGAAACCTGTCTGCTGGGCAACATTGCCATTCGCACCGGCCAGACGCTGACCTGGCTGGCCGACTCGATGCGCTTCGCCGATTGCCGTCAGGCCGATGCGCTGCTGCGCCGCGAGTATCGCGAAGGCTGGCGGGCCGGAACGTGACGCGGCCTGGTCCGATTGTGGCTATAATCGGGTCCGGACAACTTCCTGCAACTCGCGGATCAACGCATGCTGCGGCGACTACTCAATCTGTTTCTGCTGTCCCTGGCACTCACCGGCACCTGGCTGGCCTGGGAACAAGCCAGCCAGCAGGGAGCCCTGCGCGAACGCTACCAGCAGTTGGCCGAGAAGGTGGGCATGGTGGAGGTGGAACAGCCGGACAAGCTGCACGTCCGCGCGGTGCCGACGGGCGAGCCGCTGCACTGGGCGTGGCACATTTATGTCCCGGACAACTATCATATGCAGCTCCGATCGGAAATTGGTACGGGCACCAGCAGCAGCCACGGCTATTTCCAGAACGAGGGCTATCGCGATCTGGCCCGCGTTCGGCTGCGTAAGCTGGACGGAGTGTGGCAGATCTGGGAAAAGCTGCACGGCGGTTCGAGCTACAGTTACGGGTTGGGCGAGGAGATCGAGCGGCAGTTGGATCAGTTTGAGAAGTTGCGCGTCGAGCAGCTCGGCGAGGACAAGCTGCAGGTGTCCGATGGCCAGGAGGTGTTGACGCTGCTGCGGATTTCGGCACCCAGCGACACGCCCGGCCAGCCGGACACAACCGTGGTTGTGCTGCGCGTCGGGACGGAGCAGGCGTGGCAGAAGTTTGATAGTGCCCCGAAATCGGCGGAGCGATGAACCAGCCAGCGACCCCCGAACCGTCCGAACCCGAAGCCGGGCCACCGGCCTCCGAGTCGCCCGGCGCACCGCCGCAACTGGAGGCGATTTCGGGCCGTCGAGCGGACCAGACGCGGCCGCGCCCCGTGCGCTGGCAATGGAGCCTGCTGACGCTGCTGCTGCTGATGGCCGTTGTGGGCAGTTGGAGCGCCTGGTATCGGACTCGCAGCCAGAACGATTGGTACCGCCGGCAGATCGACATCTTGCGGGATCTGGCCGGCGAACTGGTCGTGAACGATCCCGGACGGATCGCGGCGGTCGAAGTGCCGCCCATGTGGCACTCCGAGCGGCGCTGGGAGGTGTACCTGCCGGAAGGCCACGAATACCGGCTGAAGGCGGCCACGGCGGGGATCGGCGAGCGACAGTTTCCGGACGCCGAGCGGGAGGTTTCGCTGGCCGCGGGCCGGCACGTGATCGGCCTGCTGGAAGCCGATCAGCGCGAATGGACCCAGTTCACCGTCGAAGTGGACGGCCAGCGCGTGTGGCCCGCGATCGAACCCGTGAGCCGAACGGGCAACACCAGCGGCCAGAGCGATCCGGCCGAGCGTTCGCAGCAATTCCCGCTCGACCGGCCGCTGGTGCTGAAACGGCTGCGGTACGCCGATCTCAGTCAGCCGCCAGCTCCTAACACGCCGACCCAGTGGTCCGACCGAGGACTGCTGCTGTGGATCGAAGTGGTCCCTTAAGACCGCCGCGAAACTTCCCGGACGCCGAACACACGAGCGCGCTCGTCCGGCGGCACATAGATGCCTTGCAGCCGGCGGCACGGCCCGATGTCCTTGAACAGCAGGTCGCCTTGTCCCAGCAGCCGGGCCGCGCCCAACTCGCCCAGCAGCATCCGCGATTCGATTTCCTTGTTGGTCTTGAGTGCCACGCGGGCCGGGATGTTGGAGTCCAGCGCGCCGCGGATCACCTCGCGGCTGGGCTGCTGCGTGGCCAGGACCAGGTGGATTCCGGCGGCGCGAGCCTTGGCGCCGAGGCGAAAGATCTCGGATTCCAGCCGCGTGCGGAGCTTGCGATCGCGGCTGACCAGGTCGAAGTATTCGTCGCAAACGCAGACGATGCGAGGCAGCGCCGCGCCGCTGCGCCGGGCGTGTTGATCCAGCGAGTCGGCGCCGTCCATCACGCCGTACCGCCGCTCCATTTCCTCGACCAGCCGCCGCAGCACCTCCACCACGCATTGCTCGTCGGGGTACACCACCGGTTCCAGCAGCCAGGGCGAACCGCTCAGGTCGTTGAACGCATGGCGTTTGGGATCGATCAGCACCAGCCGCATCGTCTCGGGGCTGTTGGCGTGAATCAGTCCGGCGATGGCCGCCCGCAACCATTCGCTCTTGCCGCTGCCCGTGGTGCCAGCCACCAGCAGGTGACAATGTTCGGGTTGCGACAGGTCGGCGAAATGCAGCCGGCCCTCCAGGTCGACTCCGACGGGGACGCGGGCACAACCTCGTGCGGACTTTTCGGGCAACTGTCCGCGGACGTCCGCCAGGCAAACCGTTTGCCGATCGGGGCGCTGGATATCGATCGCCAGTTGTCCGGACTCGGAACTGATGAACGGCGGCTGTTCGAGTTCCAGCCGCACGCGGATCTCCTCGGCCAGGCCCTCGATCTTGCGCACGCGGACGCCGCGCGCCGGGCGCAATGGATAGCGGACGAACGCCGGGCCGACGATCGGATCGCCCGCCAGTTCCGCCGCCGCGTCGTACTCGTGCAACGTGGCCAGCAGCGCGGCACCCAGTTGCCGGTGCCGATCGCTGGGAGGAGACGCGGCCGGAACTCGCGGCGCTTCGCTGGTTGCCGGCCGCACATCGCCGGCCACTCCCGCCAGGCGGCCGATCAACTCGATCAGCCGGGCCTGGGCTTGTTCCAGTTGCCCGGCCGAAAACAACCGTTCCTCGCGGCGCGGCTTGAATGTGACCATTGCCAACGGTCCGGCGTCGGCCTCGGCGGCGCGGGCCTTGAGCATCAAGTGGTACAGGCAGGCCTGCCCCAGATCGGCCTGCTCGTGCCCTTGTCCCAGCTTCAGTTCGGCGACGCACCAGGTGTTCGAACCGGGTTGCCGCCAGATCGCGTCGGCCGTGCCGCTGAGCCGCACCGAGTCGGACCAGCCGGGTTGCTGAAGAAGAATCTCCAGCGGCTGTTCGCTTTGCACCAGATCGGCCGGTTCGGGCAACTGGCCGCTGGCCTGGTGGACGGCCCAGACAAGGTCGCCAATCCAATCGCACAACTGGCAGACCGCCTCCCAGAACAGCCAGGTCTGCTCGGCCGATTCCTGCAACGCGGCCTGGCGAGCGGTCAGCGGTCCGCCCACCAATCGCCGGTAGGCGTGGTCGCGAAGCGTGGTCTTCCAGTGGTCCAGATCGAGTCGTTCGCCGCGCAGCAGCGGCAGCCAGTTCGTCTCGCGCTCGGCGTCGATCAGGCCCGCGAACACTTCATGGAACATCGTACCCAACAGGCGCGTCGAGGCCACGGACTCGCCGTCGCCCGACGCGCCCGCCGCTTGCTGAAACAAGGCGTCTCTTACCTGCCGGACGGATAGATTCACTGGCATGATGCGACCCACTGGCATGATGCGACCATTCTGGACGTAAGTCGATGCCACATATAGCCCGACGCGTAAGCGAGCCCACGTGAAGCAGCGTAGCCATCAAAACCTTTCGTGCTTCATCGTGGTGGCCGGATTCGTGGTGCTCACTCGCTTACGCTTCGTGCTAACTTGGTATTGGCACTCATCGCCCCTCGCTTACGCTTCGGGTTATATGTGGATCCCAAGTGGCTCTGTACAACTAAACTTCAATCCGTTCGAAGATCACCAGCGGCGGTCCGGCCAGCACTCCGAAACGGTCCCGATTTCGTTCCAGGCAGCGCGCGATCTGTTCCAGGTCGCAGTCCAACTGCTCGGCCACCTCGCTGGCCCGAACCAGGTGCCGCTGCTGCACGACTTCGAGCAGACCATCGTACAGCGGGTCGGGACCGCTGGTGGCGTCCGCCGGAATCAACTCGTCCAGCAGTTCCTTGAGGCTGGACGGCAGGTTGGCGACCAACCAGTCGCGGACCGTGGCCTCGGCCAGGGTCTGGCCGTCATGCGTCAGGTCGCCCGAACGGGCATCGGCCAGCAGGCCCCGCAGGGCGTCGAGTGCCGCCATGGCGTCGGCGGCGGGTCGCACCAGCGGCACGCCGTGCTGCGCCAGGGCCCGCAGATGCTCGTCCGCCTTGCGAGCGGTCCGCGGAACCGGGATGCGGGCGTCGCGGACCAGGACCAGGTTGCCGCCGCCGTGCCGCTGCACGTGCTCGCGCAGCCGCTTCAGCCGCCCGGTCAGCCGATTGCCCGTATCGTTGCAGACGATGACGGTCGCCCGGCCCTCGCGCGCCTGGACCGCGAAATCCGCTTCGGGGACATCGGCCCGAGCGGCCGTGCGCGACGGGTCCACCAGCAGCAACGCCAGCGGCAGACCGTGACTCAGCGTCTCGTCCGAGCGGGACGGGTTCCAGCCGCGTAAGGCCTGTTCGAACGCCGTGTCGAACTGCCGCTGCAACGTCTGTTCGGGCGGAATCCGCGGCGCATCCCGGCCCGTCCGCCACCGCTCGTACTGCTGCCGGCAGAAGGCCAGCAAACGGCGCGGCGTGCAACTGCCGGTCGCCCCGGACGCGACGAACCGATCGACCGCCGCCGAACCGATGGGCCAGCAAGGGTCTGGGGACGGACCGCGCGCGGCGGACGGAGCGGCCTCGCGCGGCGGGTCTTCGATTCGGTCCGGGGCCAACGGGTCCTCCCGCCGCCCCGCGGCCAGCAGCCGTTCGGCCACCAGCAGCCGCGCTTGCTCGGCATCCAGCGGTTCGAGCACCTCCAAGGTTTCCCGCAGGCGGTCCATGTCAGCGGTGCGTATCGCCTGTTCCATGGTTTCCAGAAACGTGGATTGCACTCCGGTGATCAGCAGCATGTGTTGCGTGCGGTCGTGCAGGGCGCTCATCATCCGCCCGAAGGCAAACGGCCCTTCCAGGTCGCGGCTGTCGGCTTGCAGCGCTTCCACCTGGTCGAAACACAGGACCAGCGGCAGCTCGGGTCCGGCCAGCCGGCTGAGCGATTCGATCAGGTCGAGCGCTTCCTCTTCGGGATCCGCTTCGTCGGGCATCGGCAGCAGTCCCAGCGCCGCCAGTTCGGCTTCGGGCAGCGTGCCCTCGGCCAGCCAGTCGCGCACTGCTCGCCGGCAACGGCCCAGCGCCCACAGCTTCAGCACCGTCGCCAGGTTGCCGGGCAATTTGCAGTCGCGAACCAGCCGGTCCATCAGGTCCTGGGCCTCTTCGCTGGCCTGCTCCGCACGGTCGGGTAATCGTAGCCGAGCCCACCAGCGATCCGACATTTCGGGTTTATTGACGTACCGCGAGGCGCGGGAAATCAGCAGCCAGTCGAGCTGCGTCGGCCCCTGGTCCACCCGGCGCAGCAGGTCGCCGGTGACCGCGCGCCGCAAGTGCCGGCAGATCATCCGGCTGCCCGCCCGCAATCTCAGGCCGCTGAAAAGGGCCGGCGGCAGCGGAGGCAAGTTGGATTGCGGCGGATGGGAGGCACCCTGGCCGGCCAGATGGCTCCGCAGGCGGGCCAGCAGGTGCGTCTTGCCGCTGCCCGGTTCGCCGTGGACCAGCACCGACTGCGTGGCTCCTGTCCGGCGGACCATTTCCAGGGCCGTGCGGCAGGCCTCGAACGCCCGCGCATGAATTCGCGGCACATCCGGGATGTGCTGCTCCCAAGGGTCCGCCACGATCGCACGCAGGAACGGATTCATCTGGCTCACGATTCGTACCGCCCCGTGACTGTGCCGGCCGACGGCGATCTAAGCGACACACCGTTGTAAAGATTCCCCTCGGCATCACTGACCAGTTGCGCCCGCTCGGCTTCATCCAGGGACGCCGGAAAGTCGTGCCGGTACAAGGCCAACTGGCCGCTGCGGGCCAATTCGAGCAGGGCCGCATCGAACTGCCGCTTATCGCCCAGCCGCGCCGCCAGAACGTGCCGCAGGTGCCGCACCGGCACCAAGGGGCCGTGGCTGGGATCGCTGCGCAGCCGAGTTAATTGATCCAGGATCATGGCCTGCGAATCGCTGGCGACAGGGGAAGCAGCTTCGCCGACCGCTGCGCCGGCCGCTTCGCCAGTCGCTTCGGACGCCACATCGGGGGCGGACGGTGGAACAGTTTCACTGGCCGCTGCTTGGCCGGTCGCGGCAGGTTGGTTCCCGTCCTGATCGATGGATTCGGGGCGCCGCTGCGCCAGCGCCGCTTCGATCAACTTCCAGGCGGCCCGCGCCGTCTGCTGCGGCGCGACTCCGGCGGCGACCAGTTGCCCCGCCTGCTTGTCGACCTGTTTGACGAACCGTTTGACCAGCGCGGCCAGGTACTCGCTGGGGTCCGGCGGACGCTGGCTGTAGCGCTGCGAGCTGGAACCGGGCAGCGGCGGGAGGCGCCGCAGCTCGCCACGTCGCACCAGCTCCTCCAGCAGCTCCTTGCGGCGCGGCGCGGGGCAATCCGCCAGCCGCGAGGCGATCTTGGTTTGCAACCGGGACAGAGTCAAGGGCCCCTCGGCCAGGACCGCTTGCAGCACCTGGCAGGCATACGCCTCGGCAGTGACGGTTGAGTAGCGCGGCGAGCGGCTGCCGTAGGGTGCCAGGCGGTGCAGGCGGCCTTCCGCCACCTGCCGCTCCAGCCAGGCGGTCAGCGTCTCGATCGGAAGGCGGTGGGGCCCGGCCAGCCGTTCCCGCAGTTTGTTGGCCGTCAGCGGCTCGCCGGCCCGTTCCAGGGCCTTCAACGCCACCACCTCCGCGTCGCTCAGCCGCCCCGCGTCAGTCAATTCTGCTTCCATTTCCACGCTCCTGATTCCCCTGCCACCGCAGCGGCGATTATAGGCCCTGCCAGCAGCGGCGGGGACCCGCTGTCCCCCCCTCACTTTGAATCCCGCCGGCTTGCCCGGCGGGATTCGTGGGCGGCTCGGCCACGCGGGTCCCACGAAATGCGCAAATTCAAAAGGTACGCTTTGGGTTACAATTTGGTCGACAATTCGATCCGGAGTCCCAACCGGCCTGGGATACTCCATGAATCACTTCTGGCCCCCTCCCCGGCTTCGAGATCGTGCAGCTTTCAAGTTTTTTCGTCGTCAGAGTTTAGAGCGTAGCCAGAGCGTCCTCGGCGTTCCCGTACGCCGAAGGCGTTCCACAGTCACAGCCCAGGGTCGCCCGCTTCGGGCGCACCCTGGGTGTGGCCGTGATTTTGATATCTCTTGTACGCCGAAGGCGTTCTACAAGGCGCCTTGTGCAACGCCTTCGGCGTAGAAGGGACTC
>JAGFJK010000123.1 GCA_024102795.1 Pirellulaceae bacterium
CTGGCGCCTCGCGCGGCGCGGACCAGGCGTTGCCTGCGGACGATCGGCAGCAACAAACGGTGCAATGGGGACATGAATCAGCGGCCGGATGGTTGGTCTGACTTTGGGGCGGGAATCGAAGGGATGCTGGACTGATTTGATTCTACGCTACTTTCGCGGAGCGAAAGGCGACTATACGCTACTTTCGCGGAGCGAAAGGCGACTATACGCTACTTTCGCGGAGCGAAAGGCGACTATACGCTACTTTCGCGGAGCGAAAGGCGACTATGAAACGGCAACAACGCGGCGAAGCGCGACGTCGGCCACGAATAACACCAGCGCCAGCGACAGCAGCCAGGGCCAAAGCGGTTGAGCTTGCCGGGCCGGTGCCGCGGGAGCCGCGAACAACTCACCGGGCGCCGGATTGTAACGACCTCCACTGACTTCCGCCACGGCGCGCAACAGCCGCTCGTTCGTCGGCCGCAGCCTGAGTTCGTCCGGGTAACCGACAACCAGTCCCCGCGTCTTTCGGAAGACTTCCGACCCCGGCAGTTGCTGCACCAGTTCCAGATGATACGTCCCCGGCTCCGGCCGGGGGAATCGAGCGGCATAACCGCCTGGCGCCACTTGAGCCAACGGGTACTCGGTGCGCTCCAACCGCGGATCGATCAGCGTCACGCTGCCGGGAACCTGATTGCGGAACTGCCCGTCCGACGCGATCGAATCCAGCCAGACTTCCAGTTCGGAATCGGCCTGAGTGATTCGCACCTCGACGCCCTGTTGCTGCTGGTCGCGCATCGCGTGGCGCACGACTTGAGCCCAGAACGGGCCAAAGTCGGGCCAGGACAGCCATTCGGCCGCCCAGCGACTCTTGGCGTCCGACGTGAATGCCACCGCCACTCCCAGCCCGTATCGCCACCAGGCCAGCAGCGGCTGGCCCGTTTCGGTCGCCAGGATCAGCTCGCTGGTCGGTTTGGGCCGAGTGGCGACGTAGCCCAGCAGCGGCGGCGCCGTGTCCCAGTCGATGCCGCTCAGCACTTGAGTGGCGCGCACAACCTGCGGCAGAAACGGCTCCTCGTTGAGCGACGAACGGCCGGCGGCCACCGTTTCCTTGGCGAAGATCTGAGGCACCGCGCGGGGATCGTCACAGTAGTAGTAGCGTCCATTGCCGAGCCGAGCGATGGTTTGCAGCAGGTTTTGATCGGCGTCTTCGCCCACGGCCACCGTCGAAACCGTGACGCGAGCCGCCGCCAGGCGGCGCGTCAGATTCTCGAAGTCGCCGGGCGACGAGTGGCCATCGGTCAACAGGATGACATGCTTCAGTCGAGCGACCGTCGCTTCCAGAGCCCGCAGCGCATCATCCAGCGCCGGATAGATGCTGGTTCCGCCCGAGGCTTGGATCGTGTTGATCCGCTGGCCGATCCCCAGCTTGTCCGCCGCATCCCTCAGCGGACTCACCCAATAGCTGGCACCGTCGAAGGCAATCACGCCCACCTGATCGCCGCTGGCCAGCAGTTCCACCGCGCCGCGACTGGCATCCTTGGCCAGTTCCAGTTTCAGTCCGCCCATCGAACCCGACTTGTCCAGGATCAAGACCATCGCCAGGCTGGGTTTCTCCTGGTCCTTCTCCACATCGCAATGCACCGGCAGAACCTCGTCGAGCGGCGTGCGGTAGTAGCCGCCCAGCCCGAAGGACTGATCGCCGCCGAGTATCAGCAGACCGCCGCCCAAGTCGCGGACGAAAGCCCGCAGCAATTCCATCTGCGGCAGCGACAGCGCCGTGGCCGGGACGTTGGACAGAATCACGGCCTCGTAATTCTGCAGTTCGGCCAGCGTACGGGGAGCGGCATTGGGCGGTCGCACGTCCACGACAATCTGCTGTTCCGCCAGGGCCCACTGCAGTTCCCTGCCCGTCCGGGGCTCGTCGTCCAGCAGCAGCACGCGCGGCGGGCCCGTCGTGAACACCAGTCCGGTGGCGGAATTGTTGTCGAGCAGCCGATCCTGAAATCCTCGGATGCGCGCCGTGTATTCCAGCAGCCGCTGGTCGGTGGCCGATTCGGCAAAGCGAAAGCGATTCTCGCCGCGCTGGATCGGGCGAGGTGCTTCCGGCTCGCCGCCCGTCAGCTTGTGCGGCCCACGGAACAGTTCGATCCAGCCCTCGTCGTCGTGGTTGGAATCAATCACCACCTCGACGAAGAACGGTTCACCTTGCCGAACCTGAACTGGCACATGCACCGCCGAAACCTGCACTTCCGGTTCGTCGCGCCCGGGCAGGGGAACGACCGAGACGGGAATCCCGCCGCTGCTGGCTGCTCGCAGCGCGTCTCCGGCGGTCTCGTTGCCGTCGGACAGCAGCACGAGCTGCCCGGCGTACACGGGCGGAATCGACGCGGTGGCCAGTTCGATCGCCGCCGCCAGATTCGTACTCATCCGCCACTGATCGTGTTCCGCCGACGGCAATGCAGTAACAGCAGGCTCAGTCGCACCGGCCGGAAGGTCGCCGCGTGTCTCGCTGGCCGCCGCGATATCAGCCGGTGGCTCCCAGCGGTCGACCAGCCGATCCGGTTGACTGGCGAACCTCAAGTAGCGCACTTCGTTTCGCCCCGCCAGTTCCGCCACCTGCCGCAGGTACTCGGCCACTTGCTCCCGCCCGGACTGGCCAACGCTCAGGCTGTCGTCCACGGCCAGCAACACGAATTGTCTGGCCGCGGGTGTCCGCAGCACGAGTCCCGCCAGGGCCAGCACCAGCAGGCCGGCAATCACGCAGCGGACCAGCAACGAAGCCACTCGCTGCCAGCGCGGGAAGTCCACCAGGCTGATCCACCAGCCGGCAACCAACAGCGGGATCGCCAGCAGCCCCAGCAGAAACCAGGGGCGAAGCAGATCAAGTTGCCCGGCGGCCGCGTCCATCTCAGGCAATCCACCGTCGCTGGTACAGGAACCATTCCAGGCAGAGCAGCACCAGCGCCAGCAGCGTGAGCTCCCACCACAAGGGCCGCGAGATTCCGGCCGATCGTGCGGCGGCCGCCGGAGCGGTCCGCGTGACGATCTCGGCCGGCAGCAGATCGCCGTCCCGCGGCGCTGCGCCGCCTTCCGCCAGCGACGGCAGCGGCTCGTCCGCCGCCCCTTGCAACCAATGGATGGCGTTGCTCACCAAGATCGGGAACGCCGTCCGCAGCGGCAAGTCGCCTTGTGACAGGTTGACCGAAAGCACGAGCAGCCGGCCGTTCGGCGATTCCGCCGAGACGTAGATCGGGCCACCGCCGACCGCCCGCGCCAGCACCTGGTGATCGACCGTCATTTCCAGCGGCCGCGCGTCGGTCACAATCACCTGCCCCTCGGCCAACCGCACGTGACTCAACAGCGGCGATTCGCTGGCAGGATCGACCAGCACGGGCGGCGGCAGGCTGGGCCCCAGTTGCCAGCGATCGCTGGCATCCCGCGGATCGATCACCAGGATGTTCCCCGCGGGAAGCACGGCCGGAACCAACCGGTGGTAAACCACGACCGTCCCGGCAGGCACAGTTGCCGGTAGTTGATCCGTAACGGTCAGGTCCACCGCGGGGATCGCGGCGAGCACTCGCTCCAGGTAAAGATTGCCATCGGTGACCAGCAGCACGGACTGCCGCGCTCGGTCGGGCAGCATCGCCTCGGCCAGGTCGTCCGCCGCCAGCGCGTCGGACCAGGCGCGCTGATCGGACTCGGCCCGCCGGTTGGCGGCCGCGATTCTGGCAGGGGAATCCGAGCTGTCCGCCGTGCCTGAACCGTCGGAAGCTTCTGCAGCGTCTGAACCGGCGGGCGGCGATCGCGTGGGCTGCGGACGCAAGCGAGCGATCAGCCGTCCACCGGTCGCCGACGTTTGAGTCAGCACGCGCGACCAGACCTGCCGCGGTTCCAGGCGCAGCGGCTGGACGTCCACCAGGTTTCCGTTCAGTTCCAGTTCCAGCCGCAGCTCGACCGGGCGGCGGCCAGCATTCCGCACCTCGACCAGCACCTCGTAGCTGAGCGGGTCCTGAGGCAAGCGACGAGGTTGAAAGCGCGTGATGCCGACGTTGTCCAGCGGTTCGCCGACCAGCACCACCTCCAGGTCCTCGCCGCTCAGCACGTCGTGCTCCGCCAGGCAACCATCGGTGACGACGACGATTCGCGCTTCGGGCTGCTGGTCCACAATTTTCCGGGACAACTCCACGGCGTCGCCCATACGCCCCGGTCCGTCCGTGGCCTGGATCCCCTCGACGGCGCGCCGCAGTTCGGGCTCGTAGCTGGTCAGTCCGCACAGCACCCGCGTCGTGCTGCCCGCCGCGATGATCGCCAGTTCGTCGTCCGGCCGCAGCCCATGAATCAAGCGCCGGCCTTCGCGCCGGGCCAGTTCGATGCGCGACGGCCCCGCGTCGCGGGCCTGCATGCTGGCGGATTGGTCGACGACCAGCACAACCCGTCGGGGTTCTTGGCGCGGGCCGCCCAGCGACGGGTCGAGCAGCGCGGCGACCAGCAGGGCCAGCAGCAGCAGTTGCGCCAGCAGCGATCCGATCTGCCGCAACGGGCCCCAGGCGAACCGCGGCCGGCCCGGCTCGATCACCTGCGACCAGAACATGGAGGTCGAGACCGGCTGGCGACGCACTCGCACCCGCAGCAGGTACAACAGCACGATGGCCGCCGCCAGCAAGCTCCACCACGCGGCCCCCAGATTTCCCCACTGCATGTGCGATTCGCCTTCGTCCCTTTCCGGCCGGCTGCGCGGCCGGTCAGCGCACCGCTCCGGCCGACCGCATCATCCGCAGCACCAGTTCCTCGAACGGCACTTGCGTCGTCGTCCGTGTGCACCCCAGGCCGTGCCGGCAGCAGTAGGCTTCCACGCGTTCCAGGAACTCGGCGAACGCCTGGCGATACTGCCGCAGATGCCGCTCGGTCACCGTGACGCGGCGCGTCTGGCCGGTTTCCAGATCCTCCAGTTCCACGTCGCCCCGCAACCGCGGCTCGGCCTCTTGCTGTGCCACCAGGTGCACCAGGTGCGGTTCGTAGCCATGGTGCCGCAACAGGTCGACTCCCCGCTCGAATCCCCCTGGATCGAACAGGTCGCTGACCAGAATCACCAGCCCCAACCGCTGCTGGCGGTGCACGAACGAGCGGATCGAGCGTTCCAGGTCGGTGCGTTCGGCGCGGCACCGCAACGACTGCAGGAACTTGAGCAGCGACAGCACGCGCTGCTTGCCGCGGGCCAGCGGGAACACGTCGACGATGTTCGAGGCGAAAGCGACGACCGAGACCCGGTCCAGGTCGGCCAGCGCGATGTAGGCCAGCGCCGCGGTGACGCGGCGAGCGTAATCGAACTTGTTGGGCTGGCCGAAGTCCATGCTGCGGGAACAGTCCAGCAGCAGGTAGACGTGCAGGTCCGCTTCCTCCTGAAAGCGCTTCAGCAGCAGTTCGTCATGCCGGGCGTACAGGTTCCAGTCCAGGTAGCGGAAGTCGTCGCCGGGCGTGTACTGGCGATGGTCGGCGAACTCGACGCCGGTCCCTCGTTGCAGGGTCCGCCGCTGAGCCAGCAGTTGCCCGCGAAAGACCCGCCGCGAAACCAGCGACAGGTATTCCAGTTGTTTCAGGAAGTTCGAGTCAAACGATTCCATGAGCGGGCGGGACAACCGGCAGGTTCGGACTCCACCAGGAAAATCAGGAAACGAACACCAGGTCCTTCGTCGTGGCCAACACGTTGTCGATCACGTCGTCGGCCCGAATCCCCTCGGCCTGGCCTTCGAAGTTCAGGATCAAACGATGCCGCAAGGCGGCGTGAGCGACGGCGCGAATGTCGTCGCGAGCCACATGATATCGGCGGTCCAGCACGGCCAGGATCTTGGCGGCCAGGATCAGGGCCTGGGCGCCCCGAGGGCTGGAACCGAAGCGGACATAGCGCCGAGTCAACTCGGCCGCCGTCTCGAATTCCGGATGCGTGGCCATGACCAGCCCGATCGCATACCTCCGCACCTCCGCCGCGATCGGAATCCGCCGCGCGAGCTGCGACATCTCCAGGATCCGCCGGGTTTCGAACAGGGCCCCGGCACTTGGGCTGCTCGACTCCGTTGTGCGATCCAGAATCGTCTCGATATCCTCCGGCCGCGGAAACGGCACCAGCAGCTTGAACAGAAAACGGTCCAGTTGCGCTTCGGGCAACGGATACGTGCCTTCCATCTCCAGCGGGTTCTGCGTGGCCAGCACGAAAAACAGTCCGGCCAGCGGGTGCGTCGTCCCAGCCACCGTCACGCTGTGCTCCTGCATCGCTTCCAGCAGCGCCGACTGCGTCTTGGGCGTGGCCCGGTTGATCTCGTCGGCCAGCACCACGTTGTGAAAGATCGGGCCGGGTTGGAACTGGAACGCCCGGTGGCCGGCGGCCGATTCCAGCAGCACGTTCGTGCCGATCAGGTCGGCCGGCATCAGGTCGGGCGTGAACTGGATGCGGGCGAAGGTGGCATGCAGCACGTCGGCCAGGGTCCGCACCAGCAGCGTCTTGCCCAGTCCCGGCACACCTTCCAGCAGCACATGCCCGCCCGCCACCAGCGCCACCAGCGTGCCATCCACAATCTCCCGCTGGCCCACGATCACCTTGCCCACTTCCTGTTGCAAGGCCCGATAGTCGGCCCGAAACTGGTCGAGCTGCTCCTTCAACTCGTCGTCCGCGGAACTCATGGCGTGCTGTCCTGGTGATGGCTTCGTGGCGGGAATCGCGCTCGCGTGGCCCTTCGCTCCGCGCACGGCGCGGGCAGGCTGCAATTCCGCGGCATCCTCGCGCCGCTCCCGCTACTTTCGCGGAGCGAAAGGCGACTATCCTGGCGGAAAAGCGACTCGGTTGCCGCTACAATATGATGGATAGTCCGGTTGCGGGGCAAGCGGCCGCTACAGTTCCTGGGGCACCACAATGGACGATCCGTCGCCACGGTACGAAGAGGATACGCTTGACTTCACGCTGGAACAACCCTCAGGCAGCCGGTTTCTCGGCGCGCCCCCAGTGCCGGTCCAGGTGCAGTTCGGAGCGGCAACGCATCAAGGCCATGTGCGATCGTCCAACGAGGACCACTACGCCGTCATGCGCCGCCGCCGCACGCGCGAGGTGCTGCTGACGAACCTGGACGACGACCTGGTCGATCTGCACGACGACGTGACGTTCCTGATGCTGGTAGCCGACGGCATGGGCGGAGCGGCTCGCGGCGAACTGGCCAGCAGCCTGGCGATCCGCGCCGTCTGGGCCACCGAAGCCCGCTTCACCACGTGGGTCATGTTGCTGAACGACGACGAACGGCCCGATATGCGGGAGCGGGCTGAAACGTTTGCCCAGTTGGTCAATCAGGCCTTGCGCGACCAGGCGATCAGCGACCCCAAACTGGCGGGCATGGGCACGACGATGACCGCCGCTTACACCATCGGAGACGATGCGATCATCGCGCATATCGGCGACTCCCGCGCGTACCATTTCGATCAGGGACAGTTGAAGCAGATCACGGTCGACCACACCGTGGCCCAGGAGATGGTCGATGCCGGGGCCGCCGAAGAGGATGTGCGAGGCTTTCGGCATATCCTGACCAACTGTCTGGGCGGCGGCAGCGATCAGGTGTCGGCGGACGTGCGGTTCATCAAGCTGGCCGACCAGGACGGGCTGTTGCTGTGCTCCGACGGGCTGACGGAACATGTTACCAACGCCGAGATCGAGGCCGTGCTGCGGCAGCATGCCGTCCCGCAAGTCGCCTGCGACGCCCTGGTTCAACTGGCACTCGACCGCGGCGGCAAGGACAACATCACGGTCGTTCTGTCGCGCTACACGATCCTCAAAGCGCGCCCGACTAACTAGTTAACTAGCTCTGTGCCTTGGACTGCGAATCCCGCCGGCTTGCCCGGCGGATCATTAGGCTCTTAACTACAGCGCGGTACGCTCAATCCGACCGCTCGGAGGCGGGCCCCAGGCGCCAGATCGAGATGTTGCCGTCGTAGCCGGCCGCGGCCAGCAACTGGCCATCGGTCGAGAAGGCGACGGTCTGCACGGCACCGGCGTGGCCGCGGAGTTGGCGCACGACTTGCCAGTCGCTGAGCCGCATGACCTGCAGCGCGCGGTCGCCGCCGCCCCAGGCCAGCAGTTGCCCGTCGGGCGAGACGGCCAGGCAGCGAATCTCGTCCCGCAGATCGTCACGTCCGCCCAATCGTTTGCCCGTCCGCCGGTCCCAGGCCGTCACGCGACCGTCCCACCCGGCGGAATACAACTGGTCGTCGCCCGGCGCGAACGCCACCGCGGACACTCGATCCTGATGCCCCGTCAGCCGATGCGCGACGGACCGCGCGGCCACATCCCAGAGCAGGACCTGCGCGTCGGCGTCGCCCGCGGCCAACTGCCGCCCGTCGCGCGAGAAGGCCAGTGCGAGCACCGATTGACGATGCTCCCGCAGCGCCGCCAGCAACTGCCGCTGAGTCATATCCCAGAGACGAATCGTTCCATCGTCGCTGGCCGCCGCCAAGGTCTTCCCATCCGGCGCGAACGCGAGGCAGCGCACCGGTTGTTCGCTGCCCGCCAGCTCGCCCGCCGCTTGCCCATGACGGACATCCCACAGCCGCACGACCCGGTCGTACCCGGCGGATGCCAGCAAGTCGCCGGAGGGCGAGAAGGCCACGCAAAGCACGATGTCCTGGTGGCCTTCGAGCCACCGCGTGCGCACTCCCTGGCGCGTGTCCCACAAGCCGAGGCCGCGGTCCACGCCGCCAGAGGCCAGCAGGTTGCCTTGCGGCTCGAAGGCGATCGACCGCACCACGCCCGCATGGCCCGTCAGCACATGCAGCAGCGCATCGGCGGACCAGCGGCCTCGGATCGCACGACGAATCTCCTCCGCGGCTCCGGCAATGCCCGGCTCCGCGGACCCGATCGCCTGGAGCGCGTCGAGCGACTGCCGGAACTCCTGCCGCTCGTAGCGGGCGTTGGCCAACAGCAGCAGCAGTTCGTTGTCTTCCGGAAACCGTTCGCAGAGCGCCTCCAGGTGCCGCGTCGCGGCGTCGCGATCACCGTCCCACCACTCCAGGCACGCCTGGGCCAACCGGTATCGCGTGCTCACGGCCGGCTGAGCGGACTGCTGGCCCGCGGACAACCACGTGCCGAGCCGAGCCCGCTGCCGCTGTCCGGCCAGGACCTCGCGCAGTTTCCAGATCATTTCAGCCAGCCGAGCGTCAAACCGCGCCGTGACCGCGGGAAACGCTCGGCCAAAGTAGCCAACCACCGGCGGACCCGGCAACGGCCACGCGGCGGGTTGCACGCCACCGCTGCTGAACAGCATCGCGCGGCGCGTCCCAATCGCAACCGGCGGCTGGCTTTCGCTGGCCGAGCGACCGCGAGCGATCCGCCGCAGTTGCCGCATGCGGCGCGAGTCGCCCGCCAACAACTGGACCCCCGCCTGGCGCTGAGCGTCATCGATCGTCAGCAACCGGTCAAACAACTGCAATACGCCATCCAGTTCGCTCGCTTCCAACGGCACGGCGTCGTGGCTGCACAGGGCCAGCGTGATCAGCCAGTCCAGGTCGGCCGCATTCTGGCTGTCGGCGGCGTCCGCGCGAGCCGCCAGTGCCCGGTTCAAGAGGCGCTGCCGCGGCGCGGCCTCGCCGAGCTGGCACGCCAGCCCGCCGAGTTGCCCGACGTCCGACAATCGCTCGGCACCCGCCAACTCCGTTTCCAGCAGGTTCGCCGCCGCCGTGGAATCGGCCAGGGCAAGAAGCTGCTGACCGACGTGCTCGCGGCACTGAGCGGCCAAGGACGCTCGGTGCTGCCGGAGCCAGTCGTAGCTGGCCAGAATCTCCTCCGAGAATTCCCGCCGCCGAAAGGCGATCGACTTCCAATTGGTTTCAATCGAGCTGACTTCCATACTGAGCCGCAGCAGGTGCGGCAGCGCGTCGTCCGGCCGCTGGCTGGCATACCGCCGCACGTGTTCCCAGCCGGACCACAACTGATCGGCCGCCGCCAGCACCAGGATCAATTCGCGCAGCGCCTCCGGATCGTCGATCGACCTGTCCAGCAACTGCTGCTGCCAGCGGGCCACGCCAGCCTGCTGCTGAGCGACCAGGGCGCGACCCACCATGCTCTCGACGCGCGCCGTGGCCAGGGCCGACGGGTTGGTCAGCGAAACGGCCAGCCGCGTGTCCTGTCGCAAGGCGGTGAATCGGGCGTGAGCCAATGCCGCCTGCTGCAGCTCGCGCAGTTCGCCACACTCGGCGTCCTTCCAGACCAGCGCCGTGGTACTTAGCGGCGCGGCCGCCAGCTTGGAAGCGTTCGCGGGCGGCGGTGCCAGTCCGGGCGACGTCAGCTCGCTTCGATAACCCGCGGGCAGCGGCAGGGACAGCAGTTGGCTGAAACGAGCGGCCGCGTCGTCGAGCCGCAGCAGGGCATAATTGCCATACGCCGAACGAAACACCAGCGGCCAGCTTGCCGGCCGCTGCTCACAGCCCCAGTCCGCCAGGGCCAGCGCGTCGTCCCAGGCACCAGCCGCCAGTTGGCCATCGATCACCCGCAACAACGATTCGTCGTCCGAGGACTGGTGGAGCAGTTGCCGCCACACCTCGACCGCTCGTTCCCGTTCACCGGCGTGCAGATAATCGCTGGCCAGCTTCTCCAGCGTTTCCGTGCCTCCGGCCAGCTCGGCCAGCCGCCGCTGGTATCCAGCGGCCGCGTCGAATTGCCGACCATCGCGGGACAGTTCCGCCAGCTCGCGCAGCACGTCCAGGTCGTCGGGCCGCTGGTTCAGCATTTCCCTCAGCAGCCGCGCGGCCTGCTCCACCTGCCGCGGTTCACCGCCGCGGCGCAAGACAGCGACCATGCACAGCCTGGCCAGCCGGGGATCATCGCCGCGAAAACGGTCCGACTGCAACTGCTGAAGGATCGCCGCGCGGTGCTGGTCCGAGCCGGCCAGGTCGAGCATCATCGAGACGACGGACTGTTTCGCATCCAGCGTCTCGGCCAGCTCGAAACAACGCCACAGATGCTCGTCCGCCTCCGCCTGCCGGTCGGCCGCGGCCAGCGCCCTGGCCAGCCGCTGCCTGGGTTGCACGCCGCGCGGGTCGAGCCGGACGAGCTGCCGCAGGGCGTCGATCGCCGCGGGTGCATCGCCCGCACTGTCGGCCAGCTCCGCCAGCAAACTCCACAGCTCCTGGTTCGCCGGTGAACCCTGCACCAGTTGCTCGGCCAGTTGCCGAGCGGCCTGCGACTGGCCCCGGCGCAGCTCCAACTGAACCAGCGCCTGGCCGTACGTCGTGCGCTGCCTGGCGTCCCGCTCCATCAACCGCCGGTACTGCTCGGCCGCCAGCTCCAGTCGCCCGTCTCGCTCCAGGGCTTCGGCGTACTGCTCCAGTAGCCGCAGATCACCGTCGGCCGGCGCGGCGGCAGCGGCCTGATCGACGGCCGGCTGAAGCACCCGCGCCGCGTCCGACCAGCGACCACGCTGGCCAAACAACGCGGCCAGCAATCGTCGCTCGTGCAACGCGTCCGGCGCTTGTGCCACTCGCTCGCCGAGCTGCTGGAGCTGCCGGTCCACCGCGCCGCTGGCCGAGTAAGCTTCGACCTGCAGCCGCAGGGCTTGTTCCTGCTGCTTCGCGTCGCGCGCCGATTCGACCAGCAGCGACAACGCGGCCGGCAGCCGGTCGAACTGCCGCGCGTCGAGCAACAGGCGAACGTAATGGGCCACGTCGGGAAAGCTCGGTTCGGCCTGCTCCAGGCTGCGTGCCGCCGCCTCCGCCGACTCGACCACCCGCCCCTGCCGGGCCAGGACCTCGCTCAGCCGCCGCCAGTCCTCGGCTTGCGGCTGCGCGGGCAGCAGTTGCGCCCAGGCATCCAGCGCCTCGCGCGTCCGTCCCTCCGCCAGCAGGAACGCGCCCAAGTCCTCGATGTAACGCGGATCGCCCGCCGAACGGCGAACCGCTTCGCGGTAGTACCGTTCGGCCGCTTCGAGCAACTGGCGAACAGCCGAGTTGGACTGGGCCGCCGCGCCGGCATCGTCAGGCGGGCTTTCGGCACCAGCGGAAGCCAATCGTCCGTTCCGCGTCCGCTGCGCCGCTCGCCGGCAGCTTTCCGCCGCGCGCAAGGCCAGCGCCGGATCGTCGCTCCGCAGACCGGCCATCCGCTGCCAGCTACGCAATGCTTCGGTCGCCGCGGCACGCTGCCGCCATTCCAGCTCCGCCCGGATCGCCCAGGCTTCGACATCCTGCGGAAACCGCTCGGTCAGTTGCGTCGCCTGCTCCAGAGCTTCATCCCCCAGGCCCCGATCGGACAGTTGCTGAATCAATGCCAGGCGCACGTCGCGGCGGGTTGGAGCCAGGCGGATGGCCTCCCGCAGTTCGTCCGCCGACTGGTCCATCCGATCCAGTTGGCCCAGCACGCGCGCCAGCTCCAGGCGGCTGGCCAGGTCGTCGGGTCGCTGCTGCCGCCGCTGTTGCCAGAAAGCCAGCCAGCCCGGCAGATCGTCCGCCTGCTGGTAGGTTTCCTGCAACCGGCGGCGGATCTCCTCGGCCTGCCAACTGTCAGGATCGACGCGGTCCAAGGCCGCTTGCAAGAGATTCAATGCCGCCGAGACTTGCTCCTGGCGAACGTGGATGTCGGCCATCGCCAGCTCGGCCCGCAAGCGAGCGGGCGGGTCGGCGGCGGCCAGCCGAGCGACCTGTTGCCAGCGGGCAAGGGCCGCCGGCCACTGCTGCTCGTCGGCCAGCAGTTCCGCCAGCTCTTCCAGCACGCCGCGGTCGTCGGCGAATCGCTCCGCCAGTTGGTTCCAAGTTTCCACGGCCGCGGCGCCCTGGTTCATCCGCAGTTGCCAGCGGCCCAGTTGCTTGCCGATCGGCAGCAGTTCGCTGGGCGCAGGATTCCGCCGCATCGCCCGGCCCATCGCCGCAATCGCCGTTTCAAGATCTCCTTGCCGGGCAGCCGCTTCGCCCAGGAGCTGCGAGGGGCCCGGTTTGTCGGCCAGCAGCGACTCGGCCTTCTGATAGGCCGACACGGCCAAGGCGTGGTCCCCGGTGCGCTCGGCAACCAACCCCTGGATCAACCAGACGTTGCCATCCTCCGGTGCCGCTTCCACCAGGCTGGCGGCGTGCCTCGTAAGCTGATCCAGCCGGCCGGCGTCCAGGTACAGGCGGTACCAAAGGTCGAAGGTGGTCCCAGGCCGCGGATTTCGCCGCAGGATCAGTTCGTAACGCGCCGCCAGCTTTTCGAACTGCGGATCGTCGGCCGGCGCGGTCAGCGGCAATCGGGACTCCTGCCCGCCAGCCTCTGCCGGTCTCCACAGGTCCCATAGCAGCACGGCGACCAGTGCCGTGCCGATCAGCCAGGCAATTCCAGTTGGACGCATGAAGCCTCGACAGCCTGCCGGAGTGGATATCCGTGGGGTGAATCTCCCCAGTGTAACCAAACCGGGCAAGACGCAGGGATTCGTGTGCGCTGGCACGGTCGTTTTAGCGAGAAACCGAACGATCCGCCGGGCAATGCGGCGGGATTCGCCTTTCGCCGACTCACGCGACTCGACGCCCTATTCCTCCGCGTCGTCTGCGGCCTGAGGGCGGCCGAGCATCCGCGTGACGTGCAGCAGCACGGCGGCGATGCCGATCAGCGAGAACAGCGACTTGGCCCAGTCCAGGGGCGATTCGCCCAGCAACTGGTTGGCCAGCGACTGGGCAGGCGGAATGGGATCGGAGTCGGAGGCGGGCCGCGTGGCGATGTACTCGCGGCGAGCGGCCGGGCCGTCGGTCGTCTCCGATCCGCCGAATTCCCATTGGTCGCTCGACCGTTCGTCACTGGGCGGAGCAATCGGCCGGCTGCCGGCCGGTTGAATGCCGTTGGTCGTGGACACGTGATCCCGCACGGTTCGCAGGGGAGGGGGATCGACCGAGCGGACCGCGCCGGTTGCCGAGTCGGATTCGCCCGCCGGGACGGCCGCGGGAGCGGCGGCCAAGGGGCCGATGTCCGCGATGTCGGTGCCGCTGGCCGGCAGAGGCTGTCCCAGCGGAATCATGCCGGAAGGGACGGCGGCAACGGACCCGGAATGCGGTGGGAAGGCGGCAGCGGGCTGCTGTTGGGCCAGCAGCGCGTCTTCGGGATGCCGCAGAACCTGCCAGGTGGGCGCCAGAAACTGCTGCACCCGGCCCGCGTAGCTGCCCGACGTGGTCTGGCCGTTGGAGCCAAACAGCACTCCAGCCAACTGGCCCTGGCGGTTGAAAATCGGGCCGCCGGAGTCGCCTTGCCGCGCGGCGGCGGCCAGTTCGACCATTTCGTAAGGCCAGTCCTTTTCGGGTGCCACGTACTGCGTGACGGGGCCCGACGTGGCCCGATAGGAACCGGAGCCATACCCGGCGATCGTCAGCATGTCGCCGGGCCGCGGCGCCTCGGTGGCCAGCGGCACGGGTGCCACCTTGGGACGCCAGATGGCCAGGGCCGCCAGGTCCCAGTCCTCGTCCAGTTTCAGCACCTGTGCGGCCGAACGAAAGCCGTCCGGGAAGACCACCGAGATCGGTCCCTGGGCATCGCGGACAACGTGCCAGTTGGTGACGACCAGCCCGTATCGTCCGTGAGCATCGACCAGGGTGCCGGAGCCGACCGAGGCCCCGTCCCGCTCGGCCACGATCACTCGAGCGACCGCCGGGTGGGGCGTCGTCTGCCAGGAGGAAACGAAGGTCTGACGCAGCGTGGGCCAGCGATCCGGGCGTCCCTGGGCCGCGGCCGGCGACTGCCAGCCGGTGACGCTCAGCAGCAGGGCGGTGGCCAGGGCGAGCGCGCGGCGCGACCCTCTCGCGCAAGGCGAGCGGTCCGGAGTCCGGATTGGCACGCTCATGACCGTCACGGATTGCTCATTGGGGGCCTTCGGACCTGGCGGTTGTGCGACTTGCGACCTCCCGATGCAAGGCCCTGGGCCCGGAGGGATTCCATGCCGCAAGCCGTCGTCAGTACGATGGGAGCGCTTTGACGCTCTTCCAGCAGGATCGGCCCGAGTCGGGCTCGCCGTCCAGTCGGGTCGCCGCCGCCTGTCCCGAGCGGAAAATTGCTTCAAATGGGCAGAATCCGGGCGACGCGACGAGCCAGACGCCTTGGCGCGGCTCCGCGGATTGGCGACACTTGCCGACTTGGAACTTGCACGCCACGACGGGTCGGATTACATCCAAGAGATTGAGATCCGGGAACGCACCGATCCGCCGGCGCGTCATTCAGCAGTACAGGACAACGCCATGAATCTTCTCTTCTGGTTTGCCGTCTGGATCATGATGGCCCTGGCCTTTGGCACGGCCTGGACGTTCATCGTCAAGGGCTGTGAAGCCATGGACGGCGAAGATACGTCGCCGCATCACGACGAGTAGGAAGCGTATCGAACATGCCTGACCTGGCTGGCCGCGTGGCCGTGGTGACTGGGGGAGCGAACGGGATCGGACGAGCGACGGCGCTGGTGCTGGCCGAACATGGCGCTCGCGTCCTGGTGGGCGACATCAAGCTGCTGGACGAGAATCACGAACGGTTCGCGGAGCTGGGCATTCGCCAGCGGCAGTGCGACGTACGGCTCGAAGCCGACGTGCAAAGTCTGATCGAGGAGGCCGCCGCCGACACCGCGCGGCTGGACATCCTGGTCAACAACGCCGGAGTGGGCCTGGTCAAGCCGATCACCGAGGTGACCGAAGAGGAGTGGGACCGCTGCCTGGACATTAACCTCAAAGGGGCGTTCTTCGGCTGCAAGCATGCGATTCCCTGGATGCGCCCGGCGGGCGGGTCGATTGTCAACATCGCCAGCAATGCCGGGCTGCTGCCGCGAGCTCACGATCCGGTGTATTCGATCAGCAAGCTGGCGTTGGTCGGGCTGACCCGCAGCCTGGCCTTGTGCCACAGCGTGGACAAGATCCGTGTGAACGCGGTCTGCCCCGGACCGGTGGGCGATACGGGCATGATGAACGCCGACCTGGAAGCGGCGCCGGACCCTGACGCCTTTCGACAGCAGATCATCGGCGCCAGCCCCTTGGCCCGCGCCTGCAACCGGATGATCGACCCGCGGGAAGTTGCCGAGGCGGTGTTGTACCTGGTCAGCGACGCCGCCAGCATGGTGACCGGCACGGCGCTGGCCATCGACGGCGGCAAGTCGTTGGGCGTGCCGCCCCGGCCGGCTTAGCTTGTACCGCTTTCGACCTGTGGCTTGATCACGCGGCAGCCGGCCGCCCGCAGTTCGTCCCGCAGCCGCTCGAATTGCCGCTGGTCGGCGTAGGTGCCGATGATCGCCCCGCCGGAGCCGCAGAACTTGGCCGACGCCCCGGCTCGCCGAGCGGTCTCGACCATGTCGATATGTGCCTGGGGCAGCCGGCAGATCGCTCGCCTGGTGTCGAAATTCCGGTCGATCAATTCGGCCAGTCGAGTGTGATTTCCCGCCCGCAGCGCCTCGCGCCCCTCCTCGGCCAGTCCCGCGAACGTCTGCATGGCGTCCACCACCGCCCGCTCGCCCGCCTCGTAGCGCGCCCGCAGGTTGTTGTGAAACACCTCCGTCGGCGAACCGGCGTTCTCACTGTAAGCCACGTACAGCGGCGGCAGCAGTGAGGGGTCGAGCGGCTCGTAGCGGCCGTACCCCAGCCCGTGGGCTTGCCGCATCGCGGCATGCGAGAAGTCCATGTACACCAGGCCCTCGTAGACCTGGATCACGCGGTCCTGCAGCCCGGCCGCGATTCCCAGTTCGCCCGTCTCGACGCTCAGCACCAGCGAAGGCTCCACTTCCCGAGGAATCTCCACTCCGTAAAACGACTTCAGAGCCCGCAGCGTGGCGACGATGATCGCGCTGGAACCGGCCAGGCCGACTTGCCGCGGAATGTTCGATTCGTAACGGATCGAAAAGTTGCGCGCCGGCAACTGGATCCGCTCCGCGTCGCAGTACTCGACAAACCGCTTGATGGCCGCCTTGATCAGACGCACCCCGCCGTAGTAGCCGTGCAACTGGACGTCGTGCGCCAGTTCGTGGATCGAATCGAATTGCCGATTGTCTTCCTGGCTGGGGATGATCTCCAGCCGCGGCCAGTCGTAGAGCACCACTTGGGCGGCGAACTGGCCGACAATCAGCGAAATCGTTTTGCCGTGGTATCCGTCGGACGGATTCCCCAGCAGCCCGGCCCGGGCATGGGCCCGGCAGCGGATCAGCCGCATCGTCATCCGCGAGGCTCCTCGGCCAGCAGGCCAGCCACGAATTCGCGCAGCTCCGACCCCAACTCCTCGTCGGCCAGCGCGAACTCGATGAACGTGCGGAAGTAAGTGGCGAAATTCCCCACGTCAAACCGCCGCTCGGAGGCTTCCAGCCGAATCCCGATCCCCTTGTGCCCCTGCCGCAGGAGCCGCCGGATGGCGTCGGTGAGCTGGATTTCGTTGCCCTTACCCGGCGGCGTCTCTGCCAGGGCCGGGAAAATGGCCGGACTGAACACATACCGGGCCGCCACCGCCAGGTTGCTCGGCGCCTCGCCCACCGCCGGCTTCTCCACCACGTCGGCCAATTCAAACACTCTGCCGGCCGACCCCTTCGGCTCGGCAATCCCGTAATGCACCACATCCTTGGCCGGCACCTCCTCAAACGCCACCACCAGGTCGGCTCCCGTCCGCTCGAATTCCTCGACCATTCGAGCCACGATGTTCGACTGCGCATGGATGCCGATGATCGAATCGCCCAGCGCCACGACGCACGGCTCGTCGCCCACCAGCGGCCGAGCGCACAGGACGGCGTGCCCCAGACCGCGCTGCTCCCGCTGCCGAGTGTAAAAGAACTCCACGCCCTGCTCGGCGTGGCTGAACACCACGTCCCGCAACTGTTCCTCGCGGCCCGTCTGCCGCAGGTAACTGACCAGTTCGTTGTCCGAGTCGAAATGGTATTCGATCGACGTTTTGCCGCGCGAGGTGATAAACAGCAGGCGGCGGATCCCCGACTTGGTCAGCTCCTCCACCACATATTGCACGACCGGCTTGCGGCCCACCGGCAGCATCTCCTTTGGCTGACTCTTCGTGGCCGGGAGCAACCGAGTGCCCAGCCCCGCGACGGGAATAATCGCCAGATCGATCGACATGAAAGTGGCCTCGGGTAGTTATCAGTTATCAGTTATCAGTTATCAGTTATCAGTTATCAGGCGTCAGTCGTCAGTTGTCAGTTGTCAGTTGTCAGCTAACCGTTCATGGCGTTTCGTCACGCACAGATTGGCGACCGGAATTCGATCGATCACTTCTGGCTTTCTCCACGCTTCGAGATCGTGAAGCTATGGAGTTGTCTTGGGTATGGAACTTGGGATGATGAACCAATGGTCAGCTCGACTTCGCCGAGCCCCCCCTCACAATACTTCTGGCCCCCTCCCCGCTTCGGGGAGGGCTGGGGAGGGGTCTGCGGGACTATGGAGCAAAGCGATTCGCTCAATTCGCACATGGCCACTCGCGGGACGCGGCTCTTGGACGAGTCGAGCATCATTTGAGGATCTGAATTCATGAGTGCGACCGGTGTTGGGTGATTCCATCGGGCGCCAGGTACGTCAAAACAGGGTGCATAAGAGCCCCTCCCCAGCCCTCCCCGGAAGCCGGGGAGGGGGCCAAAGGGATATTGAGGGGAGCACTCGCCGACGCGGAGACTAGCCAAGTTTCCCTCGGTCACAACGCCAAACTCCCTCGCCAAAACAACTTAAAAGCTGCGCGATCTCTTCGGGGAGGGGGCCAGAAGAATCGGATTGTTTCCTCATCGCCTAATTGAGTCTCAAAGCCCAATGAACGGTTACGGTGTCAAATAGTACTTCTCACGACTCCACTCTCCACCCTCAATCTGCAATTTGCAATTTGCAATTTGCAATTTGCAATTTGCAATCCGAAACTTGCAATCCGCAGTTGCTGCTTGCCAGTCATCGGTCATCGACACTCAGTGGTCACTCGTCCATTTCCACTGACAACTGACAACTGACAACTGACACCTATTCTCGTCCTCGGGCGTCGCGGATCTTCAGCTTCCGCAGCGTGCCGCTCAGGTTGTCCAGATCCAGACTTTCCACCCGCTCCGACGTTCGCGAAATCAAACACAGGTTCATGTACAGCAGGAACAGTTCCGGGTCGCCTTGACTCTTGGCGTCGATCCGCTCCTCGTCCACCAGCGTCAGCAGTCCCGCGCCGGGGTCGCGCTTCATGTCGCGCAGCAGCAGGGCCAGGTGCCGCGGGTCGATCTTGTTCTGCCGAATCGCCAGGTCGATCAGCGACAGGGCTCGCGTCACTTCACCCAGGGTCGCACCGTCAAACTGTTGCAGGGCCAGCAGCAGCAGGTAATACAGTTCGGCGTGGTAATCGGTCGAGGCCCGCAGTTGCTTATTCAGCCCGTCCACCGGAAACGCCTGGTTGATCAAGGCCTGCTTCCATTTGCTGTTGGGCAGCAGGCGATCACTGAGCGAGGTTCTCAGCCCGACCGTCAGTTCGACGTGAGCGACGCGGCGGCAGAACCGGACAAACGCCGGCTGGCCGGCGACGTCGTGAGCTTGCAGCAGACGGCCGATCAGGAACTGCGCGTCGGGCGAGGCGAACGTGCCGTCGTCCGACCGCAGGCAATGCAGGATCGGCAGCGCGCTGACCGAGCCGCGCAGGCGCAAGGCCTGCAGGATCTCCGGGCTGACGGCTCCCGTTTGCCGCGTCAGATCGGCCAGTCCACCGACCGCGGCGGCCAGGTCCCGCGGCGCGGAAAGTTCCCGCAGCCAGCGTTCCAGCAGTTCGCCACGAATCTCGGCTTCGCGTTCCGACGTGGTCAGTAGCGCAATCCAGTCCACCAGCAACCGCTGCTGACCGGCCGCGTCGAAGTGCCGCAGCAGGCAATCGCACATCGGTTCGCCCAGCAGCAGCGCCCACCGCTGCGGGTAATCGCTGCCGACCTCCACCAGTTTTTCCAGCGCCGCCCGGGCGGGCTGGCCGGCGGGCTGGCGAGCGAGCAGCGTAAGCAGGGCGACGGCGCGCGGGTCGTCGGCGCTGGTCTCCCACTGGCTGAGGAACTGCGCCAGCAACCGAGTTTTCGCCAGTTGCTCCTCAGCGGCCGGCATCAGCACTCGGTACAGCCGCAGCCAGCTTGGCGCCTGCAGCTCGGCCGCCAGCCCCTCCTCGCGCGCCGCCCCGCTCTCGGAGGCGTCGACCACGTCCAACTCCTCGGCCAGGGCGTCGAGCAGTTCCTGGGCCCGCTCGGCCTTGCCCGCCTCGGACGCCATGCGGAGTTGGACCAGGGCGCGATAGAAAGCGTACAACTGCCCGGCGGCATGCGGCGGAAGCTCCGCGCCGCGGCTGACGCGATTCAGATCCACTTTCAGCAGCGGCTGCAGGCAGGCATAAACGTCCGACACGTCCTGGGCCATGCCTTTGCGGCGCAAGCCGCCCGGCAGCAGCTTCATCCGCAGCGGAATCGCAAACCGGCCCTGGCGATGCAGGAGCTGCAACTGGGTGATCGCTCCGATCAGTTGCCCGGCATCCATTTCAACCATGGCCACTCCAGCTTCCCTCGCTGACGTCCTTGAAGTTGCGCCCTCGATCACATTCGGGAGTATGTAACCCGAAGCGTATGTCTTGAAGTTGGAAGCTGCGAGTTTCGTGGGAACCGTTTCGCCAACCACCCCTTAGACCACTTCTGGCTCCCGCTTCGGCTTCCGGGATCGTGCCGCTTTGAAGTTGTTTTGCTGAGTGGATTTGCCGTTGTGACCGAGGGAAAACGTGGATGGTCTCTGCGTCGGCGAGCGCTCCCCCTCGATAACCCTTTGGCTCCCTCCCCGGCTTCCGGGGAGGGAGCCAGAAGGGGTCGATTTGTTTACTCATCGCCGATTTGAAAGTTGAAACACCGCAAACGACTACCGATCAGGCCTCATCCTTCATCAACCGCCCGACCATCGGCTCAATTGCCTCGGCCCAGATCGTGTAGCTTTGCTTGTTCAAGTGCAGCAGATCGGGCATGATGTCGCGCGACAAGGTACCATCGTCCTGCAGGAACCGCGGGCCGATGTCCAGGTAGAAAACGTGCTGGCCGTCGTGCAGTTTGGACACGATCTGGTTGGTCTGCTCGTTGACCTGCCGGCGAGCGTCGTCCTTGGTCGCACCCCGCGGAAACACCGCCAGCAGCAGGATCCTGGTGTCCGGCGTCGCGGTTCGCAGCTTGCCGACGATCGCCTTGATGCCATCGGCGATCTGCTGAGGCGTGTTGTTGCCCGAGTTGTTCGTGCCGATCATCACCACGGCCAGCTTGGGCGAGATGCCTTCGAGGTTGCCGTTGGCCAGCCGCCAGAGCACGTGCTGCGTGCGGTCGCCGCCAATGCCCAGGTTCACGGCGTTCCGCTCGCCGTAGAACTTCGCCCAGACTTCCTTGCCGGCGCCTTCCCAGCCTTGGGTGATCGAGTCGCCGATGAACACCAGGTCCACGTTGCCCTGTTTCACGCGGGCGTTCATCGCCTCGTGCCGCTTCATCCAGTTGCCATCCCGCGGGACCGGCTTGATCGCGTCGTGCTCGGCCGCCGGTTCCTCGGCCGTCAGGCTGGGAAGATTGAACAACAGCAGGGCGGCCAGCGACAACGCGTACCAGGGGGAGAGTTTCATGGCATGTTTCCAGGCGTGCAAAGGGCAACTTCAATCGAGGCCGCCAGACAAACGATGTCCAGCGGAAACCACCCTATCGTAGCCGCGGGACTGGCCGAATGCCAGAACCGGCGCCACGCGTACGCTCGACCAGTGAGCCCCGCTGCACGGCCTTTGAGCGACCCGGTCCGTGGGAGACGCCGTATCCCGGCCGTTCAGACCACCTGCCGGCCGCACTGGGCACAGCGCCAGCCGGGACGGCGCCGCGACTGGATCAGCCAGACCACCGACCACGCGCCCAGAGTCAGTACCGTCCAAAGCAGATTCCGCAGCCGGGGCGTGGCCGGCCTCAGCGCCAGAACATGCCGGCCGCAATGCCCGCAGTATTTGTTGGTTTCCTGCTGATTCCAGGTTTTCAGCAGCCGGCCCAGCACCTCGCCGGTCCCCAGCCGCCCGCTACGATCGTAGATGCCAAACACGAAGGAACGCTCCGCTCAGGGATTCGCCATGGTGGGTGCGGCCGAACGCGCGGGCGGCTGAGCGGGCGGCGACTGCCGGGACAGTCCGAACAGCATGCCTTGCTTCTTGTACGACTCGCGGGCATACAGCGGATTATAGGCCAGGTACAGGACCAGCCGGGCGGGCGAGCTGAGATGCGTCTTGAAATCCCACATCCGCCGGAAGATCGACCACGGGCGATTCCAGTCGTCCCGGCACTGCCAGACGGCGCGCGTCAATTCGTCGGCGCTCATGTTCAGCGGCACGAACGCCGCTTCGTTGAACCGGTACTCCGGGTGCAGCCACCACTGGCCGTCCCACAGCAGGCGGCCCGCGTTCTGCAACCGCTTGTACAGCGGCGTGCCCGGGTAGGGCATCAGGATGTTGTAGGCGGCGAAGCAGAACCGGTTCCGCATGGCGAATTCGTGCGTTTCGCGGATCGACTCCAGCGTGTCGTAGTCGTGCCCCAGCGTGAACGCGGCCCAGGTCTGCATGTGGAAATCGCGCAGCACCTCGACCTGTCTCTGGTACTGGTCCCAGGCGGCCTCGGCACCCTGGTTCGGCGCCTTGCGCATCAGCGCGATGCTGCGCGGGTCGATCGATTCAAAGCCCACGACGTTGCCCAGGCAGCCGCTGCGGGCCAGCAGCTCCATCAGCTCCAGATCGTCGGTCATGTCCAGCGACGCCTGCGAGACCCACTTCACGCCCAGCGGAATCAAGGCCCGGCACATCGCCTTGGCCGCCTCGCGGTCGCTTAGCACGTTGTCGTCCACCAGGAACAGGTACCGGCGACCCTGATTGCGGATCTCGTCCACCAGTTCCTCGATCGGACGGGCGTAGTGCCGGCGGTGGAAGTACGAGCTGATCGCACAGAACTCGCAGGCAAAGCGGCAGCCGCGGCTGAATTGGATCAGCGTCAGCGGCAGGTAACCCTTGCCCGAGTACAAATCCCGCCGCGGCTGGAAGCCGCCCACTTGAGCCGCTCCCACCCGCGCCTGGTACCGTGGCTGCAACCGCCCGTGCCGCGCATCATCGACCACCTCGGCCCAGCCATGCTCGGCGTCGCCCAGAAAGATCGAATCGGCGTACTGCTGGCTTTCGTCCGGCAGCAGCGTGGGATGCATGCCGCCCAGGATCACCGGCACGCCGCGAGCCCGGTATTCGGCCGCGATCTCATACGCTCGCCGAGCGGTATAGATCTCGACGGTGATTGCCACCAGGTCGGTCGGCTCGTCGTACGGGATGGCCTCCATGCGATCGTCGTACAGCACGCACTCCACGTCCGGCGGCGTGAGGCCGGCCAGCACGCCCAGCATCAGCGGTTCCATCCGCGCCTCGTCCACGTACAGGCTGTGGTCGAAGCGGCCGATGTTCGGTTTGATGAACGTGATCTTCATGCGTGAACCGGGCTGCCTGGCAGCTCCCGCGACGACCCCAGCGGCCGGTCCTGCTTGGCCCGGATCTCGCGCTTGGAAATCAGATTCGAGACCAGGAACACCCCCAGGCGGTACGCCGAGCGGGCGTTGGTGCGACGATCCCAGGCACGGCGGAAGATCGACGCGCAGGCATTGAATTGCCGTCGAGCGCGCAGGCAGCCGGCGGTCAATTGCTCGGCGGTCATGCCGCGGGGATGAAACGTCGCGTGGCCGTAGCGAAACGCCGGGTCCAGCCACCAGCGATCGTGAATCAGCCGCCCTTCCTGTTCCAATTGAGCGTACAGGTCGGCGCCCGGCGTCGGCGTGAGGGGATTGAAATTCGCCAGATAGAACCGGTTCCTGATGGCGAATCGCAGCGCCTCGTCAAACGCCTCCGGACCGTCCTGGTCGTAGCCGAACACGAACGTGCCGTAAATCATGATGCCCGCTTCCTGGAACACGCGCAGCGAATCCTCGTAGCCGCCATGCTTCACGTTCCAGGCCTTGCGCATCTGCCGCAGGTTGTCGGCATTCAGCGACTCGAAGCCGATCGTCGCCCCCATGCAGCCGCTCCGCTGCATCAGCCGCACCAGCTCCCGATCCTGGGCGATGTCGATCGACACCTGGCACGTCCAGTGGATGTTGAGCGGAATCAGCGCCTCGAACAACTCGGCGGCCCGCGGCTTGTCGACGAAAATATTGTCGTCGACCAGAAACACCAGCTTCCGCCGCAGTTGCCGGATCTCGGCCACCACGTCGCTCACGGGCCGCTGCCGCAAACTGCTGCCGTAGAACGCTCGGATCGAACAGAAATTGCAGTTGAAGCGGCAGCCCCGCCCATACTGCACCAGGGACAGCGGGGCGTACCGTTTGCCGCGGAAGATCGTCCGATCGGGCGGCGGCCCGTCCAGCCGGGGAAAGCCGTCCTGCCGGTAGAGCGGTTGCAGTTGTCCGCGGCGAGCGTCGTCGACCACTCGCGGCCAGAGCCCCTCGGCGTCGCCGCACACCACCGCGTCCGCGTACCGCAGCGCCTCTTCGGGCAGAAACGTCGGATGGTAACCTCCCAGCACGACCGGCACGCCGCGCCGACGATACTCGCCGGCCAGTTGGTAGGCTCGCCGAGCGGTATAGGTCTCGACCGTCATGGCCACCAGATCGGTCGGCTCCTCGACCGGCACGCGAGCCAACCGCTCGTCGTGCAGAACGGTCCGCACGCCGCTCGGAGTCAGGCTTTGCAGAATGGCGAAGCACAGCGGCTGCATCGCGTCCAGCGACCGGCCGTCGTGCATGTTCGGGCGGACGAACGTGATTCTCATCCGGCCCCCTTCGCCAATTCCAGGTCGTCGCCGCGAGCCTCCCCCAGCGGCGACGGCTCCAGCGCCGGGCGCGGTCCGCCCCACTGCCGCCAGTACTGGCGCACGTAACCGGGCCGCGCTTCCGAGCCGGAAGACAGTCGCGGCAGATAGTACCAGGAGACCTCCGGGTGCCGGTGGTGGTTCAAATCCCACTCGCCGTGCAACAGCAGCTTGGACATCCACCAGTTGTGCCGCAGGTTCCAGGCTCCCTCCACGATGTCCCGCTTCGAAAAGGCGTGGGCCACGTACTGCCGAGTGGACCAGTTGAACGAGAAGCAGGCGTACAGCACCAGCACGCTGGTCCACTTCAGATGCAGTGCCCAGAACAACAGGCCGAACACGGCGGCCGTCAACAACAGCTCCCAGCGGATGCGGCGCACGTCGGCGGCTGTCAGGTCCCGGACGTTCGCGTTGCCGAACGGCCGCCCGCTGAAGAATTGCAGGCCGATGCTGCGGGGACAGAGGGCGAAGGCCACCGCGCTGAGCGGAATCCAGGGCCAGAAGAAACCCAGCAACGTGCCGTACCAGACCCAGCACTTGAAGAAGAAACTGTCGTCCGGGTAGTACAGGTCGAACATCTCCGCGTCGCTGCGGTTGCGCTGATGATGCCCCTGGTGAGTTACTCGAATCAACGAGAACGGAGCCAGAAAGAACAGCCCCGTGACCACGCCCAGCACGTAGTTCCAACGCGGGTCGTCGTTCAGGTTGGCATGCGTCGCCTCGTGCAGCAAGGCGTAATTGGTCAATTGCAGATACGAAAACGCGACGCCTACGGCCAGTACCAGGTACCAGGCCGAGGCCTGCGACGCCAGCCAGAGCAGCCAGACGGAACCCGCCACGACCAGCACCACCAGCAACAGGTTCAGCCAATTCGGCACCGGCATCTCCGCGGGCCGAGCTCGCCGCGGCACGACTGGCTCGGACACCGATTCCGGAAGTGATGGGTCCGTCGTCCGCATGGCACTCAAATCATTCGCAAAGGGGCGGTTCATCCGACGTCAATCTACAAGTCCCGGCAGAGCGGGGCAAGCTCGAGCGCCCCGCGTCGCCTTTCGCTCCGCGAAAGTAGCCCATAGTCGCCTTTCGCTCCGCGAAAGTAGCGGGCGCCTCGCACAGGCTGTCAACGCAGGCCCGCCAGGAAGTCCAAGCCCGCCTGAAGCACACGTCGGACCGCCAATGGAAGGCCGGTTCCCGCAACCGCGCTACTTTCGCGGAGCGAAAGGCGACTATGGCTGGCGCGCCGGTCGCGCGATATGATGTCGGACGCTCGGCAATTCCCAATTCGTGGTAACTCACTCGTGCGCATCCAACTGCTATCACCCGCCGGCGAGATCCACC
>JAGFJK010000125.1 GCA_024102795.1 Pirellulaceae bacterium
CGGGGCCCGAGTTGCCGCCGGTGCCGCCGCCGCCGGCTTCCTTCGAACAACTGGTCGTGACCCTGGCCACGCAAGCCTCGTACGCCCTGGCAGATGTCGGCGGCAGCCCGGACGACGCGCAGCGGCAACTGGCCTGGGTCCGGTACTTCGTCGATACGCTCCACGTGCTCGAAGCCAAGACGCAAGGCCAGCTCGATGCGGAGGAATCCCAACTGCTGGCCAGCGTGTTATATGAGCTGCGGATGGCCTGCGTCGAAACGCAGACGCGGTTGTCGTCCGCTCAGACCGGGCCCAGGCCCTGAACGGGCCCTTGTTCGAGTCGACCGCCATGAGTGAAGGGTCCGTCACCGTCTGGCTCGACTCCCTGAAACGGGGAGACGATGAAGCGGCCCGGCAACTCTGGAACCGCTACTTCGCCCGGCTTGTCGGCCTGGCCCGCTCCCGGCTGGCCGCCGCGCCGACGCGCCTGGCGGACGAAGAGGATGCGGCGCTGAGTGCCTTCGACAGCTTCTGCCGCGGAGCGGAGCAAGGCCGGTTCCGGCAGTTGGAGGACCGCGACGATCTGTGGCAACTGCTGGTCGTGCTGACCGTCCGCAAGATTCTCGACCAGCGCAACTACGAGCGGCGGCAGAAACGGGCCGCGCGGCACGCCGACGGCGAGCTGGCCGCGGCCGAACTGACGCTGGAACAATGGGACCAGGTGCTGGGCGGCGAACCGACGCCCGAAATGGCGGCGATCGTGGCCGAGGAATTCAGCCGTCTGATGGGCCGGCTCGAAGATGCCGAACTGCGTTCCATCGCCTTGCTCAAAATGGAAGGCTACACCAACCAGGAAGTCGCCGAACAACTTGGCTGCGCCCGCCGCACCGTACAGCGCCGCCTGCAGTTGATCAAGACACTGTGGGAACAGGAGCTCGCGTGAACCCACCGGACGCCCAGCCCGGTCCCCAGTCGCGGGTCGAATCGTCGCGGCTGCCCGTCGAGCTGGAACGGAAAGTTGACCACGTGTGCCGGCAATTCGAGGCCGCCTGGCGGTTGGGCCATCGGCCCAGCATCGAGGAGTACCTGGGCACGGCGCAAGGTCCCCTGCGGGCCAGCCTGCTGACCGAACTGCTGGCCCTGGAACTGGAGTTGCGGCAGTCCGAAGGCGAACGTCCCACGGTCTGGCAGTACAAGGTTCGCTTCGCCCAGCACCAATCCCTGGTGCAGCAGGTCTTTGCCGAAGCCACGGGCGCGCCAGGCGCCGCTGGTCGCCCGACGCTGGTTCGCCGCAACCCCAGCGAACTGGCCACTCGCCGAACCGATTTTCCCGCCAGTCCGATCTGGCAATCGCCGTCCGCGGGCCGCTACCAGGTGGTTCGAAAACTGGGCGCCGACTGGTCCGGACAGGTGTTCTTGGCGCACGACCGGGAACTGGGCCGCGAAGTCGCCTTGAAAGTGTCCGCTGAACGGAATCTGGCTCCGGGCGAGACCGAACGATTTCAGCAGCGCCGGCAGGCCCTGCTGAGACTCGATCACCCCTACCTGCAGCCAGTCTACGACCTGGGGATCGAGCCGACCGGCCGCCTGTACACCGTGCTGCCACTGAACGCTCGTCCCAACCTGGCACAGCGCATCGCGGCGAACTCGCCTGATCTGACGACGCGCTGCGGCTGGCTGGCCGGGCTGGCCGAAGCGTTGCATTACGCTCACCAGCAGGGCCTGGTCCACGCGGACCTGAGACCAGAGAACGTGTACTTCGACGAGGCGGAGCGACCCTGCCTGGCCAACTTTCCGCTGCTCATGGGCGAAGAGGAGTTGCGGAGGATGGAGTCGGCCGGAGTTGAGCTGGCGTTTCTCAGCCCGGAACAGGTGGCGGGCGAAGAGCACCGCGTGGATGCTCGCAGCGATGTCTATAGCCTGGGGGCATTGCTCTGCTGGCTGGCCCTGGGTCAGGTCCCGTTTCCGGCCCGCTCCCGCGCCGAATTGCAGCTTCAGCAGGCAGCCGGATTCGAGTCTCCGCGGCCGGGCGCCGCGGTCCAGTTGCCGGAAGACCTGCTGGCGGTGTGCCGCCGGGCCCTGGCTCGCCATCCCTCCCGCCGCTACTCCACGGCACAGGCCTTCGCGCACGCCCTGAACCAATCCCTGGGTGAGCCGGTGGATCGTCCGAGCGGCGACGGCATGCCGGATGAGATCGCCGGCTGGAAGCAGCTTGTCGAAGCGGGCCAGGGCGAACTGGCCAGCGACGTGTGCGTGCTGTACGGGCCGGCCGGTGGCGGCAAGTCATCGCTGCTGCGCGACCGCTTGCTGCCGCAACTGGCCCCGGACGTGCTGGCGGTCTTCACCGCCGCGTCCGCGCGGGATACCGAGCGGCACGTGCTGCAGAGCTTGCGGCGGGTCGTCCGCGATGCCCCGCCCGAAGCGGATCTGACCAACACGCTGGCCCTGATCCGCCGCCGCCAGATCCTCGCCCACAATCGGAAGCTGATCCTGGTGGTGGATCAGTTCGAGCGCCTGCTGCAGGGACCGCCCTGCCAGTGGCAACCGCTGTTGTACGCGGCCAGGCAAGCCGCGGCCGAGCGGTTGACGCTGCTGCTGGTGGTGGATGATGCCGCCTGGCCGAGCCTGACCAGGTTTCTCGAACTGGCGGACCTGCGCGTTGAGGAGGGGCGGAATTGCCGGGCGATTCGACCGCCCGACGAGCGCGAAGCGCTGCGGTTGCTGAGTACGGCCGCCAGCTCCGGTGGAGCGTCCCCGAAGGTGATCGAGAGTTGGGCAACCGATTCACCGGCATGGTTCGGCAAACTTCTTGGACCATCGCCGACCGGAGAACCCGCACACTGGGGGCGAATTTCCCTGGCAGCCACGCTGCTGTCCGACCCGTCCCGGCGCGACGTGGCGAAAGGCCAGGACCCGTGGCTGCCGGACGTGGAAACCTGCTACCTGGAGCATGTGCTGCGGACTGCCAGGACGCGATGCCCGTCAGCGTCCGAGTTCGACCTGCTGGCCATGCTGGAGCAGTTGCTGGCCGCTCGGACCACTGGCGCCGGCGGCTGCAGCCGGGACGAGCTGCTCCAGGTTTGCGAAGCTGGCAAGCAGGCAGCCAGCCAGTTGCTGGCGCTGCTGGTCGATCCGCTGGGGATCGTCCGGCAGAGTCCGGTTTTGGGGGAGGACACCAGCTCAGCCCCGATCCAATACGAGCTGGCGCACGGTTTTCTGGTCCCCAGCCTGCAAGCCTGGCTGGAGAAGCGCCGAGCGCGTGACAAGCGCTGGCGCGCTCGACAGACGTTAGCCTCGGCCGCCCGAGAGTGGCAGGCCACCGGTGATGACTCGTATCTGCCGGGGCTTTGGGAGTGGCTGCAGATTCGCCTGGGCGCCCCGTCCCGCACATGGAACCCGGCAGAACGCGACCTGATGCGCCGCGCGGACCGGCGCCATGGCCCGCGGGTGTTGCTGATCGGCGGACTCGTGACTTTGGCCGCGTTTGCCTGCGGCCTGCTGGCCCGATAGTCGTTCGAGTGCCCGTCCCGATCCCTGGAACAAGCACAAGCAGGTGCCCGGCAAAAGGGCCTCCGTGCCGAACGAGCCCTATCCGTGGTGACTTGCATCCCAAACGTAGTGACACGGGTAGGGTACGCTACGAGCTGCTCTGCCGGACACCTGCTTGTGCTTGGCCACGGGGTAGGTGGCGGATTATTGGGATAACTGATTGAACAGTCGGCCGAAATCCGGCATCTGCTCTTGTAAGTACCGCAGCCAGGCGGCGGGCTGCCACAACTCCACGCAAACCGCCGCTCCCACCACCATCAACTCGCCGCCCGTTTCGACGCCCAGAAACTCGCGAAATCCTTCGCCAATGACCAGACGCCCTCGGCCAGCCAGTTGCACGGTCGTATGACGGGTCGACAACAACCGGCCCAAACGCTGGACCTCCTCCAAGCGTCCTTCGAGCCGCCCGGCCCGCATCTTGTTCTCGACCAATTCCACTCCCGCATCCAAGCGGCTCTGCCATTGCCTGGCATTCCACAGACTCAACGCCCCCGGCCGTTCCTTGGCCAGGATGCAGTCCTGTCCGTCCTCGACCAGCGCGTCGACCAGCGGCGAGGGGATCGATACCCGATACCGCTCGTCCAACACGCGACGAAACTCTCCCAGCAGGAATTTCGCAGGCTGCGTCATCGGGCGATCGCCACTGACCGGGTGCTCCCTCCCTGACGCTTCGGGCCACGAACCGGGTTACACTTCCAGGCCAATTCCGAGCGACTCGTCGAATTGGGCCGATTTCCCATCCAGGTGATTTGTCTTGGCACCATCCTGGGCCCAAAACCCACGAATGCCGAGTCTAGCAGCTTTTAATGGCCGATCAAGCCACGGCGTCGGAAAAACTTCAAACCCGATCACGAAGGCGGTGCAGCCGCCAAGTTCTCGGCCGATGGACTTTTACGCACGTACGTAGCATGGGCTTCCAGCCCGTGACCTGATCCCACGCTTGACCGTACGTAGCATGGGCTTCCAGCCCGTGACCTGATCCTGGGCATAACGGTGATTTCGCGATCACTCAAGCGCCGCCGATGTTCCACCAGGCGCGTTGTGCTCCGCCTGCGGCGCACAGCCCGTATTCCTCCCATCCTGCCGAATCGACCCCAGAGGTCAATTGCAGAGGTCAATTGTCAAGAGGTCAATTGTCACTCGCCGAGCGTGGACTTCCTGCGCAGCAGATGGTGATAGTGCTGCGCGAAGCGGTGCGCTTCGTCGCGCACGTATTGCAGCAACCGCAAGGCGAAGGCGTTACGCTGCAGCCGCAGCGGCTCCGACTGCCCAGGTACGTACAGTTCCTCGTCCCGCTTGGCCAGCGAGACCAGCGTGGGAGGCGTGATGCCCTGCTGCTGGAACGCCGCCAGCGCCGCTCCGAGTTGTCCCTTGCCGCCGTCAATCAGTAACAAGTCGGGAAAGACTTCGCTTTCGTCGTGCAGCCGCTTGAAGCGCCGCGACACAACCTCATGGATGCTGCGAAAGTCGTCAACCCCGTCGACCGAGCGGATCTTGTAGCGGCGATAGCCTGGCTTGAACGGCAACCCATCGATGAACTGCACGAGGCTGGCCACCGTCTGGCCGCCGGCCAGGTGAGCGATATCGACGCCCTCGATGGTCCGCGGCAGGTCCTTGAGTTTGAGTAACTTGCGGAGACCGGCGAGCCCCTTCTTGGGGTCGATATAGAACACCTCCGGCTGCGCGTGCGTGTCCAGTTCGCCCCGCTGATCCAGGGTCTCGAGCATCCGGATATCGTCCCGCAACCGGGCCGCTCGTTCGAACTCCAGCCGCTCGGAGGCCTCCAGCATGTCGCGCTTCATCTGGGCGATCAGCCGCTGCTTCTTGCCTTCCAGAAACATCTGCAGGCGCTTGATGTCGCGGCGATACTCCTCCTTGTTGATCCGCAAGTTGCACGGCGCCGTGCACTGGTTGATGTTGGCCAGCAGGCAGGGACGGAACCACCGCCAACGTTCGTCCTGCTCGTCGATGTCCAGCGAACAGGTGCGGAACTTGAAAATCTTCTGCAGCACCTGCACCGCCCCGCGCAGCGCGCCGGCGTTGGCGAACGGACCGTACAGCTTGACTCCCCGGTCGCGCGGCTCGCGAGTCACCTCCACGCGCGGGAAGTCCTCCCGCGTGGTGATCTGCAGGTAGGGAAACGTCTTGTCGTCCTTGAGTTCCTTGTTGTGCTTGGGCTGCACGTCCTTGACCAGCCGGGCCTCCATCAACAGGGCGTCCACCTCGCTGTCGCACTGGACGAAGTCGATGTCGCGGATCTCACCGACCCACTGCGTGCGCGGCTCCTCGGCGGCCGCCTTGAGAAAATAGCTGCCCGCCCGGCTGCGCAGGTTCTTGGCCTTGCCGACGTAAATCACCCGGCCCGCGGCATCCTTCATCAGATACACGCCCGGCGACATGGGAAAGGTCCGGACCTTGGCCGCGGCCCGCTCAAACGACGGCCGCTCGCTGGCCTCCGCCAGCGTGTCCCCCACCGGCAGATCCGGGGGCTCCCCAGCGGGCACGTTCGGGGGCTCCCCTGTGGGCAGATCCGGCTCCGCCGGCCGGTCGTCCCGGTCCGGAAACTCCGCCGCAGCAACATCGTCCGTGGCCATGGTGCATGTCCTGTTGGCCGGAGCGCTGGCTGGAGAGAAACACAAACACTCCACCGCGACCGGCCGAGTCATCTGGCAGCATTCAATATGGCCAGAAACAGCGCGACTGTCAGCACGCCCAGCAGCAGTCCCGCGACGGCCGTGGCCTTCGGATGGCTGCGCCCCAACAGGCCCAGCAGTCCCAGCAGGCCGCCCAGCAACCCCAAGAACGCGAAGCTGCCCCCGATCACGAACAGGATCACGCCCACGTGTTGCAGCCAGCCCTGCTGTTTGCCCACACCGGCACACAAGCCCACGCTGAACACGAAAAAGCTGCCCATGATCCCCAGCACCAGGCTGGCCTTGCCCAGCGTGTTGGAGGGAGCCGGCATTGGATTCGAGGCTGGCATCTCCGGCGAACCTCCTAAACCTCAATGCCGGCAAACTGCTTCAAGTCCCGCTCGAACCCATCCAGCCGAGCGTCCAGTTCCTGGCGACTCAATTCCAGGTCGGCCAGCAATTCGGCCGGTGTGAAGGTGAACATGTAGAACTTCACCTTCGGCTCGGTCCCCGATGGCCGCACCGCCACGTAGTTCCCCTCCTCGGCCAGCTCCAGGATCACCATGTTTCCCGGCGGCGCGCCCGGCATCGGCTCGGATGCTCCGTCCAGACGGCAGCGGGTCAACGCCTGGTAGTCCAGCACCTCGGCCACGTCGATTCCTCCCAGGGTGCGCGGAGGTTGCCGGCGGAAGCGGGCCATCAAGGCGTCCATCGCCTGCATCCCCTCAGAGCCCGGCAAGGGCAGGTTCAACAATCGTTCGGCATGGTATCCGTGTTGCCAGTACAGCGCCGCCAGCTTCTCGTGCAGCGACTTGCCTTGAGCCTTGACGCGGGCCGCCAGCTCCGCCATCAGCAGGCACGCCAACCCGCCGTCCTTGTCCCGCACGTACTGCCCGGTCAGGTATCCGTGCGACTCCTCGGCTCCGAACACGAACCGGTCCGGGCCCCGCTCGTCCATCACGCCTCCGATCCACTTGAAACCCACCTGCAGATCGCGGATCGTCCGGACCCGGTACGACGTGGCGATCCGCTCGATCATCCGGCTGGTGACCAGCGTTTGCACCACGTAGTGTTCGTTGCTCCACCGCCCGCGGCCGCCCGGATGTTCCAGGACGAAGTCGGCCAGCAACGCCCCGATCTGATTGCCGGTCAGCGTGCTCCAAGGTCCCTCCGGGTCGAGCGTCAGGGGCGCGGCGCAGCCCATGCGGTCGCAATCCGGGTCCGTCGCCAGGATCAGTTCGGCCCCCGTTTGCCGAGCCCGCTGGATGATCTCGCTGAACACGTGCGGGTTTTCAGGATTGGATACATGCTCCGGCACGTTGGGAAAGTCCCCGTCGGGCTCAGCGTGTCGCGGATAGACCTCGACGTCGCCAAAGCCGTCGGCGGCCAGCAGCGGGCAAACCGACGCGGAACCGACGCCGTGCAGCGGCGAGTAGATGATCTTCAAATCGCGGGGCCCTGGGATGGCCTGCGCCAGCACGGCGGCCTGGTAGGCCCGATCCACCTCCTCGCGGCACCGGATCACTCGCCCGTCCTCGACCGCGTCCGCGAAGCTGGCCTCCCGCAGCTCGCCGACCCGCATCACGCGATCGATGATGCCCCGGTCGTGCGGCGGCAGCACCTGGCCGCCGCTGGACCAGTACACCTTGACCGCATTGTCGCTGGGGGGGTTGTGGCTGGCGGTGACCATGATGCCACAGGCGCACTGTTTGTATCGCACCAGAAACGACAGTTCGGGCGTGCTGCGGTGCTCGTCCAGAAAGTACACGCGAAAGCCGTGAGCGACCATGATCGCGGCGCACAGCTCGGCGAACTCCCGCGACATGTGCCGAGTGTCGTAGGCGATGCCGCAGGCCAGTTCCCCCGTCACCTCCAGCCGGCCAGCCTGCTGTTGCTCCAGCACATACTCGGCCAACCCCTGCGCGCTCTCACCAATCGTCCGCTCGTTGATCGCGTTCGAGCCGATCGGGTACATCCGCCCGCGGCGACCGCCCGTCCCGAACGGAATCACCGTCCAGAAGGCATCGTCCAGTTCTCGCCACATCCCTTGCCGAAGATGTTCGACGACTTGCGGCGCGAAACGCCGGTAGCGGGCCTCGGTCAGCCAGATGCGAATGTTGTCGACCGCGCCGGGCGACAATCGGCCGGCGGTGGCGGCCCGCTCCAGATCGTCGAGCGCGGCCTGTTGTTCTGCTTGATTCACAGCGATATCCCGTTAGATTTTCGGCTGACCGCGCCACGTTGGAGTCGGATGTAGCCCGACGCGTCAGCGAGGGTGAATCCTCGCACAAATTCAACCATCATGTGGCCCGACGCGTCCGCGAGGGATAACCCGCGAGGCGACTCCAGCGAAGCCAAAACTCCAAGCATAGCGTCTTGCATTCCTACTCGCCATTGCCGATGCTCAACCCATGGCTCCAGCAAAAGATCCGATCATCAGCGTTTCGGGCCTGCGAGGGATTGTCGGCGAGAGCCTGACGCCCGATCTGGCCGTGCGCTTCGTGGCGGCGTACGTCGCCGAGCAACCTGCCGGTCCGCTGGTGCTGTCGCGCGACGGTCGAGCGAGCGGGCCGATGCTGGCCGACGCCGTGCGGGCCGCCGCGCGGGCCATGGGCCGCGATGTATGCGACGCGGGAATCGCGGCCACTCCCACCACGGGCGTGCTGGTCCGCCAACTCGCGGCCGCCGGCGGCATCCAGATCTCCGCCAGCCACAACCCGCCCGAGTACAACGGGCTGAAGCTGTTTGCCGCCAATGGCCAGGTGCTGACCGCCGAACAGGGACAGCGGGTGCTGGCCCGGTTCCGAGCCGACGACTACCAGTTCGCCCGGCACGAGCAGATCGGCGGCGTCCAAACCTGTCCCGACACCCTGTCGCATCACCTCGACCTGGTGCTCGCCACCGTCGACGTGCCGCGGATCCGCGACTTCTCGTTTCACGTGCTGCTCGATTCGAATCATGGCGCCGGCAGCCTTCTGGGTCGAGTGTTGCTCGAACGGCTCGGCTGCCGACTGACGCTGCTCGGCGATCACCCAGACGGCCAGTTCGCTCATCCGGCCGAACCGACCGCCGAGCATCTGCGGACGATCGGCCCCGAAGTGGTTCGCTGTGGAGCGCAGATCGGTTTCTGCCAGGATCCGGACGCCGATCGCCTGGCGGTGATCGACCAGACGGGACGCTACCTGGGCGAGGAGTACACGCTGGCCCTGTGCCTGGAGCACGTGCTGGGACAGCCCGCCAGCCAGCGGGCGACCGGAACCGGTCCGGCGGTCGTCGTGAACTGCGCCACCAGCCAGATGTGCCAGCGGATCGCCCAGCGGCACGGGGCGCGGCTGTTGCGTTCGCCGGTGGGCGAGGCTCACGTCGTGGCCCGGATGCAGCAGGAGCGGGCCGTGTTTGGCGGCGAGGGGAACGGCGGCCCGATCGACCCGCGAGTGGGATATGTCCGCGACAGCTTCGTGGGCATGGCCCAGATCCTGGACCTGATGGCCAGCCGCCGGCTGCCAATCAGCCAGCTTGCGGACGAACTGCCCGCCTTTGGCATGCACAAGACGACCGTGCCGCTGGAATTGTCGCGAACGGGCGAGGCTTTTCGAATGCTGGCCGAGCGGTTCCCGGACGCCCGGCAGGATCGCAGCGACGGGCTGCGGCTGGAGTGGGACGACCGCTGGTTGCTGGTCCGGGCCAGCAATACGGAGCCGATCGTGCGGCTGATCGCCGAAGCGGAAACCGAGGCCGCCGCCCGCGAGTTGACGGCGGCAGCCACCCGGCTGCTGGAATGAACCGTCCCACAGCGTTCGCGGAAGCCATGGGCGCCTTTCTCTCCGCCATAGTCGCCTTTCGCTCCGCGAAAGTAGCGGAATCCTCGGTTGCGGCTCGGCGAAAGTAGCGGACGCGACGATTGAGCTTTCCACCGCGAGCGGCTTGCGAACTGCCACGCTACTTTCGCGGAGCGAAAGGCGACTATCCGCGCTACTGTCGCGGCGCCAATGGCGACTCTCGCTCGTTCATCGCGTCGATCAACTGCTGGACGGCCGTTTGCAGGGTCCGCGTGAGTTCCACAGTCCGGTCGCGTCCCTTGGCCTGGCCGTCGATCGGGATCGGCGCGCCGAAGTCGAGACACACTCGGCGCCGGCCATGCACGGTCGGCAGGTCGCGCCCCAGCACGTCCTCCTCGAATTTATCCAATGTCTCGGCCAACCGTTCCACGCTCGGCTCGTTCGCCAGGTAGTCGCCCCGGTAGCTGAACAGTTGCATCACGAAGAACAGATCCTCCATGTCGGCCTGCAGCGAGCGGAGGTCGTGGCTGCCGCCTTGATCGGGCGATTCGGCCTGTTCCAGGTCGCGGATCACGACTTGCCGCAGCGCCTTGACGCGTTCGGGCGTCGTGCCGTTGCTGGGCGCGAGTCGGTGGCGGGCTTCGAGTTGCTGGAGGACGGCCGAGGTGAGGAACAGGACACGTTCACGCAGCAGGCCGGCGCGCGTGTGCCCCAGATAGTCCAGTTCCTTCAGCGCCAGCGCCGCCTCGGCCAGGCGGTGAATCCGCGTGGGCAACGGCAGCTCCGGCTGGCTCCGCAGGTACAGCCGCTGTTCGATCTCCGCGGCGACGTCGCACAGACCGCCAGTGGGGTCATCCGTGTACCAGAACTTGATGCCGCAGGGGATTGCCACCAGCGGCCGCTCGGCCCGTTTGGCGGCCGCCAGCCCGATGGCGGCCGCGCCTTCGCGGAATGGCGTCACGCAGTCGCTGGTGTGATAGATGTCGCCTTCCGGAAAAATGACCAGCGGATGCGGGGCCTCCTGCAGGATCTGCACGGCCTGCTTGAACGCCTGCCGGTCGTTGCTTTCCCGGTCCACGCTGAAGCAGCCCAGGCGCTGCATCGCCCAGCGTTCGAACCGGCCGCTCATGGCGAACACCTGCCAGGCCGTCATGAAGTACAGCGGCTGCTCGATGCGGTCGGCCGCCACGTACAGCGCGGCCGAGTCGTAGTGGGCCGAATGGTTCGGCGTGATCAGCACTCCGTGCCCGCGCCGCACTTCGTCCCGCACCACTTCGATGTTCCGCGGCTCGATCGCCGTCAGCCGTTGCCCTTGGCGCAGTCGCCGCCAGCGAGCCGCCCGCGACCAGCGCACCCAGGCCGGCGAAAGCTTGGGCGGCCACCACTGCGGCGGGCGGCAGTAGGGCTGGCGGTTCATGGCTTCACGAGGCGGCCAGCGCCGTGCGTTTCTGAGCGATCAGGGCCAGCAGGTCCTTTTGCGGTGTGGCGAACTTGTCGATGCCTTCCTCCATCAGCACTTGCTCCAGCCGGTCCACGTCCACCAGGCGATCGATCTCGGCCAGCACCTCGGTGTCGGGCAACTGATCCACCTGCCGAGCGAACGTTCGGCCGCTGGCCTGCACCAGCTCGTTCGTCGCCGGCGGATTGGTCTGAATGTCGCTGCCGGCGAACGCTTCGACGTACTTCCAGGGCGCGTCGCCCGGCTTCTTGGTCCCCGTGCTGGCGAAAATCATCTCCTGGGCCAGCGGCAACTGTTTGTCGGCCCAGAACTGCTGATTCTGCTGCCAGATCCGCTTGGCGTTGACGATCCCGACCAGGCCCTGGGCTCGCGATGAAAGCTGGGGCACGTGCTTTTCCGTGTAGACGTCCACGCGCGACACGAAAATACTGTAGACGCTCTTGAAACGATCGAGACGCCCGTGGCGCTGCGCGCCACGCCAGACGTTCTGCCGGGCCAGCTCGTACTGCCGCGGGCTGAAGATCAGAGTCACGTTCAAGGTCACCCCGGCCGCCGCCAGCTCCTCCACCGCTTCCAGGCCCGCCGGCGTGGCCGGAACCTTGATCATGCGGTTGTCATGCCCCTCGGACCACTGAGTGCCCAGGGCGATGTAGCGGGCCACCCGTTCCCCGTGCGGCAGGTCCAACGCGGGGTCCTCCAGCAGCGGATCCAGCTCGAAACTGACATAGCCGTCGTTGCCGCGGCCGTCCGCCCACACCGGGTGCAAGACCCGCTGAGCCCCCCGGACCAACTGGTCGGTCAGCTCCCAGGCAATCGCCTCGTCGTCCAGCCCGTCGCCCAGCAGGCGTTCCAGCTCCGAGTCGAAACGCCCCGTTTTGATCAGGTCGGACACGATCACCGGGTTCGAAGTGGCCCCGGTCGCCCCCAGAGCGCGATTGACCCGCACCAGGTCCGGATCCACGGAGTCCAGCCACAGCCGGGTACCACAGGCGATGAGCGACTGGAGGGGCGAGGACGCTGAGGTCATGGCGAACGGGTCTCCTGGAGTGAACAAACCGAGCAAGTTCCAGCAACGGAGCGACGATCCACCGCCCCCCGCAAACAATCAACTGCCGTAGCATGGGCTTCCAGCCCGTGTGCCCCGCGGATCATCCAAAGTCCGTAGCATGGGCTTCCAGCCCGTGTGCCCCGCAAACTGCCCCGCAAGTTATCAAAAATCCCACCGACGTGGGACCATGGCATCCCGAAATTCCCCGCCGAGGACCGCCGGCGACGCCCGAACTGACGTGGACGACCCGACGCAAGCCGGTTAATCTTAAGCACTTTGATGCTGCGGAATGGATGCAACCAGACTGGCAGTTCGAGACGCCATGAATAAGACCTTTTACGCTCGCTGGGCCGTTCCCATCCTGTGCGCCGTGTTCTTCCTGGTGCCGTTCGCCCTGCGCGGAGCGCGGCTGGCGGTCGAGCGGCTGGAGAACAACGTCAAGGACTGGCTGCCGCCGGACTTTGAAGAGACCAGCGAGCTGGCTTGGTTTGGCAAGAACTTCATGGGCGAGCATTTCATTGTGCTCACCTGGGAGAGTTGCCGGAGCGACGATCCCAGCTTCCAGCTCTTGCGGGAGAAACTGCTGGCGGAGATCAAGCGTCCGCGGGCCGAAGCGGAGCTGGGCGACCTGACGTCGGTGCCGGAAAGCGAGCGGCCGGCCTACGAAAGGCGGCGCGCGGAGTTGCAGGCTCATCAACTGGGCGATCGCCTGGGACTGTTTACCACGGGAGATTATCGCGAAAACTGGGGCGGGCAGGGCGAAAAATGGCTGCTGGATCGGAATGACCAGTGGCACTACATCACACCGGACGGCAGCTTGTATCGCTGGCGGGGCAAGAGCAATCTGCTGGGGGCGGCCGTGCTGGGCTTCCGCCAGTTGATCGGAGACCGCGAACTGCGCGGGGAACTGATCGCTCAGTTGGGTCAGCCTCCCACCGCCACCGACAAGAACGATTTCCACGACGATCCCCGCAAGCTGAATGCCCGCCTGTTCAACTCCCTCAGCTCCGGACCGGTGGTCCTGGAGGAGCTGTCGCGCGAGGGCGGCCCATTGTGGCCGCTGGGCGGCGACATGTCGGACGAGGAGCGGGCCGAGTTCGCTCGGCGGCAGGCTCTGGAGCGGCTGACGGGCACGCTGTTCGGTCCGGACGGCGAGCAGACCTGCATCGTGGTGACGCTGACCAAGGAGGCCACGCGGGACCTGCGCCGAGTCTGCGGCCGGGGCGTGTTGGGAAAACCTCAGGGCCGCCTGATCCAGTTGGCGTCCGAGGCGGGTGTGACGCCCCCGCCGTCGCCTCCGCTGACTCCGTTCACTCCGGAGCCGCGGCTGCCGAACGTGCTGCGGCTGGGCGGCCCGCCGGTCGACAACGTGGCGATTGATGAGGAGGGACAGATCACGCTGGTCCGGCTGATCGGCTTTTCGGTCTTCCTGGGGATCGCCCTGGCGTACCTTTCGTTCCGCAGCGTCAAGATCACGATCATGGTGTTCTTCGTGGGCGGGATCAGCGCGGTGGCCAGCTTGTCGATGGTCTGGTGGACCGGCGGCACGGTGGACGCGATCCTGATGAGCATGCCGTCACTGGTCTACGTGTTGGGGCTGTCCGGGGCGGTGCACATCATCAACTACTACCGCGACGCGGTGCAGGAGCGGGGCCTGGAAGGGGCACCGGAACGAGCGTTGCATCATGGCTGGGGACCGTGTGCACTGGCGGCGTTCACCACGGCGCTGGGGCTGATCTCGCTGTGCCAGAGCAATATCGTGCCGATCCGCAAGTTCGGCTTCTATTCGGCCCTGGGCGTGATGGCCACGCTGATCGTGCTGTTCACCTACCTGCCCTCGGCCCTGCAGGTCTGGAAGCCTCCGGCCCCGCGCCGGCGGAACCCGGACGATCAGGCCAGCCGCCCATCGTTCAGCCAACTGGTAGCCCGATTCTGGGAATCCTTTGGAGCCTGGATCATCCGCCGGCATGCCTGGGTCACGGCGGGCTGCGTGGCGATTATGCTGTTTTTCGCCGCCGGGCTGTGGACTCCCTGGCACTGGAAAATCCGCACCGACGTGCAGTTGCTCAAACTATTCGATTCGTCGGCCAAGATCATCCGCGATTACACGTGGCTGGAAGCCAACATCGGCAAACTGGTCCCGATGGAACTGGTGGCGGAAGTGGACGAGGGACTGCAGCGTCCCGCGGCCGCCGAGCAGGATGTCACGCAGTTGAAAGACCAGGAAGTCCAGCGGCAGCAGTTGCAGTATTCGTTCCTGGAACGGATGGAGCTGGCGGCCACGATCCAGCGGGCCGTCGAACGGGTGTTGGGCGACGAGGGGCAGGGAGTGGTGGGGCGGGGGATTTCGGCAGCCAGCTTCGCGCCCGAACTGCCGCCGCCCAATTCCTACCGCACGCGGTTGATCCTGAACAGCAAACTGGAGGAAAACCGCGAGCGGATTCTGGACGAGGACTATGTGGCGGTCGATCCCCAGACCCAGAACGAACTGTGGCGTATCAGCCTGCGGGTCGGGGCGCTGAACAACGTGGATTACGGCCGGTTTGTCGGCACGCTGCGGATGGTGGTGGAACCCGTGCTGTCCGCCTACAGTTGCCGGGACCAGGTGCTGGAACAGTTGCTCCAGGCCAAAGGCGCCGATAGCCTGCGAGCGGCCCGCGTCTGCGTGCTGGGCCTGCCCGCTCCGAAGCAACCCGAGGAGGCGGGCCCGGATGACGCGTCGCTGGCCGACGCCGGCAAGCAGCAGCCGGATGCCTCCGGCCAGATATTGACCGCCACCGCCGGCCCCGGCAGCTCGGCCGTGCCTGCCGCTGCTGGCAGTCCGGCGGCTGAAACCCGGATGGCGGACCAGGTGGACCAGAGCGAACTGTTCTCGCGCACGCTGTCCGACTTGTTCACGGGCCGTGGCTTCCGCGGCGGGGCCAGCAGCAAGAAACTGCTGTACTGGCACGATCCGGCGCAGAGCGAGCCGCCCGAGGGCACGACCTATCAGCAGGCCCTGGAAGAAATGCTGACTCACTTCGACTGCGTGGTGCTGGCCGCCGACAGCCCCAAGTACGACGCCGATTGGATTCGCCAGCAGACCGCTCGCCAGGGAACCGTGCTGATCGACGCCCGGCAACATACGTTCCAGACCGGCCAACCCACCGCCAAGCAGCGCGGCGAGCCGGTGCGAGTGACCTACACGGGCGTGGTCCCGATCGTCTACAAGGCGCAGCGCACGCTGCTGACCAGCCTGATCGAGAGCATTGGCTGGGCGTTTGTCATGATTGCCGTGGTCATGATGTTCGTGCTCCGTTCCGGCCCCTGGACGCCCGGCAACCTGATCAACTTCCGCGGCGGCCTGATCTCGATGCTGCCCAACGTTTTCCCGGTGATCGTGATTTTCGGCTTCATGGGGCACGGCAACATCCTGGTGGACATCGGCACCATGATGACCGCCAGCGTGGCCATGGGTGTGGCCGTCGATGACACGATCCACTACCTGACCTGGTTCCGCAACGGGCTGGCACGCGGGATGACGCGGCACGATTCGATCCTGGAAGCCTACCGCCGCGTGGGCCCGGCGATGACCCAGACCACGCTGATCGGCGGCCTGGGACTGTCGATTTTTGCCTTCAGCACGTTCACGCCCACCCAGCGCTTCGGCACGATGATGCTGACGCTGCTGGTGGCCGCCCTGTTCGGCGACCTGGTGTTTCTGCCCGCAATGCTGGCCGGACCGCTGGGCCGATACTTTCAGCCCAAGCAACCCGCGGGCGGGAAGCCGGCACTGGACATGGGGCCGGGCGAGTTGGGCGGGGCGGGCGAGTTGGGCGCGGGGAACGCCGCGACACAGACGCCGCACGGGACCGCGGCCCAGCCGGCCGGTGTCACTCAGCAGACGGCCCACAGCCCGCTGCGCAGTTCACGAACCAGTCGCTTGCGCAGCGATCGCGGGCACTAGCCGCGGGCCGCGAAAGGGCAAGAGAGCGATTGAGGACAATCGCTCCACCCAGTGTGGCCCGATTGTCCCCAATCGGGTTCTTCCGCGCCGCGAAAGAGCGATTGAGGACAATCGCTCCACTGTGGGAACCTACGGCGCGACCAGCGCCACGCTGGCCACCTGGCCGGTGGTCGATTGGCTCATCACCACGGCGGCCTCCTGGGGCGCCGCCAGCGGCTGCCCGGTCACGACCCGCACCGGGCATTCGGGATCGGGCCGATCGTAATTCAAGGTGGGAGGAACTTCGCCCGCCTGCATCGCCAGCACGCTGGCCACCGCCTCCACGCTGCCTCCGCCGGCGCCCAGGTTGCCGAACAGACTTTTGGGGGCCGTCACCGGCACGTCACCCAGGACGCGCTGAATGGCCTGGGCCTCCCGCCGATCGTGTTCGATCGTGCTCAGCCCGTGGGCATTGACGTGGTCGACATCGTCGGGAGCCAAGTCGGCCATGTGCAGGGCCAGTTCCAGCGAGCGGGCGATTGCATCGCCGGCAGAAGCCTGGGCGTGGTGGCAGCGCGGATCGAATGTGCAGCCGTAGCCGCCGATGGCGGCCAGCAGGGTGGCGCCGCGAGCTTCAGCGTGCCGTCGGTGCTCCAGCACCAGGCAACCGGCCCCCTCGCCGCCCACTTGCCCGTCCCGATCGGCGTCGAAGGGGCGGCAGGCGGCCGCCGGATCGTCGTTCCGCCGGCTCATGTTGAGCGGGCCGCGGAACATCATCGGCGTCATGCTCAGCCGGCTGCTGGCTCCGCCGGTCAGAACCACGTCGGCGTGCCCGCGGCGGATCAGGTTGGCGGCTTCGATCAAGGCCAGCAGGCTCGACGCGTCTCCCTGCACAATGGTGTTATTGGGGCCCCGGGCATCCTCGGCGATCCCGATGTGGCAGGCGGTCATGTTGGGCAGGTACTTGAGCATCCAGAGCGGGAACAGTTGGCCGATCGCCCGCGGTCCCCACTGCTCGAAATGAAACTCGCCGCCGTCCACGCACTGCCGGAACGGTTCCACCAGCTCATCAATGTCGCAGAACAGCATGTCGCTGGCGAACACCACGCCCAAGCGTTCAGGCGCGACCGAACCCGGCGGCAGGCCGGCATCCTCCATCGCCATCTTGCCCGCCGCGTAGCCCAGTTGCAGCTCGCGGGACATCACTTTCAGCGCCTTGCGGGGGGAAACGAACGCCTTGCCGTCAAAATCGCGCACCTCGGCCGCGATCTGGACGGGCCAACTCGATCCCCGCAGCCGCTCGAACGTGCCGACGCCCGACCGGGCCTCTCGCAAGGCCGACCAGAATGCCTGCCTGCCGATGCCGATCGGGCTGACCACCCCGACCCCCGTGATGACGACATCGAACAATTCGGCCATGCGCCACACCAACCACGTCAGGAACCCCGAAACCGCATCCCTCCAGCATGGTCTACTATCGACCCGGGCCGCAACCGGTCTCCGCAGAACCGGCCCGGGGCGGCCAGCGGTTTCCAGGCGTCGAAAACCCTGCCCCCGCTCCAATCGGGATACGGCCTACGACTGGAAATCATAATCGTAGATCCGGTAGCTTTTGGACAGCTTGGCGCCGCCCCGCTGCAGCGACTTGAACGACAGATGGTTGCTTTCCAGGACCCAGGAGAACTCGGCCTCCTGGATGCCCCACTCCAGGGCGATCGGCACCAGCCGCGCCAGGACCACCAGTCCCAGGCCCCAGCGTTGGTACTCCGGCAGCACATTAGTGCTGATCAGCCGGATGCGGGTGATCTGCTGCTTGTTCCGCAGCAGCTTCCAGAAGCCCAGCGGGAACAAACGGCCGTCGATGTCGCGGATCCGGGGGTTGTAATCCAGCAGCGCGAAGCAGGCCCCGACCGGTCGTCCCTCCACCTCCACGACCGACGTCAATTCCGGCACAATCAGCCACTTCAGCGCGGCGCTCATGTGCCCCATCTCGGCGTCCGACATGGGAACAAAGCCCCAGGTGCCTTCGAGCGACCGGTTGTAGATGTCCAGGAACGTGCGGACTTCCTGGTCGAACCGCCTGCGGTCGAGGCCGCGCAGCTTCAGACCGAAGCGGCGAGTGGCCTCGGTGACGACGAACTCCAGCTTCTTGTCCAGCGACTGCAGCATCTCGATATGGCCCCAGAAGGCGAACAGGTCCTGGGCCTTTTGAAAACCGTAGTCCTCCAGTAGCCGGACGTAGTAGGGGTGGTTGTACGTCATCATGAAGAACGGGGGGCTGTCGAAACCGTCGGTCAGCAGGCCGCACTCGTAGTTCATGGACGGGTTCATCGGCCCGCGGACACTGTGCATCCCCCGATCGCGCAGCCAGTCCGTGGCCCGGTCCAGCAAGGCGCGGCTGACTTGCACGTCGTCGATCGATTCGAAGAACCCGAAGAATCCGCGGCGCTCGGCATACCGGCGGTTGTGCGCGTGATTGACAATCGCCGACACGCGGCCGACGGCCCGGCCTTGGCGGACGGCCAGGAAGTTGCGGATTTCCGCCTGATCGTAGAACGGATGCGGCTTGAACCCCAGCAATTCCTGCTGGTTGCGCCTTAGCGGCGGGATCCACTGGGGATCCTCGCGGTATAGGTCCCAGGGCAGCTCAAAGAACTGTCTTTGCAGTCGTGGACCGTGTACCGTGTGAATCTCGACACTGCTCATCGCCACGCTTGCCTTCCAGGTCTTGCCTTCCAGGGTGACCGCGGCCAGGGGCCAGCGCGGCCCGTCCCTCGGTGCGACTTTTTTGTGGTCCAGATCGGCGCATCGACCAATGCTGAAGTCCCGTTCCGGAAGCCATAATGTAATGTGAGTGGCCGCCGCTGCCGACCCTGGGAAGGGAGCGAAGCGGCGGGTGCCAGGGCCGCGGACCGCGGGGCGCGTGAGAGGTGACGGCGAGTGACCAGTATGCAACGAGTTTTGATCACGGGAGCCACGGGTTTCATCGGCAGCCACCTGGCCGCTGAGTGCAGTCGCCGAGGCTACCGCGTCCGCTGCCTGGTCCGGCGTCCGCCGCATCCGGCGCTGTCGGAACTGGGCCTGGAGCAGGTCGAGGGGGACGTGATGCGGCCCGAAACGCTGGGCCGAGCCGTGTGCGACGTCGACGCCGTGTTCCATGCGGCCGGTCTGCTGGCGGCCGTCCACCGCTCGGACTTGTACCAGGTCAACGGCCAGGGGACGGCGCACGTGGTCGAGGCGTGTGCGGGCGCGGCCAACCCGCCCGCGCTGGTGCTCGTCTCCTCGCTGGCCGCCGCCGGACCCGTTCCGCGCGGCACGGTGCGCGGCGACGACGACCCGCCGAATCCGGTCTCGCACTACGGGCGGAGCAAACGGCAGGGCGAGCTGGCCGTGACAGGGCTTGCCGGCCAGGTACCCGTGACCGTGGTGCGTCCAGGCGTGGTGTTCGGCCAGCAGTGCCGGGAGCTGCGTCCGATGCTGTCCACGATCTACCGATTCCGCTTCCACCCCGTGCCCGGTTGGCGCTGCCCGCCCCTGTCATACATCCACGTCGAGGACCTGGTGGAGCTGCTGATCCGGTGCGCCGCCCAAGGCCAGCGGCTGGCCCAGGGTTCGGAGCCGGCAGCGACGGATACGCGGGGATACTACTTCGCGGCTGACGGAGAATATCCGGACTGGGCCCAGTTTGGCCGCCTGTTCGCGCTGGCCCTGGGTCGGCCCTATGCGCCGGTCGTGCGGATTCCCGACCCGCTGCCGTATCTGCTGGGAGCGGCGGGGGACTGTGCCGCTCGCCTGCGCGGCCGAGCCGGGATGATCAACGGCGACAAGATGCTCGAAGCCCGAGCCGCCTCCTGGGCCTGTTCGTCCGAGCGAGCTCGTCGCGAACTGGACTTCCAACCCTCGTGCGACCTGCGGGCTCGGATCCAGCAGACCGCCGACTGGTTCCGCGAGCAGCGCTGGCTCTGAACGAGCAGAAAAGCATTGTCATGGCGGAAGATGCGGAATTGGCGTTACAACCGAGGAAAATTTGGACGGGCTGGGCTTCAGCGAGCGCTCCCCATGAAGTCCCTCTGGCTCCCTCCCCGGCTTCGAGATCGTGCAGCTTATAAGTTGTTGGATCCTCAGTGTTTAAGGCCCTTGGCTCCCGGTGAGCGCCCGTCAGACTGTTTTGGACTTCGAATCCCGCCGGCTTGCCCGGCGGATCGTTAGGTTTTTCACTAACGCCCGACCGGGCGAGCGCGTGCGAATCAAGCTGGGATTCGAAGTGGGGGAGAGCGCGGCGCACTGTATAGCTAAAAGCCTAACGATCCGCCGGGCAAGCCGGCGGGATTCGAAGAGGAGGAGAGCCCGGCGCACTGTAGCCAAAAGCCTAACGATCCGCCGGGCAAGCCGGCGGGATTTCAGGGGGGCTCGCTCGCCGAAGCGGAGGCCGTCCCTAGTTCCCCGAAGCGTCAGCCCCTAAACTCCGAGTTTCCAACAACTTACAAGCTGCACGATCTCGAAGCCGGGGAGGGAGTCATACGGGCATGGAACGGATCCCGCCCGAAAGCTCTCCCGGCTACCCAGCCACTTTTTAGCAGGCCACGCGGCGCGTGATGCCTACTTTGCTGGAGCTACCCATCCTGCCAAATCGACCCCAGAGGTCAAATGGTCCGCGGAGCGAAAGGCGGCTATGACGCCAGAATCTCCCGCACGGGGTGATGCTCCTCGACGCCCGTCAGCCGGAAGTTGAGTCCCCGGAACTTGAAAGTCAGCCGGCGGTGGTCGATGCCCAGGCAGTGCAGGATCGTGGCCTGCAGGTCGTGCACGTGCACCGGCCGCTCGACCACGTGGAAGCCCAGCTCATCGGTGGCGCCCAGCGTCACGCCGGGCCGGATGCCGCCGCCGGCCAGCCACATCGTGAACGCCTGCGGGTGATGGTCCCGGCCCTGGCTGCGCCCCAGCGCCGCGCTGGCCTCGACCATCGGCGTGCGGCCAAACTCGCCGCCCCAGACCACCAGCGTGTCGTCCAGCATCCCGCGCTGCCGCAGATCGCGCAGCAGTGCGGCGACCGCCTGGTCGGTCTGCCGGCACTGGGCTTTCACGCCGCCCGCCACGTCGCTGTGATGGTCCCAGCCCGCGTGGTACACCTGGATGAACCGCACGCCCCGTTCGGCCAGGCGGCGGGCGAGCAGGCAGTTGTTGGCGAATGCCTGGCCGCCTTCGCCGGGTTTCGCACCATACATCTCCAGCGTGGCCTGGTCTTCCGCGGCGAAATCCATCAACTCCGGCGCGCGGGCCTGCATGCGGAACGCCATTTCATAGGCATTGATCCGCGTGGCAATCTCCGGATCGCCGACCAGGTCCAATCGCCGCTGGTTCAACCCGCGGATCACGTCCAGCGAATCGCGCTGCGCTCGCGTGTCGTAGCCCGCCGGGTTGGAGACGTGCAGGATCGGATCCCCCTGATCGCGAAACGGCACGCCCTGGTGCGTCGACGGCAGAAAGCCGGAGCTCCACATCGCCGCGCCGCCGCTCAGGCTGCCGCCGCTCTTGAGCACCACGAACGACGGCAGATCATCCGCCTCGCTGCCGATCCCGTAGCTGAGCCAAGATCCCATGCTGGGCCGGCCCGGGATGCCGCTGCCCGTGTTCCACAGCAACTGCGCCGGAGCGTGATTGAACAGATCGGTGTGCATCGAGCGGATGATCGCCAGTTCGTCGACCACCTCGGCCAGATGCGGCAGCACCTCGGACAGTTCGACTCCCGCCTGGCCATGGCGAGCGAAACGGAAGCGGGGTCCCAGCACCGCCGCATCGGGCTGAATGAAGGCGTAACGCTGGCCCTTGATCACCGAGGGGGGCAACGGCTTGCCTTCCAGTTCGGCCAGCTTCGGTTTGTAGTCGAACAGCTCCAGTTGGCTCGGCGCGCCGGCCATGAACAAGTAGATCACTCGCCGTGCTTTCGCCGCGAAATGCGCCGGCCGGGGCGCGGTCGGGCGCTGAGGATCGGCCGCCGCTTCGGCTGCCTGTTCCTCCGCCAGCCCGCGCGCCGCGGGCATCTGGCCCGCCAGCAGCGAAGCCAGCGCCACCTGGCCCAGGCCGATGCCGCAATCCTGAAAGAAGTGGCGCCGCGTTCGCAATCGCAATTCGTGCAGGTTCATGGCCGGGTAATCGCCTCGTCCAGGTTCATGATCACGCGGGCCGTCATGACCCATGCCGCCAGTTTGGCATCGGCCCGCGGGCCGCCAATCTCCTCGGCCTTCAGCTCGCCCGCTTCCAGCCGCTGCCTCTGCCGCTGCTGAAACTCCACCAGGACCGCAATCTCGTCTGCTTCGGGAGGCCGCGTGAGCACCCGGCGGAACATCCAGGCCGCTCGCTGCGGGGCTCCGTCTGCTTCCCCCACTGCGCGCTCGGCCAGCGCGCGAGCCAGCTCTAGGTACATCGCGTCGTTCAGCAGCGTCAGAGCTTGCAGCGGCGTGTTGCTGCGGTCACGGCGGGCCGTGCAGGTTTCGCCCGTCGGTCCGTCGAACACCAGGTAGGCCGCGAACGGCGCGGTCCGTTTGCTGAACGTATACAGCGAGCGGCGGTAGCGATCCTCGCCCTGCGACTGCGGCCAGGGCGTATTGCCGTAAGCCAGAGCGGTGACGCTGTCGAGCTGCGGCGGATAGACGCTCGGTCCGTACATCTTGTCCGACAGCAACCCGCTGGCCCGCAGCATGATGTCGCGGACCAGCTCGGCGTCCACTCGGAACCGCGGGCCGCGGGCCAGCAGCAGGTTCAGCGGATCGCGGCGCAGCAGTTCTTCCGACACCGACGAATCCTGGCGATAGGTGGCGCTGGTCACAATCAGCCGGTGCAGTTGCTTCTGCGACCAGCCCCGCTCCATGAACTCGCAGGCCAGCCAGTCCAGCAGTTCGGGGTGCGTCGGCGGTTCGGACTGCGTGCCAAAATCGCCGCTGGTTCGCACCAGCCCAGCTCCAAACAACGCTCGCCAGGCCCGGTTCACACTCACCCGGGCCACCAGCGGATTCCGGTCGCTGGCCAGCCAGCGGGCCAGTTGCAGGCGATCCGCCGGCGGCGCATCCGAACTGAACACGGCCGGCAGCCCCGGCGCGACTTCTTCGCGCGGGCTGAGATACTCGCCCCGGTGATGCCGGAACGTGGGACGCGGGTTGTCGGCCGGACGCTCCTCGAACACCAGCGTCGTCGGCAGTTCGGGCATCTGTTTCCGCAGCGCGTCGATCGGCCGCCGAGCCTCGGCCAATTCCGGCGCGACCCGCAGATAGTGCCGCCGCAGCTCCGACCGTTCGGCGTCGTTCCAGGTGGGCGGCTGCCGGCCGAGCAGGTCCTCAATTTCAACCGGCAACTGCGAAGCCCGCGGCTGGCCGCCGGCCGATGTGCTCGACCAGCGAAAGCGTCCTAGGCTGGCGGCGAAATGCCGTTCGAACAGCATCTCCAGTTGCAGTTCGGCGCCCGCAGGCAGCGGCTGTGCGAGGTTCAACACCAACTGATGAGCTTCCGATTCGCGCCCGGCCGTGGACCAGCCGGTGGAGCCGTCGCCGTCGAGCACATTGCCGGCGTCGGCCGAGCCGCTGCCGATGCTGATCTTGCCAAAGCTGTGCGAGGCGGCCGAGAACGCGACCGGCTGCCCGTCGCTGGTGGCCGACACTTCGCTGAGAAAGAAGTCGCCCTGCCGCCCCTCGTAATACGCTCGCCCCGGTCCGCCGGCCGGCAGCCGCGGATCGGGCAGCACCTCCAGCCGCAGCGCCGTGGCATCCTCCTGCAGCGTAAAGCTCAACCGGAACACATCCCGCTTGGTGATGTCGCCGCTGGAAAAGATCGAACCGTCGGGCTGGGCTTCCAGCCGCGGCAGGTTCGTCTCCAGAGTCCGTGGGCGAAGCGTCTTCCAGGCTACGGCCCGCGGCCGCTCCGCCTCCAGCCACTCGGCGAACTTCCCTTCCAGGTTGGCGGCCCGCCGCTGGTCCACCGGCCCCTCGCCATCGGCCGGCGGGAACTGACCGGGCAGCTCCGATTCCAGCCGGGCAATCTCGCGCTGCAACTGCTCGCGCCGCTCGACCACCCGCGGATCGGGCACCTGCAAGTCCGGCTCGTCCGCGTTGTTCAGCAGGGCCAGCAGTCGATAATAGTCCGTGTGCGAGATCGGATCGTACTTGTGCGAATGGCACTGGGCACAGCCGGTGGTCAAGCCCAGCCAGACGGTGCCGGTCGTCGCCACGCGATCCACCAGGGCGTAGAACCGAAACTCCAGCGGGTCGATGCCGCCTTCCTCGTTGAGCATCGTCTGGCGATGAAAACCGGTGGCGATCCGCTGCTCGATCGTCGCGCCGGGCAGCATGTCGCCGGCCAGTTGTTCGACGGTGAACTGGTCGAACGGCAAGTCATCGTTCAGGGCCCGGATCACCCAGTCGCGATACGGCCAGGCCGAACGCGGCCGGTCCTTCTCATAGCCGTTCGTGTCGGAGTAGCGAGCCAGATCCAGCCACAGCCGGGCCCAGCGTTCGCCGTAATGCTTCGATTCCAGCAGCCGATCGACCAGCCGCTGGTAGGCGTCCGGCTGGCTGTCGGCGACAAACGCATCCGCTTCCTCCGGCGTGGGCGGCAGTCCCAGCAGATCCAGATACAGGCGGCGGACCAGCGTGTAGCGATCGGCTTCGGCGGCGGGCGTCAGGCCTTCGTCCAGCAACCGCCGCAGCACGAAGCGGTCGATCGGATTCCTGGGCCAGGCCGCCCACTTGTTCATGTCGGCTGCCAGCCCGTCGAATTCGGGCAGCGGCGGACGCACCGGCGGCTGAAACGCCCAGTGCGGCTGGTAGTCCGCGCCCGCCTCGATCCAGCGGCGGAGCAGTTCCTTTTCTTCCGCGGTCAGCGTGTCGTTCGCGGCCGGCGGCGGCATCCGCTGGTCCGCGTCGTCGGCCAGCACGCGCCGCACCAACTCGCTTTCATCCGGCTTTCCCGGCACGATCGCTCCGCTGTCCACCGCCGCCTGCCGCTGGTCCAAGCGCAGATCGGCCTCGCGATGCTCCTCGTCCGGACCATGGCAGGCAAAGCAGTGTCGAGCCAGCAGCGGTTGAATGTCGCGCACGAACGACAGGTCGTCGGCCCGCAACGGCGGCGCTCCCAGCAGCACCAGCGGCAGGCAGCAGGCCAGACCGCGAATCGCCCGGCTCAGTTCCAGCATCGCTCGGTTCCTCAGTCGCGTTACGCCAGCAACTCGGGCAGGACGCGCGCCGGCAGGACGCCCGTCAGCCGCTGGTCGAGCCCCTGGTACTTGTAGCTGAACCGCTCGTGGTCGTACCCCAGCAGGTGCAGCACGGTGGCGTGGAAGTCCCGGATGTGGACCGGATCCTTGACGATGTTGTACGAGAAGTCGTCCGTCTCGCCATACACGGTGCCGGGTCTGGTTCCGCCGCCGGCCATCCACATGGTGAAGCAGCGCGGGTGGTGGTCGCGGCCATAATTCTGCTGCGACAGCCCGCCCTGCGAGTAGATCGTGCGGCCGAACTCGCCGCCCCAGATCACCAGCGTCTTGTCCCACAAGCCGCGCTGTTTGAGGTCCTGGATCAGGCCGTAGCACGGCTGGTCGACGTCGCGGCACTGGTCGGGCAGCCGGCCGGCCACGTTGGCGTGGGTGTCCCAGTTGTTGTGATAGATCTGAACGAACCGCACTCCGCGTTCCACCATCCGCCGGGCGAGCAGGGCCGTATTGGCAAACGTGCCGGGCTTCTGCGCTTCGTCGCCGTACAACTGGAACGTCGATTCGGGTTCGGACGCCAGGTCGGTCAGCTCCGGCACGCTGCTCTGCATGCGGAACGCCAGTTCGTACTGTTGAATCCGGGTATGCGTCTCCGGGTCGCCCACCAGTTGGTAATTCAATTCGTTCAACTGCTTGAGCCCGTCGAGCGTCGTGCGGCGAACCTCCGAGGGAACGCCGGGCGGGTTGTTGATGTACAGGATCGGGTCGCCGCTGGTGCGGAACTGTGTCGCCGCGTGCTCGCCCGACAGATAGCCCGACGACCACAAGCGGGCCGAAATCGCCTGCACCTGCTCGGTGTTCGTCGGACGAGCGACCATGACGACGAAGGTCGGCAGGTTTTCGTTCAACGAGCCCAGGCCGTACGACATCCAGGCTCCCAGGCAGGGCCGACCGCTGACCTGGTTGCCGGTCTGGATGAAGCTGATTGCCGGCTCATGGTTGATCGCCTCGGTGTGCATGCTGCGGATGAACACCATGTCGTCGACCATCTTCCGCGTCCAGGGCAGCAGATCGCAGACCCACATCCCGGACTGGCCGCACTGTTCGAACTGGAACTTCGACGGGGCGATCGGGAACCGCTTCTGGCCCGATGTCATGGTGGTCAGCCGCTGGCCCATGCGGATTTCATCGGGCAGGTCCTTGTCGTACCACTCGCGCATGACCGGCTTGTAATCGTACAGGTCCATCTGCGGCGGGCCGCCGACCATGTGCAGGTAGATGACATGTTCGACCTTGTCCGGCAGATGCCTCGGCATCGCGCCGGCTCGTCCGCCCGGCCCCGTGGCGGGCTGCGAGCCAGGTGTCTCCGGTGCCTCGGCCAGCAGCCGATCGCCCAGCAGCGTGGCCAGCGACGCCGTGCCCAGCAGGTGCGACCCGGCGGCGAAGAAGTGTCGCCGCGTGATGTTGCGTTTCAGTTCTTCCAGCAGGGACATGAGAGGATCCTCGGCGGCGAGTTACTTGTTCAGGACTTCGTCCAGGTTCAGCAGTTGGTTGGCCAGCATGGTCCAGGCGGCCAGCTCCGTGGCGTCCAGCGAGGCGTCGACCGGACTGTCGCCCACGTCGAGCAGTTGCTGAGCTTCTTCCGGGTGCTCGGCGTACCACGTCCGCAGTTTCCCCAGCGAGCTTTCGATCACCGTCAGTTCCTCGGGCCGGAAGTCCCGCGCCAGCAGCCGCGATCCCAGCACGTGCACTCGGCCCGCCAGCGAATCGCCGCCTTCGCGAATCGCCCGCTCGGCCAGGTGGCGAGCCGCCTCGACAAACTGCGGATCGTTCAGCGTGACCAGGGCCTGCAGCGCGGTGTTGGTCCGTTCGCGCTGCACGACGCAGTATTCGCGGTTCGGCGCGTTGAAGATCTCCATCGAGGCGGGAGGGGCCTGCCGCTTCCAGAAGGTGTACAGGCTGCGACGGTACAGTTCGTCCCCGCTGCCCGGCTCGTACTGCCGCGTGTTGCTGACATTCATGGCGATCGCTTCCCACACGCCGGGCGGCTGATATGGCTTGACACTCGGACCGCCGATCTTCGGCACCAGCAGGCCGCTGGCGGCCAACGCGTAGTCGCGCACCGACTCGCCATCCAGACGGAACCGCGGCCCGCGCGCCAGCAAACGGTTGTCGGGGTCGATCTGCAGCTTCTCCGGAGTGGCCTGGGCCGACTGGCGATACGCGGCCGACATCAGCATCAGCTTGTAGAACCGCTTCAAGTCCCAGCCCGACTCGCGGAATTCAATCGCCAGCCAGTCCAGCAGCTCGGGATGCGACGGCAGTTGGCCCATCACGCCGAAGTCGCCCGCCGTCTTCACCAGCCCCGTGCCGAAGACTTCTTGCCAGCAGCGGTTCACGGTCACGCGCGCGGTCAACGGATGTTCGGGCAGCAGCAGCCAGCGCGCGAAGCCCAGCCGGTTGCGGGGAAAATCGTCGGGAAACGGCGGCAGTACGGCGGGCGTGCCCGCCTGGACCTGCTCTCGCCGCTGATCGTATTCGCCCCGATTCAGCACGAAGGCCATCGCCGGCTCGGACCGTTCCTGCATCACGTGAGCGACCGTGCCGCGAGCCTTGATTTCGTTGAGTTCCCGTTCGAGCTGAGCCAACTGCGCGGCCAGCGTTTTCGATTCGCCGTCCAGCGCCGACAGCCAGAACCCGAACAGTTCGTCGCGCTGCTGGTCGGTCCGCTGGTCGGCCGGCGTGGCCAGGATGCCGGCAAACCGCTGTGTGCGGGCCAAGGCTTCGATCTCGCCCGGCGCCAGCACGCGGCGATAGATCCGCAGGTCCTGCACGGCGCCGGTGAACATTTCGCCCGTGCTGCGCTGGCCGATCTTCAGCGGCGTGGCGGTCTGGATCGACGCGCTGAGCTTGTCGTTTTCGACGTTGGTCGGCTGGCTCTGCCCGTCGTAGTAAACCTTCACTCCGGCCGCCTTGCTGGAACCGTCGTAGCTGACTGCGACATGCACCCACTGGTTGGCCGGCACCTGGTTCTGGGCGACAACCTTGAGGCCGTTTTCGGGCCAGTCGTGGATCACGTGCATGCCAATCTGCCGGCGCTGGCACCAGAAATCCCAGCCGCGGAACTCCGCATCCTTGTCCATCCGAGCGCAGATCGCGCCGTGGCCGTCACTGGCCGGCGCCTTGATCCAGGCGGTCAGCGTCAGCGGCTGGTCGCGTTCGAAGCTGCCCACGTCGGGCAGCTCGCCGGCCACGCCCGGCAGTTGCAGCGCCTTGCCCGACGGGCCGTCTTCCCACGCCGCGTTTTCGGCCAGGGCCACCTCGCGCGCCTGGCCGTCCACCACCGCCTGCAGCACACTGCCGCTGCCTTCGTCGGCCGGCATCCTTAGATACAGCCCCTCGCGCGGTTCGAGCTCCCGCAGCGTCTCCACTTTCGCCTCGGTCAACCACTGCTCGTAGGCCGACCGGGCCGCGACGCGACGCGCCTGGACCGACTGCCGCGCTTGCTCGATCAACCCTGGCAGCGCCTGCCAGCGCTGGCGGTCTTCGGGCAGCGGCACTGCCAGGATCGGCGGCGTGTCCTTGATGTTCCCGTCGCGGGCGCCTTGCGACGTGTTATTGAAGAACGCCGCCATCTGGTAAAACTCTTGCTGGCTCAGCGGATCAAACTTGTGGCTGTGGCACACCGCGCAGCCGGCCGTCAAACCAAGCCAGACTTGCGACGTGGTCTCGGTGCGGTCGCGGGTGTACAGCACCAGATATTCCTCGTCGATGATCCCGCCTTCGTTCGTGGTCACGTTGCAGCGGTTAAAGCCTGAACCGATCCGCTGGTCCAGCGTGCCGTCAGGCAGCAAGTCACCGGCCAGGTTCTCGATCGTGAAATGGTCGAACGGCAGGTTCGCGTTGAACGCCCGAATGACCCAGTCGCGGTAGGTCCACATCTCGCGGAAATTGTCGAAGTGGATGCCGTGCGTGTCGGCGTAGCGGGCGTAGTCCAGCCAGTAGCGGGCCCGATGTTCGCCCCACTGCGGCGAATCGAGCAGCGTGTCGAGCAGCTTCTCGTACGCATCCGGCGATTCGTCGGCCACAAACCGTTCGACCAGCTTCGGATCGGGCGGCAGGCCCGTCAGGTCCAGGCTGGCGCGGCGGGCCAGCGTGCGGCGATCCGCTTCGGCCGCCGGACTCAACCCGGCCGCGACCATCCGGGCCAGGACGAAGTGATCGATCGGATTGCGGGGCCAGTCGCCGTACCGTCCCCCGGCCAGGGATGTGGCGTCCGGCACGGCCGGCCGCTGCGGCACAAGGAACGACCAGTGCAGTTGGTACTCCGCCCCCTGCTCGATCCACCTGGCCAGCAGTTCTCTCTCGCGAGCCGTTACCGTCTTCTTGGTTTCCGGCGGCGGCATCACCTCGTCGGCATCTTCCGACAGGATCCGCCGCAGCAGTTCGCTCTGCTCGGCGTCTCCCGGCATGATCGCGCCCATTTCGATTGCCGCGTCCCGCTGATCCAGCCGCAGGTCGGCCTGGCGAGCGGCACTGTCCGGCCCGTGGCAGGCAAAGCACTTGTCCGCCAGGATCGGCCGAATATCGCGGTTGTACTCCAGCGGCTGCTCGCCGGCGGCGTGGCGCCAGCCGCCGAGACCGCACAGCAGCAACCAGCCCGCCAGCGCGGCGACCGTGCGGGCCGCCAACGCTCCGCGACTAGAACTCGGAGAACGGAAAATGGTAGCCATCGGTTCAACCTTCCGTTTTGCTTGCGAACGACATTTCAAGGCGTGGTGCGGGTCCCCAATGCATGGAACGGCCCCAAGAGCGTTGGAGCTGACGACTGGAAACGCGACCGCACTGCCTGGGGGTGACTGGATCTGGGCGGGCATGGGGTGGGTACTGCCCTGGGTGGGGTTGACGATCCGAGCATCCACCGCCCCCAATTCTACACCGTCCGCGGTTGCTCGTCGATCATGCCGCAGCGTGACCCGGTTCCCGCGAACTGGCAGGGGTGCCCGTGTTGCACTTGCCGACCGCCGGGCCCAAAATTGCCTGAAACCTCCTTCCGACAAATAAGGAACCGCTGATGCGATTGCTCGTCACCTGCTTTCTGGCCGTGCTGCTGGCCGCGCCGCACGCCCTGGCCCAAACGCAGCTCGCGCGCCTGGACGAAGCCCACTGGGAACAATGGGTGCCGGACGGCAAGGAGGTGGACGCCATCTATGGCGACTTCGTCCTGCGCAACCGGCACCTGGTGGCCGTGATCGCTCAACCGCTGCAAAGCCGCAACGCCAACATGACCGTGCGGAATGTGGGTGGCCAGGTGATCGACCTGAGCCGCCGCGAGCGGTCCAGCGATCAGTTGAGTGCCTTCTATGCGGCCAACTTCCCGGATGGCGAGAGTTTTGCGTTTCACCAGCCGGGCGTGCCGGCAGTGCGGGTCGACGGGCAGCCGGCCACTTGGGACGGTGCGTCGCCGCTCCAGGGCCAGCAGCTCGAACTGACTGTCACTTCCCGCCGCCGCCAGGATGGCTGGCAAGCCGAGATCCGGTACGCTCTGGCCGCCGACCAGCCGTACCTCGTGATCGAAACCACCTACTTCAACCGGTCCGACAAGCCGCTCGCGGCACCCACCGACGACGCGATTCGAGCGGACCGGACATTCGCCTTTGGACAAGCGGGCGAAGGGCGGTTCTTCTGGGCCTATGACGAGTGGTTCGGGCAGGCTTACGGACTGGAGGCCGAGGGGTATACGATGGAGCAGGGGGGCAGTCGCGGCAGCGTGCTTCGCCGCCAGCCGAAAGCCGGCTCCAACCCCCAGGTAGCTCCTGGCGGCAGCCTGGCCGTCAGCCGCCGTCTGATTCCCGGCGGGAACCTGCTGGAAGTGCTTGGCACCTGGGGACAGGCAACCGGCCAGACCAGCTCGCCGGTCCGCATCGACGTCCGCGACCCCGCGGGTCCGGTGCGTGGAGCGAAGGTGACGCTGAAGCAGGGCGAAGTGACCTACGGCTGGGGCCGCAGCGACGAACAGGGCCGGCTGCAATTCGCGTTGCCCCATGGCAAGTATCAACTGGAAGTCGAAGCCCTGGGCCGTCCCGCTCGGCAACTGGCGCTGGATCCCGCCGCGCAGGCCGAACTGTCCATCCAACTGGAGCCCTGCGGCTACGTCGAAGCGCGAGTCACCGATGGCGAAGGAACCTCGATTCCCTGCAAGGTGACATTCCAGGGCCACGACGGCACGCCTGATCCCTACTTCGGTCCCGACAGCGGCGACTATGCCGTGCTGAATGCCCGCTACACGCACGACGGCCGCTTCCGCCAGGAACTCGGACCCGGCAAGTACGACGTGATCGTCAGCCGGGGGCCGGAGTACGACGCGGTGTTCACGCAACTGGAAGTGCGGCGTGGTGAAACGAGCCAGCTAACGGCGTCCCTTCGCCACTCGGTCGACTCTCGCGGCTGGGTCAGCGCCGACTTTCACAGTCATTCCAGCCCGTCGGGCGACAACACGGGCAGCCAACTGGGGCGCGTGCTGAACCTGCTGGCCGAGCAGATCGAGTTCGCTCCCTGCACCGAGCACAACCGCATCGACAGCTATGTTCCGCACCTGGTCCGTTTGAAGTGCGAGAGTTTGCTGGCCACGTGCACCGGCCTGGAACTGACCGGCAGCCCGTTGCCGATCAACCACCAGAATGCATTTCCGCTACGGCACGTGTCGCGGACGCAGGATGGCGGCGCGCCGCTGACGGACGTCGACCCGGTCGTGCAGATCGAGCGTCTGGCGCTGTGGAACGACGGGGCGGACAAACTGCTGCAGTGCAACCATCCGAACCTGGTGCAGATGCTGGCCGACGGAGATCTGGACGGCCAGTTCGACGGTCGCTTCGCGGCGATGTTCGGCTTCATGGACGTGATCGAAGTCCATCCGCCGGACGGAATTCTCAAGCCGCCCACGGGCCAGCCGGCGGGGCGTGGCGAGCGGAATCCGATCTTCCACTGGATGCAGATGCTGAATCTGGGCTATCGCATTCCCGGCGTGGTGAACACAGACGCTCACTACAACTTCCATGAATCAGGCTGGCTGCGCAATTACCTGGTCAGCTCGACCGACGATCCGGCCCGCATCGACACAATGGAAATGGTCCGCGCCGCCGAACAGGGACGCGTGGTGATGACGACGGGGCCGTTCCTGGACGCCGCACTGGTCACCGCCGACTCGTCGCGCCGCCACCGGCCCGGCGAGGAGCTGGTTTGCCGCAACGGGCAGGTCGAACTGCAGATTCGCGTGCAATGCGCCAACTGGCTGGACATCAATCGCGTGCAGGTGTTCCGCAACGGGCGAGCGGTCGAACAGTTGAATTTCACTCGCCGCACGCATCCCCAGATGTTTGCCGACGGAGTGATCAAGTTTGACCAGACCGTGCCCGTCACCCTGGATGCCGACGCGCACCTGATCGTGGTCGCCGCCGGCGAAGGACTCGAACTGGGGCCCGTGATGGGGCCACGAGGCAAGGCGATGCCGATCGCCGTGGCGAATCCGTTCTTTGTGGATGTCGACGGGCAGGGCTTCCAGCCCAACGGCGACCAACTGGACGTGCCGCTGCCCGAAGGCGTTCAGCCGCGTTCGCCGAAGATGCGCTAGATCGAGGTAAGCTTCTTTTGGTGGAGCGATTGTCCCCAATCGCTCGGCCCCGCGTACCAAGGCCTGATCGCGCTCCAGACCCGATTGAGGACAATCGGGCTACACAAGGTGGAGCGATTGTCCCCAATCGCTCGGCCCCGCGTACCAAGGCCTGATCGCGCTCCAGACCCGATTGAGGACAATCGGGCTACACAAGGTGGAGCGATTGTCCCCAATCGCTCGGCCCCGCGTTGCAGGCTTCAAGTGCGCTCCAGACCCGATTGGGGACAATCGGGCTACACAAGGTGGAGCGATTGTCCCCAATCGCTCGATTCCTCGAATCAGGCCCGCCCTACACCAGCCCGGCAATCGGAGCGTGCTGCGCCAGTTGCAGCACCTGGGGAGGCACGCCGCTGGCCAGCCGCAACTGGCCGACGTCGAGCAGCGTTTGCAAGATGGTGGCGATCAAGTGCGGAGGCGTGTGGTTGTCGGTGACCGGTTCGCCGCCGTCGCGCGTCGACTGGCCAATCACCTGCCCGCCGGCCAGACCTCCGCCGTACAGCAGCAACGGCGCCAGCTTGCCCCAGTGGTCGCGGCCGCCGCGTTGGTTCAGCCGCGGCGTGCGGCCCATCTCGCCCGTGGCCACCAACAGGATCTTGTCCCGCAGGCCCCGCTGCTCCAGGTCCTCGACGAATGCCGCCACGGCGTGGTCGAACGAACGCCCCACGGCCTCCATCCCATCGACCATGTTCAGATTGTTGCCATCGGCGTGCATGTCCCAGACGCCGGCATATCCCGCGTGGATCGTGACAAACCCGCAGCCCGCTTCGCACAGCCGCCGGGCGAGCAGCAGCAGCTTGCCGATCGTGCGGGCCTGGCCCGAATAATATCCGCTGCGACCACGAGCCACCTTGTCCCAGGCCGACTTCCGCACATAACGGCTGGTATCGTAGCGGGCCACGGTCCGCGGATCCTCCAGGCTCAGGTCCAGCGCCTGCCCGACTCCGCCGCCCAGCAGCAGACGATACGCCTGAGCCTGCAACTGATCCATCGCTTCCAACTGCCCGGAAGCATCGACGTGGCGGTTGAGGCGATCCAACTGCCGCAGCACACTCAGCCGGTCGTCCACGAACCGCTCCGGGCTGAGGTGCAACTGCATGTCGTCCTGCAGATTGCCGCCGGCGCCGGGTACGAAGGGCGCATACCCCGCGGCATACGGGCCCGTCGCGCGCAGGTTGCCGCGGGCCTGAGGACCCGGCACGTCGGTGCTGACCGCGCTGGGATATACGACCGCGTTGGTCGGCATCCCCGTGTCGGGCCGAGTGGCACCGGCCACGCGGGCGAAATGCACGCCGATGTTGGCTTCCAGCGAATCGGGACCGACCAGCGGCTGGATGTTGTGGCCGCCGTTGTTGGTCTGGAACGAACGCACGATCGTCAACTTGTGAGCCAACTGAGAGAGCTGCGCCATGCTGTCGCCAAACCAGACGCCGGGCAGCGTGGTCTGCACCGTGCCGGTGACCGTGCGGACGCCGCTGGGCGCGTCCGGCTTGGGGTCGAACGTCTCCAGTTGGCTCGGCCCGCCCTGCTGGAACAGAAAGATGACCGACTTGCCCGTCAGCGGGCTCTCGCTCGACCCGGCCGCGGCGCGGGCCGCCAGCAACGACGGCAACGTCAGCCCGCCCAGGCCCAGCGTGCCGAGCGTCAAGAGTTGGCGGCGATTCAAGCGTCCGTGGCGGGCGAAAACCGGCAGCATGGCGTCTGGCATCCTTCTGGTTACCTTGCGGGACGGGCACGCAACGGCCGTCCGCAATCGATCTTGTCGCACCGCTCCAGCGGAACTTCGTCGTTATCATGGAGCTGAGCGATTGGGGACAATCGCTCCACCAACGCTGAGCGATTGGGGACAATCGCTCCACCATGACGAGCGATTGGGGACAATCGCTCTACTCTTTGACCGGTTCATAGCATAACAGCTTGCCGTTCTCCAGCACGACATAGATTCGCCCGCGGTGGTCCAGGGCCAGTCCGCCCGTGACTGCCTGCCCCGGCAGCGAGACGCTCCAGGCGTCTTGTCCGTCCTTGATGTTGGTGGCCGCCAAAAAGTTCGCGGCCGGGTCCTGGTCGGGATGCCCGCTGGCCAGCAGCCGCTCGGCCGAGATCGCAAAGGCCGTGAAGCGGCGATTCTGCCGGTCCTGCCACAGCGTCTTGGGCGGCGTGCCGCCTCGGCGCTGAATCCACCGCGAGGCTTCCTTGCGCGGCAGATTGACGCCTGGCGGCAGCGGCTCGTACAACGCCAGGTTCGTGAACACGCTCCCCTCGTAGCTCGCGTCGTGACTCAGCGTGCAGCCGTCCGCACAGGTCACGTCCAGCGAGAGGTACTTGCCATATTCGGGATAGAATGGATAGAAGGCCGTGCGGTAGTCTGAGTTCACCTGGGCTCGCGGTTCGTTCAGGCACTCCAGCGTCTTCAGATCGTAGCGGGCGACTTCGTAGACTCCGCCGCCCAGGAACTGCAACTGGCCGTCGGCGATCGTCAGGTTACCCTGCATGCTGATGCCGCCGTTGACTTCCGGGCACAAGCCGCCCGAGGTGGTATTCTGAGCCTTGAGCTGGCCGGTGACGGCATCCAACGCCACGACATAGGTCCCGTCGTAGTGGGCGATTCCCGCGGCCGCGTAGACCGTGTCTCCGTCCACCGCCACGCCTCCCGCCACGGGCCAGGTCGAAATCAGCTTGCCGAAGACGGGAATCCAGCGATCTTCGGGGGCCACGCGGAACGACCAGAGAAAGCGCCCGGTGCGGGCTTCCAGTGCGTACACCCGGCCGTCGGCCGCACCGACGTACAGCCGATCGTGGGCCACGGCCGGCGGGAAGTAGATTGGGCCGCCGGCATACGTCTTCCAGACTCGCTGCCCGCCCTGGTCGAAGGCTTGAACCGCTCCCGTCCGATCCGCGACGAACACCAGACCTCCGGCGGTGACCGGCGCCGTGGGCAAGTCGGCCGCATCCAGGTCGGCTTGCCAGGCCAACTGCACTGCGTCGGGGATCCGCTGCGAAGTCTGATCGGTGCGGGCGTTGTTGCCGCGGAAGGCGACCCAATCGCCCCGCTGCGCTGCGAGCGGGGCGACTTCCGTCAGATCATCCGCCGCCTGGCGCGCGTTGGCGTACAGCTCCGCTTCCGTCTGGCTGGTGGTTGTGGCAGGTGCCAGAGCGATGTTGCCGTACAACGACAATTGGCAGCCGCACATCCACGGGCCCCAGTACAGATGCCCGTTGGAAACCAGCACGCCGTCCTGGCAAGGCGGTCGCATCGGGGCGATATGCTGAGCCGTATTGGAGTCGGTCAGGACGCGGACCGTCCCGCCGCTGGCCCGGTAGAAGATGCTGTCCACGCATCCGGTCGCCCGCGTGCAGGCGCGGCGAGCGGGGAATTCGGCCAGGATCTTGCCCGTCTCGTAGTCCAGCCGGGCGCCGTTGGTGTTCTGAGGTCCCGCGGCCCAGACCGCGTCGTCGCGGAGCACCAGTTGCAGGTTGCCGACCGGGTGCGTCCATTGCAGCTTGCCGTCGTAGGCCGACGCCACGACCAGCCGCTCGCGCTGCGGGCCGGAAAAGAACAGTTGCCGCTCGGTGCACTTCAAATAACACGTGGTGGCGTAGCCCGTGACGTAGTGCTGCGCCTTGCCGTTGGGACCGATCGCCTGCAGCAGGTTCGGATCGGAATTCTTCCAGAGCAATTTGCCGTCTTGCGCGTCGATGCAGGCCAGGAACTTCTCCGGGCAGTAGCAGAAGATCCGCCCGCGGTTCATGCACACGGCCCGCGCGTCCAGGAATTCGTCGTCGCGGTAATGCCAGAGCCGCCGCTTCGTCTTCAGGTCGAACGCCACCAGGGTGCGCCCATAGCCGAAGGCCGTGCGAGGGTCGTTGTAGTCGTGGCCCTTCCACATGCCCCAGGGCCAGTGTCCCAGGCCGCGGCGGTCCGACTTCTCGGTGTCCACCTTGATCTCCGGGTTGCCCACCAGCGCGTACAGGATGCCGTCCCGCATCGCCATCCACTTCCAGACCGGCCCGTCGGAGATCTCCTCGCCCACCTTGAACTGGTCGCGCACCTCGCCCGTCGCGGCGTCGATCACCTTGCACGATTCGTGGTCGCCCAGGTACAAGGCGTCGTCGGTGGCGATCATCGTGTTGCGGTGGATCATGAAACCTTCGGGCAGCGGCCGCTTCCAGAGGATCGTGCCGTTGTAGGCGTTGATGCAGAGCAGCGTGTTGAGCATCTCGTTCTGATTGGCCTTGTGCGCGATGTGGCCCATCGCCTTGAAGATCCGGCCGCCGGCGATCACCGACTGCTCCGGCATCGGGCTGAACTTGGGATAGCCGATGAACTGCGTGCGGAACTCGCCGCGGACGTACTTGTCGGTCGAGAGCGGGTTGTTGTCGGGACCGTGATAGGGATGCGTCCACTCGTCGATGCCGTCCGGCACGGGCTTGACCAGCCGCTGGTCGCCCCGCAGAGCGGCGGCCCGCGGCCGCAGCACGCGCAGCAGTTCGTCGTCGGCCACAAGTTGCACCGCGTCGTCCGCCACCAGCACGGCATCCGCCACGTTTTCTCCCAGGTGGATCGAACTGAGGGCTCCGTGAGCGACGAAAATCCGCTGCCCCAGCAGACCCGCGGCGCCGGCCGCCGAGCGAACCGCCTCAGCCGTCCGCTCGTCGGCCGTCTGGACAAACAGCGTCACCTCGGCCGACTGGGCCATCTCGACCGCATAGCTGGCCTGGTCGCCGGGCAACTCCAGCAGCGCGACAATGCCCCGCTGGACGCCCGCTCGTTGCAAATCGTCCGCCGGCTTGCCAGCCGCGGCCAGCGGGGCAAGTGAGGCAACCAACACGACAAGCGATACGACCGGCGCAAGAGGGCTGGGATGAGTACGCATGGCCAAGCCTTTCCCTGAGAGCTGGCGACGGGAGTGAACCGGAACGAGCGTCAGTTTGACAGATGCGGCGGAAATTTCCAGTCTTGGCTCGCTGCCGCGCCGCGGGTCCCGATTATTCGGGGTTATCGAGCAGCACCTGCAGGCGTTCCGCCAGCGGCGCAGGAAGCCTGGCCGTCCAGGACTGGTCGATCAAGCCGACGTCCAGCATGTCGCGGAGATGGACGCGGTCCTTGTCCCGATAGGCCGTCAGCTTCATCCTGACCAGGCTTTCCAGCGACACGATGCGAAACCGCTCGGCCGCCTCCGAGTCGCTCACGTCGGGCGCCGGCACCGCGTCGTGCGGCTTGACCCTCTCGCCGCCGAACACCAGGTGCACGGCGTCGCGTGGGCTGGCGTCCGGCCCGTCCAGGAAGAACGAGACACCGAACGATTCATGATATTCGAATCCGGCCACCCGCATCGCTGCCCTCGTTTGCGGCAGATCGTCGCGCCGCACCAGCAGGTCCACGTCCTGCGTGAAGCGCACGGCGGCCTTGTCGATGCGGCCCACCCATTCCGCCACCGCATTTCCCCCGACGACGGCGTACGGCACGCCCGCCGCTTCCAGCGCCGCCGTCGCGCGCAGCAGCCGCTCCTCCACTTCCCGGATCGCCATGGCAACTCGCTCCCAACCAGAAATCGGTACGGACACCGGAATGCTCCTGCGTTTGCGGTTCGGAGCGCATGGCCGCTCGGCGCGGCAAGTCGCGCCGCCCAGCCAGCGTGGGAAAGTCCTTGAAGTTGAATTGTAATTCGGCACCGCGCCGACCAGCAACGAGCACCGCCACGGTGCCCGACCAGGCTGAAGGGCCTCCAGGTGTCGCTGCAACCGAACAAGAAAGCGGCCCTATTGAGTTGCCTCCAAGTGGGCGCGGATCTTGGCCAGCAGATCGACCATCAGCTTCTCCGTGTACTGCCGCGGCAAATACGACTCGAACTGCTCCAGAACCCGCCGAGCCGCCGGGCTGTCGATCTTCATCAAGGCGGCAGCGCAGTCCTTGTGGACTTGATAGTTGTCAACGGTCAAACACCTGGCAATCTCGTCGACAATTCGTGGATTCTGGGGATCCAGGGTCAGCAAGGACTTCAGAGCGTAATCGGTGCATTGCGGGCAATCGAACAGCCAGGTTGTTTGCCAGGTGTTGAGAACAGCGTCGAACGCCGCGGCGGGCGGATTCCGCATTTTGCCCACGAGCTGGATGACCGTCTTGTAGATGACATAGTCCTTGACCGCCAGCAACGGCTCGAAAACGGGAAACAGCGCGCCGTCCAGTTTCCGGCGACTCAGCGGCTCAACAATTCCCGCCACGGATCGCCAGCGGCGGCTTGCGACGTGAGACTGCAGTTCGGCAACCTCCTGCTCGGTCATCGCGCAGTTCCTGTGGTATATCAATCGTGAGGGCCCGGCGGCGGAGCTGCACGCCGCAATGTCAATCCGCCGGACCGTCCGTGCGGATTCCGGCAAGCGGTCACTTGCCACGGCCGGCGCCAGCCCGCTCGTCGAGCAGCTCGTTGAGCTTTGCGAACTTGTAGTTGTAGTGTTTCTTGTCCATCGTTCCAGCGTAGCGGAGCCGCGGCAACTCCAGCAGTGGCGACAGATCGCCATCCTCGACGTTCGTTTCCACAAAGGAAAACTGGTCCAGCCGGTTCATCCCCCGGGTCCACTTCAAATCGGGCATCGGAGCACACGAACTCAACTTCAGTCGGCGCAGGTACGGCAGCGCGGCGAGCGGTTTGTACGAGGAGACCTTCTTGGCCGACTCCAGGCTTAACTCGCGAACTCCGCAATCCTCAACGGACAGCGCTTCCAGAGACGTCAGCCTGGGTGCGTAGGCAATCTCCAGGTATCGCAGATCCTCCAACGCATCGACGCCCGCCAGCGTCGCGATGTCGGTCTTGACCAGGTGCAAGGACTCCAGTCGCGTGACGCCACCCAGTTCCGACAGGTCCGCCGAGCGTGGCTTGAATTGCCAGGTTCTGAGCGTGCGGAATTCCCGGCACTGACTCAGGTTGCAATTGTCCACGTGCCAGTCCCCGACGAAGATCTCCAGTTCGGGAAACCAGGAAAAGTCGATTCCCGCTCCCGGCGTTTCCAGGCGCAAACCCCGGAGGTTGCTCAAGCACTGCAACTGCCTGGTATCGAAACGCTTCTGATTGACGACTTCCAAGTACAGGAGATTCGGGAATTCCTTCAGAAAGCCGAGATCCGCCAGCCCCGAGACCCACAGTCCGCTGTAATCGCCGAACGCTCCCTGGGACCGGAACCTGGCCAGCATTTCTTCCTTGTTGTCCGGCGTGATCGGCAACAGGCATCTGCAGGCAGCGGCCTTGAAGGACTTATGGCCGAGCACCGAGAACCGGACTTCCACATCGTTCATTCGCAGACTACTCATGGGTCAACCTTGGCTTACCCTCGTGCTCTGGCGGTCCAAGAATCAGGATTCGCGGAATTTTTTGGGACATCGAACAGCGTCAGCAGAACTCCCGCCGCAGCGAAAAACCAAAGTACGTCCAAATCGATACTCGTTACTCCGCGAGCTCCGAGCATCACCGTCCACTCTTCTAGTTCAAGATCGCGTGCACCTCGGTCTGTACCGGGCCGCCGGTCACGTGGACCTGGCCTTCGGCATCGATGAATACGTCCACCTCGCTGCGCACGCCGAACTCCGGCAGGTAGATGCCCGGTTCGATCGAGAAGCAGGTCCGCCGCATCACGGTCCGTTCGTCCCGCATCTCCAGGTTGTCCATGTTGGCGCCGTTGCCATGCGTCTCCTGGCCGATGTTATGGCCCAGGCGATGAATGAAGTACGGGCCATAGCCGGCCGCGTCGATCACCGCGCGAGCGGCCTGGTCGACCTGCCAGCCCTGGATCGTTCGGCCCGTGGCGAACGCCTGGCGGACCAGCCCGATCGCCGCGTCGCGGGCCGCGGCCACGAACCGAAAGATCTCGGCGTGCCGCTCCGGGACGCGCTCGGCCACCACTCCCACGCGGGTCAGATCGCTGTACACCGCGCCAGGCTGGTCGAGTTTGGCCCAGGAGTCGACCAACACGAAGTCGCCCGGACGGATCTCGGCATCCTGGCCCGGCTGGGGCGCGTAGTGCGGGTCGCCGCTGTGAGCGTTCACCGCCACGATCGGTGGATGGTCGAAGACCAGCCCCTGCCGACCGAAGTGCTCGGCCAGGGCCGCCTGCACCTCGGTTTCCCGCAACGTGGCGCCCGCCGAGACGCGGTCGCGGATCATGTCCCACGCCAGGCCGAAGGCCGCGTCGTTGTGCCGCGTCGCCTCCAGGTGCATCCGCCACTGCTCGTCAGTCCAGGTCGACTCGAACTGCTGCACCAGGTCTCCCGACGAATGCACCTCGACACCCAGCGACCGCACCAGCTCGATCGTCCCCGCGTCCACCCGCGACACGTAGGGGTTCGCGTTGCGGGGCGAGTATTCCATGGCCACGCGCGTCGCGCCGTCCAGCAGCCCGGCCACACCCGCTTCGAGCTCCTGCCAGGCCAGGTACTTGTGGCTCTCGCCCGGCAAGTGCTCCAGCACTCGCGGCTCGATGCGATGCACCAGTTTGCGCGGCGAGCCCTCCGCCGGTACGAAGCAAAAGAACCGCCGTGACGTGTGGGCATCGGCCGCGATCCCCAGAATCCGTCGGGCCAGCGGGTTGCTGCCGCGGAAATCGTACAGCAGCCAGCCGTCGAGCCGCAGGTCCCGCAGCGCCCGCTGCACTTCATCCAGCCGGAACATCGTGGTGATCCTCCCGAGGCGGTTCGAGCGTATCTTCTGGCAGGTCGGGTCAGCTTGAAACGATTCGCGACCGCGGCGCGGACCGGTGGCGGCTCACACTTCGCTCTCGTCGGGCAGTTGTCCCGCCAGCAGGTTGCCAATCATGTGCGTGGATCGTACGCGAATCAGCACGATCCGGATAATGGCCGTCATCGGCACGGCCAGAACCATGCCGATCGGACCCCAGAGCAGGCCCCAGAAGGCCAGCGAGAGCAGGATCACCACCGGGTGCAGTTCCAGCCCCTCCCCCATGATCTTCGGTTCGATAATGTTGCCCAGCGTCAACTGCAGCGCGCCCGGAATGGCCACCACCGCGATCATCGGCGCGATGCTGTCGTACTGCGTCACGGCGATCGGAATCGGCAACAGCGTGGCGACAATCGAGCCGATGGACGGAATGAAATTCAACAGAAATGCCAGCACGCCAAACACGACCGCCATCCGCAGCCCCAGCGCCGCCAAGGACAGCCAGACCAGGATGCCCGTGACGGCCGAGATGCCCAGCTTGGTGGCGATGTAGCGACGGATCTTCTTGTCCACCTCGGCATAGAATCCCTTGCGGGCCCGGAACGAGTTGCGGCCCGCCAGCAGGAAAGCCACGAAGATGATGGTCAGCACCGTCCCGGAAATGATCCCCATGACGGTGCCGGCGCTGAGCGTCAGCAAACGCACGACGTACGACTGGATCTGTTCCAGCGAGCGGCCCGTTTCGAATTTGATGTCGCGGGCCTGCAGTTCCACGCCGATCCGCCGAATCAGTTGCAGCAGACTGTCCCGATATTCGTTGGTGGTCTGCACGACGCTTTGAATGGCCAGGGCCAGGATCAGGCAGAACAGACCCAGCACCACGGCCACAACCAGCAGCCCCGTGGCCACGGCGACCGCCTTGGGCCAACGCAGCCGGACCACCTGGTAGTCCACCAGCGGGGCGGTAATCGACGAGATCAGCAGGGCCACGACGAACGGCTTCATCACGCCGCGGGCATAGTACAATCCAGCCGCCATCGCCAGGGAGGCCAACACCAGCAGGCAGCCGGTGATCAGCCACATCTGTTCCTCGCGCAGGATGCTTCTCATCTTCCGCCGCTCGACTCCCTTCCGCCCGAACCGCAACGTCCGCCGCCGATCCGCGACCGGCGGGAGCTGTCGCGGCGGCTCTCCGCGCCCGCTGGAATTGTCATAACGCGCGCCGA
>JAGFJK010000164.1 GCA_024102795.1 Pirellulaceae bacterium
CTGGCGCCCGATGGAATCACCCAACACCGGTCGCACTCATGAATTCAGATCCTAAATTGATGCTCGACTCGTCCGAAAGCCGCGTCCCGCGAGTGGCCATGTGCGAATTGAGCGAATCGCTTTGCTCCATAGTCCCGCAGACCCCTCCCCAGCCCTCCCCGAAGCGGGGAGGGGGCCAGAAGTATTGTGAGGGGGGGCCGCGGCGAGGCGTTTTTCACCCCCGCAAACTCGGCCGTTGCCCGCCGCATTCACGCAACCAGCAGATGCCCGTACGACGGTTGTCGCGCGAGTACCCAACTACCTTGCGGCTCTGCTATTCGATTCCGCCGTGGCGCTGTCAAACCAGTGGCCCCGCGCGGCCCGGCGCGCACGGGAATTGCCAGCCGAAAGGCTCTGCCCGGCAGCTTATCAACGGTCGTCCAGCAAATCCGCCACCGCCCGCTGCAAGGAATACGGCCGGCAGAAGTCAATTTTTTCGTCGCTGGCCAGCAATTCGTCCACTTTGCGTTGGAAGGCCGACTGCCGCATCTGCTCCCGCAGCGCCGGCCAGTTGCTCAGGTCAGCCGCTGCCGGTGCCAGCCCATCGGCAGAACCAGTCGTTGCCAGGCGCTGAGCGGCGTTGGAGGTGGAACCTTCGCCCTCGCCGCCCGCCCCGAAGCGGTTGCCGCCCGGAGCCTCGTCCCGCAGGTCGAGCAGCCGGAGGGCGGTCAGGAAATTGGTGCTGTTGTCGCGCACCGCCGCCAGGTCGAACACGTTGACCAGCGAGTCGCGGTTGAAATCGTAGGCGTCGTTGATGGCGGCCCGATTCAAGAAGTTGTGCGGGTTGTCGCGGGCGCCGGCGAAGTCGAACACGTTGACGAACGTGTTGGTCGCCGAGTTGCCCGCTTCGCCCACGGCATTGCCGAAGTAGAACAGGTCGTTGCGCAGCAAGCCGGTCGTGTCGTCGGCCAGCACGGTGACTTGCAGCCACTGTTTCTGGATCGCTCCGTCGGGCCAGAGCAGCGTGACGCGGTCGCTGCCCCCCTGCCCCGCGCCGGGCCGCACCGTGATGCTGCTGGGCGCCGGGGCCGGGCTCCAGGTACTCCGGTCCTGGGTATTGCCGACCAGGAACGTGAAGCTGCCGGCGCCGAGCGTTTCGGGTTCGGCCAGGTTCCGCACGTCGATCATCAGGCCGTTGATGCCGCGGCTGAAGCTGGTGTAATTGGCAAAGCTGGCCAGGCCGCCCGGCAGCAAGGCCGACTTGTCGCTGGCGATCGCCGCGTCGTCGGCCGCGTTGGGGTCGGCGCTGCGGCCGTCGAAGTACGAGTTGTTGTAGAAGATGCGCCGGGCCTCGACGGATGCCGAGACTTGCGCGGCGCCCAGGTGGTAGACGTTGGCTCCGGCCTGCAGGCTGTAGATCTGCAGATAATATGTCCGGCCGGGTTCCAGCGTGGCCTGCAACGATTCGTTGTCGCTGATCGTCGAGCTGGCGGCCAGGATCTCCAGGTCATCGTCGTACAGCACCATATCCAGGTCGCCTTCGGCGTGCAGGTGCGCGACGTCGATCCGCAGGGTGGCCAGCAGCGGGACCTGAAAGCGGAACCAGTCTTGATCGTCGTCGTGGTGCAGCGACAGGTCGGCGGCGGCCAGGTCGCGGAGCGTGCCCAGGTCGGTGGCTGTCTTGGGCGAATCGTTGGTTTCGTAGCGGTCGGGATTGGGCACGACCGAGGCGGAAATCGGCACTTCGACCGGGTCGGGTCCGGCGTTGTGCGTAACAACCAGGCGCGCATCGAACGGGCCTCGCTGATCGGTCTTGAGCGCCAGGGTCAGATCCTGGCTGGCCGCGGGCGCCAGGTCAAACGTGCTGGCGCCAAGCAGTTCGAACCGCTCGGCGCTGTCGCCCGCCAGCGTCACGCCGCCCGTCAGGTTGGCCGTGCCGCGGTTGGTGACTCGCAGGACCCGCGTGGCCTGGTTGCCGAGATGTGTGACCGGCCCGAAGTCGATGTGCAAACCGTTGTGCGATCCGTTGAGGCCATTGGACGAGGGGCCGTCGCCGGGGTCGAACGCGGACAACAGCAACAGCGGCGCGGGCACGGGAGTGGGCAGGTTCAGGAAGCGTCCGAAGACGCCTTCGACGTTGGTATCCTGATAGTAGCTTTCCCAGGCGAACAGAAAGCGGTCGCCGCCGGTTCCCGCCACCGCGGGTCGGTCCTGGTCGTTGGTGGTGTAGTCATTCAGCAGTGTCTCTTCCAGGCCGACCAGGTTTCCAGCCGCGTCGAGTTGCCGGAAGTACACTTCGCGGCCCGCGCCCAACTGCCCCTGGCTTTGCCAGGCGACCACGACTTCGCCGTTGTCCTTGAGGGCCACGGCGGCCCGGTCCTGGGTACCGGACAAGTAGTCGTTGACCCGCACGGGCGGGCCAAGGGGCTGAGCCGAGTTGTCGAAGCGTCGAACGTAGATGTTGCTTTCCGAACCGTCGGTGTCGGACACTTCGTACGCGATCACGAAGCTGCCATCCGCGGCGGCGGCCACGGCCGGTTCGTACTGGGTCTCGGACTGCTCCGGCGCCACCTCGAACTCCTCACCCGGCGTGAGACTGACCGGGGGCACCACGACGAAGTTGGGATCCACGCGGAAGTTGTCGATCGCCACGTGGTTGTAGCCGCCCAGTCCGACGTTCAGGCCCAAGCCATCCGGAGGCAGTCCGCCGCGGGTCAGCACGGTATCGAACACGCCGTCGAAGCCGGGGTCGAAAGCCAGCGTGACCGTGGCGGATGCCGAGTCGTACAGGGCCAGCACGCGAGCGGAACTAAAGGGCGTGGTATCCGTGATATAGCTGTCCGCTCCCACGAATCGCGGCCACCGGTCGCTCGACCCGCTGGCCCCATGTTCCCAGTAGGTGCGGGAGTAGGCCAGTTGACCGTCGCTGGTGCTGTTGTCCTGCATGGTCAGCTTGACATAGTTCGAACTGTCGGCGTAGCCCAGCCAGGCGGCGCCGTTCACGATGCGGTGCCCGCGGCCGGGATCGTAAAACAGGTCGAACACCACGGCCTGGTCATTGCCCTGAAAGTCGTTGAAGGTCATCAGCGAGCCGTCGCTGCTGGAACGGACCTGCTGATTTTCGATCCGCATGTCGCCCAGCCGCTCGGTCCAGGCGGGGCCCACGTCGGTGCTGTCCGGCCGGTTGAAATTGTCGCTGACCACGGCCGGACCGCTGGGGCCCGCGCCCAGTTGCACGACGCGATAGATGCCGGCGGGCACGTTGTCGAAACTGTAACGGCCCTGGTCGTCGGTGACGCGGGTCGGTTCGCCGCTGTCCTGCGCGCCGTTGGCGTTGCGGTCCAGCAGCACGGTCACTCCGCCCAGCGGCGGTTCGCCGGCGTCCTGGCGACCGTTCTGATTGGCGTCGTCAAACCGCACACCCTGGATCCGGCCCGGCACGTAGGTATTGCGGCCGCTGGGCAGCGGTTGGCCGGCGGAGTTGTAACGGGCGACGTACACGTCGCGGGCCTGATACCCGTCGCTCAGTGCCCGCCAGGTCACGACGTAATTCCCTTGGCCATCGGCGGCCACCGACGGGTCCTCCTTGTGGTCGGCGGTCGCGTCGATGGCGAACGTGGCGGTAAGCGGGCTGCCCGCGGCATTGAACAAGCGGCCCCAGAGCGTCTCGCCGCCCGTGGACACGATCATGAACGCGCCGTTGTCCTGAACGGCCAGGTCCTGGTAATAGAGACCGGTCTTGCCCAGCGCGTTCTGCTCGGCCGCCTGGGCTGCTCCGTTGGCCGCGAAGCGGCGGAAGTACACGGCGCCGTCGGCGACCCAACTGATGACGAACTGGCCCGAACTGTCCATTCCCACGGCGGGATTCGCCTGGTACACATCGCCGTCGGGCGCATTGGCCTTGACCTCAACGCCCACCGGTTGCCCTTGGTTGTCGAACCGCTGGAAGAAGATCTCGTCGTCCCAGTTGCCAAAGGTGTAGCTCTGGCCGTGACCCGTCCAGACCACCACCGAGCTGCCGGCGGCGTTGATGGCCGCGTCGGGGAAATCCTGGTCTTCCCGAGTGCTGGTGTTGATCGGCAGTTCGCCGGTTCCGCTGACGTTGGGGTCGAAGTTCACGTGCACGTGGGCGTTGCCCGTGGACAGGGCTTGCCAGGCGTGGACCGTGATCCAGTACCGCTGGCCGCCCACGACCGGATAGCTGGCGATCTGTTCCACGCCATTCGTGCCGCCGGCATTGGCGGGCGGCGTCACCTGGCCCTGTTCGTTTTCGACCACCAGCCACACATTCACGTCGTGGCTGTCTCCCGTCTGGTTGATGGGCGTGGCCGTGACCGTCAATGTCTGGGCGCCGGCCGGCGCCGTGACCACAAAGTGTTCCTGAGGTTGATGGTTGTAGAACCAGGCGGTGGCCTGGTCCTCGTACGACAGTCCGGCCGCTTCCAGCAGCACGGCGTGCTGATCGGGCCCGATCAGTTCCAGGCCGAAGGTACCCGTGGTCGACGAACTGACAGCGACCCAGTAGTCCTTGTTGCCGGGGGCCGCGAAAGTCAGCGAGGCGTTTTGACTGGTGCCGCCGCCATCGGACCAGCCTTCGAGCGCGGGACCCGCGTCGCGGTACAGGCCCAGTTGGGTATTGAGCGAGCCGGTTGTCCGCACCGTGTAGTTGCCGGCCGTTTCGGGCGACAGCTTGTAATACACATACTGCCCGCCGCCGGTGATCGGCTGGTTATCGAGCCGCGCGTCGCCGTCGGCGTGCACGACCAGCGGCGTGTACTGGCCCCAGGCGGGGCGCGGGACGTAGTCGGGAAAGCCGATCTGGTTGGGATCGAAATCCACTTCCAGGGTATAGTCTCCGTGTGTCTGGTACATGCCAAACACCGAGATGTAGTAGACCGTTTCGCCGCTGACGGGCAGCGACCGTAATCGCAGTTCGCGGCCCACTTGCGTGAACGTGGTGGCGCCGACAATGTTCTGCTGATCGTCCTCGACGCGCACCCACGCTCCCAGCGTGGCGGCCACGTGCAGCGTGACGTCCAGGAACTTCGCTCCGGCCGGCGAGTTGAGCTGGAAGTAATCGAGTCGATCGGCCTGGTCCAGGGTGTCCTGGGCCGAGCCGGAATAGCCGCCAGGAGGCGTGGCGATGCTGGCCGTCAGCGTTTGGTTGATACCGGTCATTTCCAGCCCGTAATCGCCCCGCGCTCCGCGCCGCCCGGCCACGGCGACGTAATAGGTCTGGTCCTTTTGCAGCGGCACGAGCACTTCGCCGTTGGAACCCGGACCGTTGTCGTCGTCCAGCGCCAGGCGGTTTCCCTGGTCGTCGTAGACGCCGACCACGGTGTCGGTGTTGCCGGTGGTCCAGATGCGGAAGTTGCCGCCGGCGATGCTGTTGTCGGGCGAGAGCTCATAGAAGTCGATCTGCGACGTGCCGGTCAGCGTACGGCCCGCCAGCGAAGCGTCGCCGTTGCGGTAAGGCACCAGGGCGACCAACTCGTCGGGCGGCGCGCTGATCTGTTCGGGCAGTTCCGGCGGAGTGGGGTTTTCGAACACATCCAGGATGGCCGACTTCCAGGGCGTGGGCGGACCGTCGAAAGGTCGCAGCCGGGCAAACAGCGTGTACCGCCGCACTTCGAGCGGGCGGCTGCTGAGATAGAGCCGCCACTGGTTATCGCCGCGGCCGCGATGCGTGTGCAGGATCGGATCGATCCCCTCGTCAAAGCGGCCGTTCTGGTTGGCGTCCGCGGCGATTTCCACACTGCCCCAGGCGATTTGCTGGGAGCCGCGAACCACCACGTCGAACCCTTCGCCATGCGCCACCGATGGCGGGTTGACCGTGAATTCCAGGATCTGGGGCACGTTGGCATCGGGTCCGCTCTGGACGGACGGCCGCGCGGGCTGGCGCGATCGAGGCGTGGCGGGGGCCTGGTTCGTCGTCCGCCCGATCCAGTTCGGTTCGGGCGGCTCGATATGTTGCGGCGGTGCGATGCCGGGCGCCACCACGATGTCGGTCTCGCGCTGGTCTGGCAACTGGTCCTGCGTGGCCGGCTGGAAAAAGTTCCTTCCGCCACCGCCGCGGAGCTGATTCACCTGGCCATCGTCCAGCGCGATGATGCGATCGTCGCCGTCGCCGCCGTCCACCCGGTCGGCTCCGCGGCCGGTATCCAGCACGTCGTCGCCGCCGCCGCCCTGCAAGTCGTCCACACCCGCGCCGCCGAACAGTTGGTCGGCGTCGTCCGAAGCCCAGGCGGCGTCGTTGCCGCCGGCGCCGAAGAAGAACACCGGCACGGGCGATTCGATCGCGTCCAGGAAGTCATCGGCTCCCGCCGGCAGCACCAGGATCTGCTGGAACAGGCCGGTCAAGTAGTCGAACGCCGCCACGTCCACGATCCGCGTATAGTCGTCGATGGTGACGAACAACTTGTCGCCGAAGTTCTTGATCGTGATCTGATTGACGGCGTCGTCGCCCACCAGCACCAGCCGCCCGCCCAGGCCGAAGGGGATGTCGCGGCTGTTCCAGTGCCGGAAGCCGCCATCGGGCTGGCTGCCGTGAAACGTGTCGCGGCCGGCCCCGGCGGTGACCATGTCGCCGGCGCGGGAGAACAGCAGGTCGTCGCCGCCGCCGCCGGCCAGGTGGTCGATCGACACTCCTTCGCCGGCGAACAACTGCCGGACCGCGCTGGTATGGCCCAGCAGCACGTCGCTGTCCTGCCCGCCGCGCAGCCGATCGTTGCCGGGTCCGCCTTCCAGCCAGTCGTAGCCGGCCTGCCCCAGCAGCAGGTCGTTGCCGGCGCCGGCCAGCAGAATATCGTCGTCCGGCCCGCCCAGCAGCGTGCTGGTGAATGCGGCCGGCGCCGAGCGCAGGTCGACCAGGTCGTCGCCCGCGCCGGCGTCCACGTAGATGGAATCGAATGTCAGCCCGGCCAGCGGGTAGCTTTGCAGATTGACGGTCAGCGTCAGCAGGCCCGCGTCGTTATCCAGCAGGATCACGTCGCCCTGGCTGGTCGCGTCCGAGCCGGCGACGACCAGCGTTCCCGCGACCACGGTCCAGGGCGGATCTGCGTCTCGCAAGCTCGCCACCAGGTCGTCGAAGCCGGTCCGCACGCCGATCGGCCGGTTCAGCTCGTCGTAATCGAACACCGTCTGCGTGCCGCCGGCGTCGCGCAACGAGACGATGTTGCCGAAGCGGTCGTACTGGTAATCCACCGCCGTGCCCGCCGCGGATACCGACAGCAGATCGCCGGTCGACGGGTCGTAGGTGTAGTCCGTCGGCTGGCCGTTCCAATCGACTTGCCGGGTGAGCCGATGCGTCACGGCGTCGTACTGAAACGTCATCTGGCCCTGGGGCGCGACAACGCGGGTCACCTGGTCGAAATCGTTGTACTGCAGGTGCAATGCCCGACCGGCCGGATCGGTCACCTGGGTCACCCGGTGCAGCGCGTCGTACTGGTAGGCGGCGATTCCGCCCGCGGCGTCCGTGACCTGCGCGACGTTGCCGAACGAGTCGTAAGTGTACGTCGTGGCGTGGCCCAGCGGATCGGTTACCGCTTGCAGCAGGCCCTGCGGCGTGTAGGCATATTGCCAGGCGGTCCCCGCCCGTTCGGTCCGAGTCAACCGGTTGTGGCTGTCGTACTGGTACAGCGTTTCGATTTCGCGGGCGTCCACGTGCCGCGTCAGGTTGCCAGCCGCGTCATAGAAGAACTGTTGCGTCAACCCGTTGCCGTCGGGATCGTTCGCCGGATCGTAAACGGTGGTCAATCGTCCGGCGTCGTCGTAGGTGAAGTGAACCTCCGGGCGGCCGGGATCGGGCAACTGGATTGCCGTGGGATTGCGCATCCCGCTGTTCGCGTCGTAGCGGAACTGGCTGGTGCGGCCGAGTGCGTCGGTGGCCAAGGTGGTGCGGTTGAGCGCATCGCGGTGCGTCTGGGCGGTCAGGCCCGAGACCAGTTCCTCCACCGAACTGACCTGCTGGCCGGACGGATCGAGCTGGAATTGCCACTGCGTCGTGTTGCCGCGGGCGTCCGTCCGGGCGGTGGCCCGGTTCAGAATGTCGGAGTCGGCGCCAAGCCGGTCCAGTCCGTCGGGGCCGGTGGTGGCGGTCAGTCGATGATCGAGGTCGTATTCGTAGGCGAAGCCGTACCCGCCGCGAGCGCGCGTCGCACTGAGCAAGTGGCCCGCGGCGTCGTAGGCGTAGTCGATCCGATCGCCCGTCGCGGCTTGCACCTGGCTCACTCGGCCGTCGCCGTTGTAAGCCAGCGTGTACACGATGCCCGTGCCGTCGCTGATGGTATCGATCCGCCCATCCGTGCGGGCGTACGTTACCGTGTTGTCGTGGCGATCGCTCTGGCTGCGCAGCCGGCCGTCGGCGTCGAACACCAGCGAGGCACCGTCGGGCCGCGTCAGCGTGTATCCGCCCCGGTCGCCATGCAGGGCCAGCATGCTGCCGTCGCGCAGTTCGCCGGCCGCGTATGCCGGCTGCCCTTCACTCAGTCCGCTCACCGAGATGCTGCCGTCGCCCGCGAAGGTGACCACCAGGCTGGACTCGAACTCCAGCGCCTGGCCTGATGCATGGTCCAGGAAACGCACGGTGCCTTCGCGCAGTCCGTTCAGCAGGTCGCCCGAACGGACATACGCCGGTCGCTCGAACACCAGCTCGGACGGCTCCAGCGTCCAGCCAAAGCCCAGCGGCCCGTCGATCGGCTGGAAGGAGTTGTAATGGCGAGTGATGTTCAGCGGGAGTTCAGCCACGGAGGGAGTGGACAGGTCGGTGTCCGAGAAGGCGATGTTGCCGGTTCGCGGCGCGGCGGTCAGCGACAGGGCGACGGCGTCGGTCGTGTTGTCCGACAGCAGCCAGGCTTGCTCCGTCTGGCCGGGCCGCGACAGGCGGGCATCGTCGGCCAGCAAACGTACGCGGCCCCCCGCGTCGGCCAGGTACTGGTTCAGCTCGGCCAGGTCGATGCCGCCATAGAATGTCGAGGTGCCGGCGCCGCTGGTGGTCACCACGGTCACCGTGGGCGTGGTTTCGGGCGTATCGACGAACGGCAACTGGTACTGGTTGATCCACGAGAAGTCCACCTCGATCTGCTGGTCGCGGAGGAAGCGGGCCAGGGCCACGGCTTGCGCGGCTTGTTTCAAACGGACCAGCGGCTGAGTCAGGCCGGGCAGCGAAGGATAGGGATACGCTTCGGCGGCGATCGCGTCGTAGTTGTCGGTGAACCAGTCGGCGAACGCCAGCGCGTCGGCGTCGGTGGCCGGCTGCCCCGTGGCGGCGTTCTCGGCCACGAGCCGCAGGCCGACGTCGTCAAACTCGAAGCTCTGGCCGTCGGCCGAGCGGACCAGTTTCATGTCGCCGATCTGGAACCACCAGCGGATGTCGGCCGACGTGCCGCTGGCATGCCAGCGCTCGGCCATGCTCTGATAGCCCGCCACGCTGGAACCGACCGGCTGGCCCGTCAGGTTGTCCTTGCCGGCGGCCAGCATCTTCATCACGCGGTCGGCTTCGAAGAACACGTAGCCCAGGTGCGTATCCTCCAGGCCGGCGAACAGGCGGACCGACTGCGGGTCGCTGGGGTCGCCCGACTGCGGTTGATCGATGCTCACCCCCGGCGGCTCCGTGCTGCCGAACACGGCGCGCAGGGCCGCGACGAAGTCGTCGACCAGCAGTTCGGGCACGCCCGCCTGCTGGTCGCCCAGCAGCACCACCTGGCTGGTCGCCGGATCGATCGTCGCCCCGGTGATCGCCGACAGGCTGCCGACGAACTGCACCGCCTTGTCCAGCAGCACGCCGCCGCGGTCGTTGGCGGGGGAGGTGGTTTGCTGGGGCGAAGGGGACGCCTGGTGGATGCCCAGCCCGCCGCCGACAGACAGCGTGCTGCCAGCGCCGGTGTAAGGTCCGATCGAAGCTGATACACCACCTTGCGTAGGCGCAGGCCAAAGCGCATCGACGACAGTTTCCACAAAAGCTTCCACACCCAACCGGTTCAAGTCGCGAACCGTATTCGGCCCGAACTCGCGCGGATTCAGTGGGTCTCGCCATTTCAGAATGTTGGGGTTCGCACCACCTCGGCTGGGAATGATGACCTTCGAGACATGACTTGCGCCGACCCCTGCCAAAGTGCCCACACCAATATTCACCAGCGACGGTTCGAACCCTTTCTCCTGCCACCAATCAACCGCTTCGCCCGTTAGCTCACTGGCTGTCGACCCGGCGGCGGATGTGGCCCAAGGATTCTTGGTCAGCAGCCCGACACCGATTGCCGCCGCAGCGCCACTCGCTCCCTGCAGTGTCCCCTTGGCGGCCTCGTTCAAGACCTCGGTCCAATGATCACCCCTCCAGGCACTCTGCACCGCGCTGACACCGCCATTAAAAACGCCATATCCGACGATACCCAACAGCGCAATCTGGATGACCTGCCCGCTGGGATCCACATAGTTCACCGGGTTCGAACCCGCATACGCATACTGGTTCGGCCCGTCGGGGAATCCGGCCGGGTCCTTGCTCAGAAAGCGACCCGTCTCCGGGTCGTAGTAGCGGGCTCGCAGGTAGACCAACCCGGTATCCGGATCCAGATCCTCGCCGGTAAACAGATACGAATTGTCCAGCGGCGTCGCACCGCCGGCCGGCACCGTCGCTCGCGGTTGGCCGAAGGCATCGTAGCTGTACGAGGCCAGAGCGGCACCGGCCGGACTGGTCAGGTCGGTGGTCGAACCCAAGCCGTCTTGCAGAAAGTAAACCGGATTGCCCTGGCCCGGCAGCCGACCCGCGATCCGACCCACGCCGTAGGTGAACCGGCTTGTCATGTTGCCGGTCGAATCCAGTTGGGCCAGCACCTGGGTGAAAGGGCGGTTGGGATCGTTGACATACCGGGTGGCCGTGCCGTTTTCGATCCGCGCGATCCGGTCGCCGTTGCCGTCGTACTGGTACTGGATCACGCTGGTCCCGTCATCCACGCGCACCAGCAGGTTGCGGTAGTCGTACTGGTAGGTGGTGGTGCCGCCCGGCGTGATCCGAGCGGTCTGGTTGCCGCTGCCATCGTACTCGTACCGCACCAGTTCGTTGCCGCCGGCGCCGGTGATCCGCAGCAGCCGGTTCTCCAGCGCGTACTCGTAGAGAAGCAGCGTGGCGGCTTGCGGCCCGGCCCCATCCGGATCGGTCGCCATCGACGTGCGGTTGCCCACGCCGTCGTACGTGTAACGGACCACGCTGCCGTCCGGGTAGCGGGCCTCGGTCAACTGGTTGCGACCGTCGTACGCATACTGGTACAGCCCGCTCAGGAAATCGCCGGTTGCCGGCGTATCCAGGTCGGGCCGGCGGATTTCGACCGAAGTCCGGTTGCCGTTGGCATCGAACGCATATTGAAACGAACTGACCAGCTCGCCGTCCGCATCCGCGTAGGTCAACAGTTCCAGGCGTCCCGAAGCATCGTATTGCAGGCTGGCCGCGATCCCGTTGGGCAGCGTGGCCGACTGCAGTTGCCCGTCCGCGAACCAGGCGTAGCTGGTGATCTGCGAACCTTCACTGACTCGCACCAGCCGGTTGGCCGCGTCGTAGTCGTAGTCGACCACCGTCGCGTCGGGATAGGTGATCGTATCGATGTTTCCCGCCGCATCGTAGCTGTAAGCGACCGCCACGTCGTCGGCATTGCCTCGCACCGCGTCCGTGGACCGGGTGACGGCCAGCAACCGGTCCCAGGCGTCGTAGTCGTAGAAGGAGTGCCCGGCCGGGTCGGCCATCTGGACCAGGTTGCCGTGGGCGTCGTAAGCGTAGCTGGCCGAGCCGCCCGGCCCCTCGGCCTGGACCTGCACCAGTTGCCCCAGGTCGTCGAATTCATACCGCGTCTCCTGCCCTCGCCCGTCGCGGATCGAGGCGACGTTGCCGGCCAGGTCGTATTCCAGCAGCCTCGCGTCGGCGGCCAGCAAACGCCGCGGCTCCAGTTGCTCCAGCGTCCGACTGCGAGTGCGGCGTGACAGCGGGCGACGGTTCGTTGGGAGGTGGCGCCGCGGGTGGCGGTCGGAGGGCAGGTCGAGCGAACGCGCAGGGTGCGAGTGAGGCGACATGGCTGGTCCGCCGGTGTGAAGTCAGGCATGGAACAAGCGGGTATCGAGAGGATGTACGGCGGCCGAGGCAACGTCGCACAAGAAAATCGCGATCCGGTGAGAATCCGGTTCAGCGGTTGCCCGCCATCAGGCCGGGCGGCTATTCAAGAAATTGATGATCCACAACGCGTCGCCCGGGGCGACGATGTTGTCGCCCGACACGTCGACGAATGGCGGCGGAACCAGCGGCCACTGCGGTGGGACCAGCAAGCTGCGGGAGCCGCGCGAATTCAGCTCGTTGACCACCAGCAGCACGTCGATCGGCGCGATCACCCCGTCGCGGTTCACGTCCAGGCGGTCCAGCGAGTTCTGCCAGGGGAACGGATTGGCCACCACCTCCAGCAGCACGTCCACCGCCAACGTGCCCGCGGGCGTGCCGGAGTCGCGAGCCGTGATCCGCAACGTGACTTGCGGTTCCTCCGCGTGCCGCAGGAACTGGTCGTCTTTCAGCTTCAGCCGGCCCGCGACAATCTCGAACCGCTCGTCCGAAACGCTCAGCTCGTGTGTATCGCCCGCGTCCGGATCGTCCACCGTCACGTTCCCCACCACCTCGCCCGCCAGGTACTCCTCGATCGAGCTGCCGGAAACGCGGATCGCCGTCGGCGGCCGGTTCACCCCATCCAACGTGATCTGCCCCGCGTGCAGTTCGATCGGCAAGCTGGCTCCGCCGCTGCCCACGAAGTGCGAATCCTCGCCCGCTTCCGAGCTGCTGAGCAACAATGGGAACGTCCCGTCCAGCAGGCCCACGGTGCTGACCGTCAGCCGCACCAGCAGGCCATCCGCGGCCACTGCCTGGCCGCCTTGGCTGAACGCCACTCCCGCCTGAACAAACTGAGCTGCCCCGGGCACGACGCCGCCCGTTTCGGTCACGGGAAAGGCGTCCCAGATACCGCCGTCGAAATCGACGCCGGTGAATACGGGCTCCGCCAGCGGGCCGCGGCCATCGCCGAGTTGGGCCAGCAGGTTCAGGCCCGTGACCAGCGGATCCTGTTGCGGCTGGGTGCTGATCACCCGCAGCTCGATCACCTGCCCGGCCGTGTCCGGCAGCAATCCGATCGTCCCCGGATCGATCACCAGGGCCGGTACGGCGCGGGTTTCGAGCTGCTCCAGGTGCAGGCGGCGAGTGGCAGGTCGGTGGCGCATGGCGGCAGGTGGGAGAAGCTTCCGAACGATCAAACGCTGAAACTACCACTCAGGCGACAACCAATCCAGCCGTTCCCCCTCGGCCCGCTGGGAGACCAGTTCCAGTTGGCCGGAGCCGACCGCGTGCCAGATGGCGTCCGTGTCGCGCGGTGCCTGGAAGTGGTTGATTACCGCCAGGGCGTCGGCCGGCGAGAGCCGCCCGTCGCGGTTCACGTCCAGCTTCGCGTCGGCCGCCGCCGGCCGGCTACCTCGAGCGGCCAGATCGTTGAGGACCAGCAGGATATCGGCCGGCGTGACGCGCCCGTCGGCATTCGTGTCGCGAGGGTCGCGTACGTCCGGACTGGCGATTGTTTTCCAGTTAGGCTGGCCTGTTGTGCCGACCAGCGGCGAGCCGGCGGCCAGGCCGCCGCCGGGTTGATTACCGCCGGAACTGCTGCCGCCGGCGCTGTTGCCGCCGCCCGATCCGGCGGGCGCTGCTGCCTGCGGCGCTCCGTTGGTGCCATTGCCGCCGTTGCCGCTGTTGCCGCCGGTCAGGTCGAGCAGCTTGAGCGCGGTCAGGAAGTTCGTGCTGTTGTCGCGCACCGCCGCCAGGTCGAACACGTTGACCAGCGAGTCGCGATTGAAGTCGTACTGGTCGTCGATGGCCGCGCGATTCAGGAAGTTGTGCGGGTTGTCCCGCGCTCCGGCGAAGTCAAACACGTTGACGAACGTATTGGATGCGGAGTTGCCTGCTTCGCCGACGGCGTTGCCCACGTAGAACACGTCGGCGGCGGCCAGCCCGGTGACGGCGTCGGCCCGCACAGTGACTTGCAGCCATTGTTTCTGGATGGCGCCGTCGGCCCAGAGCAGCGTGATCCGGTCGGCGCCGTCCACCCCCGCGCCGGCTCGCGCCGTGACGCTGATCGGGGCCGGCACGTCGGTCGACCAGGTGCCGGGCGTCTGGGAATTTCCCACGCGGAATTCAAACTGGGCCGCGCCGACCGCCGCCGCGTCGGCCACGTTCTTCAGATCGAGCATCAGGCCGTTGATCCCGCGGCTGTAGCTGGTGTAGTTGGCAAACGTCGCTCGGCCACCAGGCAACAGGGGCGTCTTGTCGATGGCGATCGCCCCGTCGTCGGCCGCGTTGGCCGCCGCGCTGCGGCCGTCGAAGTACGAGTTGTTGTAGAAGATGTGGCGGCCGGTGATCGTCGTGACGGTGGTGTCGAGCACCTGGACCGTGTCGCTGGCACTGCCCAGGCCCGTGGCTGCCGCCTGGATCGACACCGTCTGCGTCCCGTCGCGCTCGTCGTCGTCGACGGCATCCACCGGGAACGTGAACCAGACCTGGCCGGCGGGAATCACGACCTGCGCGGGAAAGGCGATTTCCGTGTCGTCGCCGCCAGTCAGCGTGACGGTCAGCGGCTGCGTGAGATCATCCAGATTGTGCCGCGTTACGGTGGCGGTGGTGGCCGCAGTGCCCGCATCCTCGCTGATCGACTCGCCGGCGATTTCCAGCGACAGATAGGGCAACGCGGCCACTTGCAACTGGTATTGCCCCAGGTCGCCGTAGCGGCCCTGGCTGAGCACGGCGACATGGTACTGGCCGGCGGGGACGGTGCGCGCCAGCACGGCGTCGAGCGAGTCGCCGGGAGCCGACTGTTCGATCAGCGCGCCGGCCGCGTCGCGCAGTTGCAGCACGGCGTCCAGGTTCGGGCCCGTGGCGGCGACGTCCAGGCGGACCGTGATCGGGCCACCGCCGGTGGCGAAGCTGAAGTAATCGGCGTCGGCCAGGGTTTCGATCACGCCGCCGCCCGACTTCAAGCTGCCGGAACCCGACAGGGGCGTGGCCGCCGCCACCGAGTTGCCGTGGTCGTCGCCGCGCAGTCCGAAGCCGTTCGTGCCGCCGGCCAGTATCGCCAGGTCATCCTGCAAGCTGGCAGGTCCCAGGCTGTTGGGACCGTGGTGCCAGGTGCCGCGAGCGGTGTAGTAGCTGAGCCCCATGATCGGCGCCCAGAGCGCATCGCCCGGATGGTACTCCTGCAGCAGGTTGCCGTTCGAGTCGTACAGACTCTGGTGCAGCAGTCCGAAGGCGTGCCCGGCCTCGTGCGCCGCCGCCTCGGCGATATAGCGGGCCGTGTTGGCCAGGTTCTCCGCGAACACGTACACCACGTTCGGCTGGCCGTTGGTGAACGAGTTGACGTAGGCCACGCCGCCGGCCGACTGGCCGCCTTGCGGTTCGTACCAATCGTCGCTCGACCCGCCAATCACCACGCGCAGCCCCGTACCGTTGGCGAAGTTGCCCGGGTTGACCGTGGTCACGTTCAGGTTCAACGGCGCGAAGTCCTCGGCCACGCGATGCCAGACTTCGGTGATCGCGGCCAGTTCCTGCGTCGTGAACAGGTGAGGCAGATTGTCCTGGTCGAAGACCGGCGTGACGGCGTTCGTAAAGCTTCCCCACAGGCTTTGCGTATGCCCGTCGAAATCCAGGTACAGCGTGGCTGGCGCGCCCGGCAAACTGGAGAGCGCCGGCGGAATGATCTCGTGGTCCCGCACGGCGACCGTGTCGCTGCCGCCGTTGAACCCGTCGGCCGAGGCGGTGACGGTTACCGTCTGCGTACCGTCGTACTGGGTATCGTCCACGGCGGCGATGTTGAAGACGGCCGAGGTGGCGCTGGCCGGGATCAGCACGCTGACCGGCACCGTAGCCTCGTCCGGCTGGTCGCTGGACAGCGTCACGGTCAAGGCCGCCGACAGGTCGTCGCCGTCGCTGCGCGTGACCGTGGCCGTGGCGGCCGCGGGCCCCGCGTTTTCGAAGAACGAATCGGCCGCGATCACGATCCGCAAGTCCCCGTGGTCGGTCACCGCCAGTTCCGCCGTCCCCGGCAGGAACCCCGCGGCAGCGGCCGTCAACTGGACCAACTGCGTGCCGTCCACCAGATCGTCGTCGATGGCATCCACGTCGAACTCGACCGAATTGGCCTGGGCCGGTATCGTGACGGTCGCGGGCAATCCCGTTTCCGTCTCGTCGCCGGCCAGCGTCACCGTCAGCGGCGAGGACAAGTCGTTGACGTGGATCCGGGTCACGGTGGCTCGCGCAGCGTTCGTGCCGGCGGTTTCGGTGATCGAGCTGACGTTCAAAGTCAGTGTCAAAGTGGGTGCGGCGTAAGTGAACGTGGCCGCGTCGTCCAGGTTCCAGTTTCCGTGCAGGTCGGCCACGTGGTTGGCCAGCAGCGATACCTGAACGTCCCCGTCCGCCAGGCCGCCCTGATACGCGTAGCGCCAGATGTCGCCGCCCAGATGTTCGACCGACGTGACCGTGACGCCAGGCACGGCCAGATCCGTTCTGTCGATGGTCGCCGGGTCGATGCCCGATCCGTCGCCGTCGGACCAGCGAATGTCGACATAACCTGGATCGGCATGAATGATGCTGCCCGGTGCAGGGCTGACCAGCGTGCCAACCGGCGGAGCGGTCTCCAGTTGCAGGATGCGGAAGTCGTACGAACCGTCCAGGCTGCCGCGGAACGACGTCACGGCGGCATAGTAGCGTCCGGTGCCCGCTGCCGTGAAATCGATCCGCGAACCGGGCCCGCGAAAATCGTCGTTCCGCAGCAGCAGCGTGTTGCCGTCTGCGTCGTACAGGCTGAGCACCGAATCGGGCAGCGTGCCGAGCAACGTTTCGATCCGATAGCGCCCGCCGTCCTCCAGGTCGAAGGCGAACCAGTCGGGATCGGTGGGAATTTCGATCTGGCCGGCGGTCGTGCTGGGCACCGCCACCAGCGTGGCGAGGGTCGCGTCGTTGCCGTGATCGTCCAGCAAGGCGGTGGCCCGCAGGCGATACGTCCCCGCGCCGTCGTGCCCTGTCGCTTTCAAAAAGTAAGTACCGTCGGCTGGCGCCTGCCAGAACAGGCGCGCGTCCTGACCCTGGTAGTTGTCGTTGGATGCCAGAAGCTGCGTGCCGCTGAACAGGGCCAGGAACGGGTCGGGCAGCGTATCCCCCTCGGCCTCGAACCGGTACCAGGTGCCCGCCGTGGCAACGATCGAGAACCAGTCGGCGTCGTGCTTCACCTCCAACTCGCCCGCCGTGTCCGCCGGCAGCGCGATCGGCGTGGCAACTTGCGGGTAGTCGCCGTGATCGTCGATCGACAGAGCCAGCTCGTAACCGCCCGTGTCGGAGCTGCCCGCGGCCGCGACCTGCACGTGGTAGCGTCCGTCGGCCGGCGCGGTCCAGTACAGGAACGCGGCCGGATTGCCGCTGTAGAAGTTGTCGTTGGTTGCCAGGACAGTCGTGCTGTCCGTGCCGATCAGCGTCAGCGTGGAATCGGCCAGCGTGTCGAGGATCGTCGTCAGGCGATACGTCTGTCCTTGAACCGCGTCGAACGAAAACAGATCGTCGTCGGTGGCCACTTCCAGGTTGCCGGGGGTGACGCTGGGGACGGCGACCAGCGTTCCGGGCGGCTGGTCGGCATGATCGTCTCCCAGCAGCTCAACACTGACTTCGTAACTGCCCGTGTACGCCGTTGCCTGGCCGGTCACTTGCAGGTAGTAGGATCCCGTCAGCGGCGCTTCCCAGTCGATTCGGGAGCCGTATTGTCCGCGGGCCGCATCGATGTCGTCGCTCAGTTGGAGAACGGTCGTGCCGTCCTGGTCGACCAGGGCCAGTTGCGAATCGTACAGGGCACCGGCCTGCGAGCCGAGCAGCACTTCGATCCCCAGCCGGAGCCCGGCCACCACGTCCAGGCGGAACCAGTCCTGGTCCGCGGCGAATTCGATCTGCCCCGCCGTATGGCTCGGCACGGCGATCGGCGTGCCGTGCGCCGCGTCGTTGCCGTGATCATCGACGAACCAGGGGTATACGAAGTCTCCGCCAGCCGCATTGTCTCCGCTGGGCAGGCTGCCGAAGAATTCGCCGTCCAGCAGCCGGCCGCTGGTGTCGGTGAACTGGCCCGCGACACCGGCCCGCAAGGTGACGGTGTACGTATCCTTGGCCAGCGGCGTGCTGGTAGCGGTCCAGGTCAGTTGCCGGCCCTGGGCCGCGAAGCCGATGGTTCCCGCCATCACCTGGCCCGTGGAGTTGCTGACCACCAGGTCGATGCCGTTGTCCACCAGGCCAACGTCGATCGGTTCCGAAAAGGCGATCGTCAAATCGGCGTTGGTACCGGCGGCTGCCGTCACGCGCGTGGTCGAACCCAGGCTCACTCGCCGGACCAGTCGCTGCAGGCGGTCGTATTCGAAGGCCGTGCCGTTGGACACCGGATCGGTAACGCGCTGCAGGTTGCCGAAGCGATCGTAGGCGATTCTCGTCTGGTTCTGGTCGCTGGTGCCGGCAGCTCCGGTTTGAGACACGAGGTCGCCGGTTTGCGGATCGTAGGCATACTGGGTCACGTTGCCGGCGAAGTCCGTGTCGCCCAGCCGCCGGCCCGTCGCGGTGTCGTACGAACTATGGGCTTCGAGGCTTGTCGTGCTGACCAGCCGCGTGGTCGTCACCTGGTCGCGGCCGTCGTACGTGTACTCCGCGCGGCGGTTCTGGCCATCGATCATGGCCGAGGGGCGCGAGAAGGCGTCGTATTCGTACGTCGTCACCGTCTGGCCCGGCGTTCCAGGGGCAATCACCGTGGCGGTTCGATTGCCAAGCGCGTCGTAGGAGTACTCCGTCACCAGGCCCGCCGGGTCCAGCTCGCGCATCAGATAGCCGGTCGCCGCATCGTATTGCCACTGCCAGGTTGCGGCTTGCGGCGTGCCGGCACCGCGAGTCAGCGAAGTCAGGCGGTCGGTCGTCCGCTCATTCGCCGCGCCCGGGTCGAGCACCTGGTAGGTGTACGTGGTGACGAAGCCCCGCGCGTCGGTGTGCCGGACCAGGTTGTTCGCGTCGTCATATTCGAACGTCTGCGGATGGTCGTCGATCCCGTCAAGGTTGGCGTCGCCGCCGCGAGCGATATCTTCCAGGCGGATCAGGTTGCCGCGCTGGTCGTACTGGGCGAACAGCCAGGGCCGCTCCGGATCGGGCAACTGGATCAGCGACGGCTGGCGGTTGTTGCCGTCCAGGTATTGAACGAAGGTCCAGCCGCCCGGATATTGCGCGCCGTAGACGCGCTGCACATCGTAGTAGAAACGGGTAACTCGCCCCAGCTCGTCCACGATCTCCCGCGGGCGGCCCAGCGAATCGGTGCGCTGGATGCGAGAGGAGCCGTCGAGCGTGTCGGTGGTCGTGGTGACGCGCGATTGCGGATCAAACGTCTGTTCGAAGCGGTTGCCTCGCGCGTCCTCGGTGGCCGAGGCCCGGCCCAGGATGTCGGACCAGGAACGGCTGGCGACTATCTGGTCGGGGGCGATGACCTCATACAGCAAATGGTCGTCCACCGGGTCGGCCGTGGCGTTATAAGAGTAGCTGTAAGTGCTGTGGATGCCCTCGCGCACGCGATCCGCCTGGACCAGGTTCCCCAGCCCGTCGCCGCTGTAGGTGAACGTCACCTGCTCGCCGCCAATTCCATCGGCCCGTGTGACCAGGCCCGCTGCGTCGTACGTCAACTGAATCGTTTGTCCGGCGGCGTCGAAGATCGTGGTCACTCGGTCGCCCGCGTAGTTGTAGGTGATCGCGCGGCCCAGGTTGTCGAGCGATTGCAGCAAGCGGCCCTGCGAGTCGAAACGTTGCCGGGAGCCGTCGGGCCGCGTCAGCGTGTAGGCTCGCGTGTCCGGGTCCTGGACCAGCGTGCTGCCGTCGGGCTGCTCGCTGCCGCCCGGCACGAAGTCGGGGACGCCGTCGTCGTTCAGGCCGATGAAGCCAAAGCCGCCGCCGATGTGGGCGGTGTGCAGCGTGGAGACAAACGTCAGCACCTGGCCCGTCATCCGGTCCTCGATCCGCAACTCGCCCTCGTGCAGCCCGTTCAGGTCCTGCCAGGACTGCGGCGCGCGCGAACTGCTGAGGAACGCCGGGTGCGTGAAGTCCAGATCATAGGGCACGAACTGCCAGCCGTAGCCGAACGGCCCCGGCACGGGTTCCGCCGAATTGTAGAACCGGGTCAGTCCCAGCGGCATGTCGCCCGGCGTCTGGTACGCCAGGTCCGTGTCCGCTCGCCGCACCAGGCCGTCGACAAAGCCCGTGTTGGTTGACAGGGCCACGGCCTGCCGCGGCTGGCCATCGACCGTGATTTCCCAGTGCTGGGTGAGTTCGTCGGGGCGCGAACCGAGCACGATGCCCTGCAGACCGGTCGTCTCGTTGACGTACACGTTGGGCAGATCCAGCGTCACGCCGCCGGTGATCGTGTGAGTCAACGTGTACTGGTACGCGCCCTGGTTCCAGGTTTCGGTCCGCGTGTTCATGACCGTGGGCGTGGTGGCGGGCGTGGCGACGTACGCCGGCGTGTAGTGCTCCATCCACGAGAAGTCGATCGGGATCCGGTTGTCGCGGAGGAAGCGGGCAAACGCGATGGCGCGGGCGGCCTGCTCCAGCCGCCGGAACGAGTGTTCGTAGCCCGGCAGCGAGGGATACGGATACGATTCGGCGGCGATGGTATCGTAGTTGGCGTTGAACCAGTCGGCGAACGCCTGGGCGTCGGGATCCACCTGGCCGTTGCCCAGCAGGTTGTCCTCGGTCAGCAGTTGCACGGCGGCCCGGTCGAAGACAAAGCTCTGACCGTCGTCCGAGCGGATCAGCTTGACATCGGAAGGCACGAACCAGAACCGCGACGAGGCGTTGGCGTTGCCGGTCGCGCCGCCGTTGCGGTCGCGGTCGAACCAGCGGTCCAGCATGCTCCGGTAGCCCGGCGCGCTGGAGCCGACCGCGTGGCCCGTGATGTTGTCGCGGCGAGCGGCCAGGGACTTCATCACCCGATCGGCCTCGAACAGCACATATCCCAGTTCGGTCCCTTCCAGCCCGCCGAACAGGTGCACCAGTTGCGGCACCGACGGATCGCTGCTCTGAGGATCGATCGTCACGCCGGGATCCTCGGCGCTGGCGTACACGGTCCGCACGGCCGTGATAAAGTCGTCCAGCCGCAGATCGGGCACCGTCGCACCGCCCTCGCCCGTCCCCAGCAGCACGACCTGGCCCGTGGCCGGATCGACGGTCGCCCCGGTGATCGACTTCAGGTCGCCGACGAAGTCAACGGCCCGGTTGAGGAGGACGCCGCCACGGTCAGGAATGTGCTGCAACCCCCAAACGATCGTTGCCGGATGGGTCAACCCGTAACTCGCGCCAACGGAAACACCCGCCTGTCCACCTAGGAGGATACCAACGCCGCCCACACCAACGACAGAGACAACTCCCGCCGGCCATCCAATCCCGCGGCCAATCGAAGGTCCAATCGTAGGCCCGATTCCAGCACCAACTGAGAGTCCGAAGCTAGCTCCTAAGGTTCCACCAATGGTCCAATCGGCGTCTGGGTGGGTCGTTTCACCCCACTTCCACTCCCACCTGGTGCCGCTCGGGTCAACGATTATCGTCGGCCGATTACCCACATACCCATACACATTCGGCCCATCGACAAACCCGGCCGGATCCTTGGACAAGAACCGGCCGGTGGACGGGTCGTAGTAGCGGGCCCGCAGGTAAACCAGCTCGGTGGCTGAATCAAAGCTTTCGCCGGTGAACAGAAAGCGGTTGTCCAGCGTCCCGGTGCCGCCGGCGGGCTGCGTGCCGCGGGGCAGTCCGTAGGCGTCGTAGCTGTACGATTGCAGCACCTGGCCGTCCGCGTCCAGCAGGTCGGTGGTCGAACCGAGCGCGTCCATCACGTAGTAAGCGGCCTCCGCCTGGCCGGGCAACTGGCCGCTGATCCGCCCCAGACCGTAGGTGTAACGCGCGGTCATCGCGCCGCCCGCGTCCAACTCGGCCAGCACCTGGGTGAACTCGCGGTTGGGATCGTTCACGAACACCGTCCGCTGGCCGTTGACGGTTTGAGCGACCCGGTCGCCGTTGCCGTCGTACTGGTACTCGATCCGCGTGGAACCGTTTTCGACCACCGTCAGCAAGTTGCGATAATCGTATTCGTAGCGGGTGGAATCGTCCGGCGTGACGCGCAGGACCAGGTTGCCGCGAGCGTCGTAATGGAACTCCTCCAGCGTACTGCCGCCGGAGCCGGTGATCATTTCCAGCCGATTGTCGTACCCGTAGTGGTACGTCTTCACGACGGCCGGATCGCCGCCGGGACCGTCCGGGTCGCTGCTGGTCGACAGCCGGTTGCCGTTGGTGTCCAACGTGTAAGTCACCACGGAGCCGTCCGGGTAACCCGCCTCGACCAGCCGTTGCATGGCGTCGTAGGCGTAGGTGTACCAGCCGCTGCTGTAGTCGCCGGGGTCCGGCGTGCTGTCGTTCGGCCGGCGGATCTCGATCGCCGTGCGGTTGCCGTTGGCGTCCAGCGTGTAATGGAACGACGTGACCAGTTGCCCGGTCGCCGTTTCGTAGACCAGGTCGGTCAGGCGGCCGTAATCGTCGTAGGCGTGAGCGGCCGTGACGCCGTTGGGCTGAGTGATGCGATCAAGCTGGCCGGCGCCGTTGTAGGCGTACGTGGTAACGTCCGCTCCATCGGTCACGCTGCCCAGCCGGCCGGCCGCATCGAAAGCGTACGCGACGCTGCCGCCATTGGGATACGTGATCGAGGCCACTCGGCCGGCGGCGTCGTACGCATATTGCACGCTGCCCTGGCCGTCGGGCAGCGTGATGCGGATCAGCCGGTTCAGCGCGTCGTACTCGTAGCGAGTGTCTCCCCAGCCCACGTCGTTCAGCTCGACCAGGTTGTCGCCCGCGTCGTACTGGAACTCCGTCGCATCGCCCAGCAGCGGCCCGTCGGCCAGGCTCACTCGTCCCAGCGGGTCGTACTGGTACACCGTATCCCGCCGCAGCGCGTCGGTGCGCCGCGAGAGATTGCCCAGCAAGTCGTACTGGTAGTCTTCCTGGTCGGCGAGCGAGCCGACCTGCTGGACGTCGAAGACCATCTGGAACGGCAGCGGTCCGCCGCTGGCCCGCGGCACGGCCAGCTCGTTCAGGCCCGGCTGCAGCGTGACGCTGGCCTGGCCGGGCACGCCGCCGATCTCGTAGGCCAGATCGTACGCCAGGCCGGTCGTGTAGGCCGCCGACGTCAGCCGCTGATCGGGCGCCGCCGTCTGGATCCGCAAGCTGTATTGCGGGTTGTGAGCGCCGTTGTAACCGTAAACGCGGGCGTAGTACGAGCCGGCGGGCAGACCGTGCAGCGTGACGTGCTCGCTGCCGCCCAGTCGCTGGCCGCGGCGGAGCAACCGGCCGCCGGCATCCAGCAAGTCCAGGTTCAGGTTGCCTTGAGCCTGCGCGAACTCGATCCGCACATAGTCGCCGCGCGTGCCGGTGGACGTCGTTTCGAAGCGGAAGTAGTCCTCGCTGTCTTCCATCATCGCCAGGCGTTCGAGCAGCGTGACGGGCGGCACCACGCCCAGGTTGGGCGAATCGGCGGCGCCGGGCGGTTGCGCGTCGACCTCGGCCGTCGAATCGTTCTGTTCGTATGGGTCCTCGGTCACGCCGAAGTCGGCATAAAACAGCAGGTAGTCGCCCGCCGAGTACGTAGTGCCGCCGGCGACCGTGGCGTCGCCCAGAACGACGATCGAATACTCGCCCGCCTCGGCCACGATCGTTTCGAAGAACGCGACGCCTTCCAGACCGGGCGTGCGAAACGGCTGGCGGCCCGTGATGATCTGGCCCTGCTGGTCGACCAGCAGAATCAGCGGAAACACCTGGCTGTCGCCTTCCCGCTGCACGACGCCGCGGATCAGTTGGCCGGCGGCCAGGCGGCCGAGCTGGAAGTAATCGGCTTCGCCCGCCGGATCGATCGCTCCGCGCCACAGGCCTTCGGTGCCCTGGACGCCGTAGTACCAACTGGTCGTTTCCACCTGCTGCCGGTAGTCGAACGAGTGGATCGGCCGGCCTTGGGCCAGGCTGTTGTTGTCGGCCGTATCGGACAGCGACACGGTCAGCACATAGTCGCCCGCGGCCACGGTGTTCAGGAAACTGGAATCGTACGGATACTGGACCGTGATCGTGTACGTGCCGTCGGCCGGCGCGGTGAACATCTGCACGGTGTCGGTGCCGTTCGGCCCGCCGAATGGCAAGCCGGCGTCGTAGCCGTTGGGTCCCGCCACGGTGACGTAGGGCGCGTGGAAACCGCCGGGCGTCGTGGCCGCCACGTTGACCGCCTGGCCGGCGCCGAGCGTGATGGTGAACTGGTCCTGCTGGTCGATCCCGTCGCCGCGACCGAGCAGTGCGACGTTGCCGTTGCCGGTCCGCACTGGTTGCAGATCGGTCGTGTCGCCCGTTTCAGCGGGGACGGAATTGTCGTAGATGCCGGCTTCCAGCGTGAACTGGCCGACGTTCAGATTCTGGCTGCCGACCTGGAACAGATAGCGTCCGGTCACCGTCGCGGTCGTGCTCAGGACAGCCACGTCGCGCAGGCCGGGAATGGCCGCATCGTTGTAAGCCACGATGCCGTTGGGCCCGGTCACCGTCAGCTCGACGTCCAGCCCCTGATCCATGGTCAGCGTCCAGCCGCGGAGCAGCCCGTCAGGCGAGTTGCCCGGCGTGTCGTCGGTGATTTCCAGCCGCCAGATGCCCGCCGGGTCGAGGTTGTCGAACACGTCGAGCGGCGCTTCCGGCCGGTAGCGGCCCCAGAACGGGGCGGCCGCGACAAGGTTGTCGATCGCCAGCGGAGCCTCGTCATCGAAGATCGTGTTCAGATAGTGGTTGCCCGTGCCGCCGTTGTCTGACGAGAGCGCGACGCGCACACCGTTGGGAGCGACCAGGAAGATGTCCAGGTCGGCCACGTGGCGATGATCGATGGACAGCGTCACGTCCAGATCGGAGATCGCCGCGGACCCGGTGGGAACCGTGATGGTGGAAGCGATAGTCGTGCCGCCGTCGGGAATCTCGACAAACGTCTCGTTGCGGAACACCCGGCCGCCGAACGTCGGGGTCTGCACCGACGCACTGAAGCGTTGCCCCTGCACCAGGTCGACGGAGTAGACTTTCACGCCGCCGAAATCGATCGTTTCACCCGGCTGCTCGAACCAACTCACGCCGGGACTGATCCCCAGCGGCTCGACTCGCACTGGTTCGGCATCCGGCGCGCCGGCCGGCAGCACCGTGATCGTCCGCTCGTAGTAATTGTCCAGCTCGTTCGGTTCGGACACCGTGTCGGCGTAGTCCACCCACAGGCGGAACGTGTGCGTGCCGGCGGACAGGGGCCCCACGGCCTGGTCGTTGACCAGACGGACCGGCGAGCCGGGCGACGTGTCGACGTTGTTCCACTGCCAACTGCCGCCCCCCTGCCCCGTGACTTCGAACCGTACCGAGTAGCCATTGGCCGGCGCGTCGCCAAAATTTGCCACCAGCCAGTTGAAGTACAGCGGTTGATCACTGTAATAGGGCCCGGCGTAGGTATGCGGATCGCCGCCCGCGCGCTGCACAATCTCGATCGGGATGAAATCGTCCCAGTTCGTGCTGCGGGCCCGGATCAGGTCGGCCTGCGGCGGGCTGACCTGCTCGATCACCAGGTTATCGAAGTCGCCCACGTCGCCCGCGTGGTAATTGTCGCTGCGCACCACGATCTGCTCGACCGACGTCCCGTCCCACACGTCGCCGGTGTAGATCAGCGAACCGCCGTAGGAGTATTCGATCGAGTTGCCGGCGGCGTCCAGCTCCACGGTCAACAGCCGGTAGTCGCCGGTCGACCAGTCGGCACCCGTGTTGAACCACGCGGGGCCGTTGGGACCGTTGTCGGCGACGTAAATGTCGCCCCGGTAATCGAAGCGGACCAGGAATGCCAGCGCGCCTTGCGAATTGGAGCGGCCTTCGACAAAGTAGTCCGCTCCGCCCGTGGCGCTGATCGCGGTGTCCAGCGAGACGATGTAGTGTCCCGCCGGCAAGCTGCCCAGGTTCGGACTGCCCGCTCCCACCGCGTCACCCGGGTCCAGACCGGCGTGAGCCGCGATTCGCAGGTGCTGCAAGCCGCTGGCTGGATGTGCGTTCGAGATGACTGGCTGCAGCGTGTTGCCGCTGAACGTCAGCCAGCCGACCTGGCCGCCGATGAACCCTGGACTGAAACCGTCGGTGGTCTCGAAGCCCGTCGCCTGGAGCTCCTGTCCGGCAACGGGTGACGACTCGTGCGGTGCGTCCTCATCGTGCGGGTGCTCGTGAGGCACTTCGTCATGCCCGCGACCCGCAGTGGCGCCGTCGGCCACGGCGCCCAGGCCGCGGCTGGCGAGCGGCTGTTGCGCGGGCATGTAGGTGATGCGATTGGCGGCCGGCGCCGTTGCCCAGGACGTTGTCGGCAGCTGTTCATCATGGCCGACGCCGATCAGCAGCGTGCCATGTCCCGAGAGCGGCTCGACGTGCTCTGGGCCAAGCCCCAGCGGCCCCGTCCCCACGGCCCCACCCGGATCGTGACGATTCGGCGGCAACAGATTCAGACGAGCTGCCGCTTCGGCGAGCGATCCGATGTGAGGCGCATCATCGCTGACGATCGGTTGCGGCGCGATCACCAACGTTTCCGCGGGGAGTGGGTCCGATGGCTGGCCGGATCGATGGTCGGGCTGCGGTACGATCTCCAGGCTGGTTGCGGCGTCGCGCGCCGGCGGATGGGTCAAACCGCTCGGCGTCTTGGTGCCGGATGTGGCGATCTGTTGCCAATCTGCCAGTTCGCCAAGTTGCTGCCGCGTAACGTCCGACCCTGGCAGATTCGCGGTTGTCTGGCCAGGAAGCGAGTCGAACGGTCGCCAGCGGACATCGTTGGCCGCGGTGTCGCGGGTTGCAAATTGCCAGCTCGCGTCCGCTACTGCGGTTCCGCCCGCGAGCGTCGGGACGTGGCCGGCGGGAACAGGATACGAGCGAGGCAGGGCCGTCCAATCCGCGTCGCCAGCCAACGGCGGCGCCGGGTCGGCGATCAAGATCGTTTCGCCGAACGACCCATCGCTGGCCACCGCCCAGGCGTCCGAGGCCGCCAGGCAAACTCCTCGCTCCGCGTCGATCAGCGCGTCGCCGGCGTGAGGCAGCGTGGCCAGCAGTTGGCGGGCTTCGAGCGGTTCCAGCAGCATGCGTCGAGCTGCCTTCGCTGCTCGCTGGGATTCACGAAGTCGATTGGATGAACGATTGGCGGCCCGTTTCATTTGCGAGTCCTTCTCGGCGGTTCAGCCGGTACAAATCAGGCAACTCCCGCGGCAACGATCCACGACTGGCGGCCTAGGCGCGGCAGCCAGACGCGCGAAGAGCTGCTGACCAGTACGCCCCAGGTGCAGGCTGATCACGGAGATTCTTTCGAGATTCCGCACCCCTCAATGCCCTACGCATGAAATCCACCACTCTGAGTAAGAATGGCAGGGTGGCGTAGGGGGAATCGCGAGTCAATCCCCTCCGCAGGTTGGTGCCGCGGAGTTGCTGTTCGATTCTATTACGGCTCCGAGGGGGCGGTTTTTTCGCGGAGCTGGACGGAATTCAAGGAAAAGAACCGGACAGAATCAGCGGGCCACAAGCCAGCGACACCCGGTGCATCGGTTATCCGTCTCGTTTGAACTGGAGTGGCACGCGAGCTCCGGCAAAGTGGTCATCACGCTCCGCGTGGCCTGCCAATATCGGGGTTTGTCGATCAGGCTACATATGAACCGTACCCGTGTTGGAGCGAAGTGGTGGCGTACGCCACCGAACCCCTTCTAGCCCCGTCCCTGGCTTCCGGGGAGGGGCTCCTTTCTGCATTACCAAACTCAACCCGCAACTGCCAAATTCACTCAACTACGACCCGGACATATTCATACGAACCCGGATTCCGATTATCAATCACTACGAACCCGCGTGCGCTACAGTCCATTGCGCGAGGCGAACATATGGTTGTCCGCTCGAACCCCGCAGGCCCCTCCCTAACCCTCCCCGGAAGCCGGGGAGGGAGCCAGACGGATATCAAGGGGGAGCGCTCGCCTGGAACGACAGCCCCGAACGGGTCCCTCGGAATTCGGAATCAAATCCGAGGTTTACGGTGAATCGCGACAATGTCGAAGCGAAGCATTCTGATGTCGTCGCGTTTCGACTTCAGGCGCTGGCTTTGCGCCGAAGGCGTAGTTGCCCATTGGAATGGTGGAGTCTGGTGAACGGTTGCATGGACGCTTTGTCACAAGATCGGCAACTTACGGGTCACCAGAATCAACTCGCATCTGCCGCGTGTTTCCAGATACAACAACCTGCGTCTCAAACGACAGACGAACGAATGTCTCCAAGCTTACGAGGGGTTTGGCTTCCCCGGCAAGGGATAGAACACAACTGCAACTGGAAAAAGACGTGCGCAAAGACGAGCAACAATTTGATATTCGTTACTCGTCGGGGGTGACAATCGGGTTCTTGTAAGTTAGGTTAAGTGGTAAGTCGAAACTTGAACGAGGAGAAATCGCATGCCTAATTTGAATTCTGTACTCAAGGCCGAGATTACCAGGCTCGCACGCAAGGAGATCAAGGGCCAGATGCAGTCGTCGCAGCAGGTCGCGACCCGGCAGCGGCGCGATCTGGCCGCGCTGCGCAAGGAAGTCCGAGCGCTGCAAAGCAAACTAACCCGCTTGCAGAAGACGGCGGCCAAGGCGGCGGAGAATGGCGTCGCCGAGGAAAGCGACGAGGGTCCGAGCCTGCGGTTTTCGGCTCGTTCGGTCAAGGCGCAACGCCGGCGACTCAATCTTTCCGCTCAGGAATTTGCTCGCCTGGTCGGTGTGTCCGCACAGACGATCTACCTGTGGGAATCGGGCCGCACGCGTCCGCGCCAATTGCAACTGGAAGCCCTGGCGGCCGTCCGCAGCATGGGCAAGCGCGCCGCCAAGCAGCAGCTCAACGCCGAGGCGGCGGAGTAAGGCAGGTGGGATGGGCGTCCGGTCCACCCGTCTTCATTGGTCCGGCAACCGCCGCTGGTGACCATCGCGAACAACAAACAACAAGACAGCCCTGCCAGACACGGGTCTGACAGGGCTGTAGTCTTTCGCTCTCAGCGAGAACGCGCCGGCTGAACCGTATCGCTGGAAAGCCTGGGCGGGTCGCCGCGAGGCCGGTCGCCGACGGACCTAGGCCGGCTTGCCGATGTGGACGTAGGCGTGCACGTGCGGCGCTCCGCGGAAGTGCCAGACGAACGACGGCCCTTCGACTCGCCACACGTCCCAGACCTTGTCGTCGTTCAGATCACCCGTCTGGTAGTAGGCCATGTGCAGGGCCTTCAGTCCGCCGGACTCCTTGAGCGTGGCCAGTGCCTCGTCGATGTCTTCCTGGCGGTACGGAGCCAGGATCACTTTGACCACTTCCTCGACCAGTTCCTGCTGGTCGCTGCTCAGGTCGCCCACGGCGATGCCGGGGAACTTGCCCTGCGCGCCTTGAATCGGCACGGCACTCTCGGCCGGAGCCTTCGCCAGCAGGGCCTGTTCGGCCTGCTTGGGGTCGAGCGCCTTGAACACGTCGTTGGCCCGCTTCGTCTGGTAGTGGAACAGGTTGTGGTTCGGGTCGCTCTCGCCGTGGCCGTAGACAATCGGACCGCCGAACGCCATGCCCTCGACGCTGTCGCCATCGGCGCGGATCGTCAGGTGGCGGCCGGTCATCTCCCACTCGAACTTGCCGGTACCGGGCTGGCCGAAGATGGCGATCGAGTAGGCGCCGAAACCGCCCGAGTCGTCGTCCAGTTGCTTCATGAACCGTTCGTAGCCGTCCTCGCTGGTCACGCCGCGGAAAATGTCGTTGATCAGTTTCCGCTGATCGTCGCTGTAGAACTTGTCGTCGATCGTGGGCTTGGTGATGTGCCAGTTGGCGCTGATCCGTTTCCGCAGCGGATCATCGAACGGGAAGCAGATCATCTGCTTCTGCTGGTCGGTCAGCGATTCGTACAGCCGGCCCACGTTCGTCTCGGCCGCGCTCTGCGAGGTGGGAGCGGCGTGCACGTGGCCGGCCGACGCCAGCCAGCCCAACCCGCCGACGGTCAGGGCCGTGGCGCTCGCGGCCTTGACGAAATCTCGACGGTCCAGGGTCGATTCACAATCGGGACAGGCGGGAGGTGTTTTGCGGCGTGCGGCCATGATGGGTCTCCTGAGGGTTTGAGAGAGCGGCGACACGATGTGCCGTGCGGTTCACTGTACACTTTGCTCCGCCAGACCGCAAATCCCGGCGCCGGCGGCGGAACCGCGCGAAGCGCGGACGGCCTTACTTCGCCATGCCTGCGGGCAGTGGCAGAAAGTTGAAGTCGGCGGGCGAGCGGCCGAGATAGATCTGGTCGAACTCGGCCTGCCGCCCGTCGGGAACGGCCAGGTCGAGCGCGGTCAGGTCGCAGGCGCCATGATCCTGGTACAGATCGCGCGTGATGACCACCCACTGGTCCGTGAACTGCCCGCCCCACAACCGCCGCGTGTCGCGATCGGCCAGGTCGCCCATGCCCGCGTCGTAGCGACGCGGCTCGCCACCGTCCGACTGCAGCGTCATGTCAACTCGCCCGCCTCCCGGTTTGCGGATGGCAATGCGCAGAAAGCGGTATTCGCCCCAGGCAGGTCGTTCGCGGATCGGCACGGGCCGCGTCAAGGCCAATCGGGCAGTCGCCCCTTCGGGAACCAGCAGCACGGCCCGGCCGGAACTGGCCCGGTCGGTGTCGACGATCCGAGGTTGTTCCACCTGCCCCTCGGTGCGGTCCGTCGCGGCCTCGATCGGCAGCGCGGTAATCACCGCCTGATCCTCGAACAACTCGTACCGCATCGGCAACTGCTCGGTCGTGCCCAGCATCCGCCAGGCAACGGCCGACTCGGCTCCCGCCGCCGACTGGATCACCTCAACCATGATGGGTTCCTGGCCCGCGTAGTCGGCCAGCGGCAGAACCAGGGGCAGGTAGTCCGGAGCGCTGCGGTTATGCATCGGCACCTTGGTTTCGCCAGCCAGTTGGCCATTGATCCGCACTTGCAGGGTGACGTCGGGCCCGCCGGCGACCGGTCGGCTGGCGGCCACCACCAGCCAGCGGTCGGATGCGCTCTGGGCGAAACGGCGAGTCAACCGCAGAGGAGTCTCCTGCGAACCGATCAGCGGCAGGAAACGACCGGGCGAAGGCGCCAGTTCGTCCCAGGCGTGGCCGGTGACCAGCGGACCATCGAAGGGTTGCAGCGACCAGCCGTCCCAGGCGGGGATGCGCGCGGTCAGTTGCTGGCCGACGGCGGAAGGCAACTGGCGCGCGTCGAGTTCCAGCAGCGGATCAAGCCAGTCGGCCTGGTCGCGGATCGTGAGCGGGTCGGCTCCCGGCGGGCGGTTGTGGTGCGCCATGTCGACGCACAGCAGCAGGTGCCTGGCGTTGGCTGGCAGCTCCAGCCGCCCCGTGTCGAACGTTTGCTCCGACCCGACCAGAATCGGGCTGGTTCGCAGCGGCGGGGCGTCGAGCCAGTCGAGCAGCACGCGGGCCTGGATGCAGCCGCCGCGGCCGACGATCCGGTCGAGGCCCACCGACGAGTGGAAACCGGCGGCGGCTGGCGGCAGCGCGAAGGCCAGCCGGCTTTCGGCCTGCACGCCCAAGCCCCAACCGTAGTCCTGGCTGCCGGAGCGGAGGGTTCCTCCCCGCACGTTCCGGTCGACGCGCCACGCCGTGTCGGCGGCCGCGGTGCGAGGCGTTTCCGCGGTCCGCGGTTCGGCGGACGAAGATGCGACATCCGCGCGGTCCGGCGCGGGCGTGGGCTCCAGGCGGGTGAGCGGCACTTCGTGCGGAGCCAGCAGCGTGCGGCGCCACACATCGGCATGCGGCACCCAGAGCATGTCGAGACTCCAGGCCGGCTGCAGGCCGTGGTACCAGCGGGTAGCGTCCTTGGCGTTTCCCTGCACATGGATTCGCAGGCGATCCAGGGACGAAGTCATCCGCAGGCCGCCGCTGGTTTCCAGCGCGAGCAGTTGCGTCTCGGCCTGGGGAGCCAGCGTGGCGAGTTCCTCCAGGTAGACCTGCCAGAAGTCTCGTGCGGGCATCCGCAATTCAGACAGGTCGGCAAACTCGATTCGCCGCCGCCCGTCGCGGGTCAACACTTCCACAAAGTCGGCGCCGAACCGGACGGCTCGGAATTCCACCTGCCGCCCGTCGCGTTCCAACAGCGCTCCGGGCGGGCATGCGCGTCCGGAAGGCTGCCAGACGATCCGCCGCACGGCGCGGGCCGCCACTCGCACCGTCGGCTCGTACGCGGGTTGCGGGGGCCGCAAGGGCACGGCCGGTTCGACCACGAAATGCGCCGCGGCGGGTTCGAAACGGTGCGCCGCCGCCTCGGCGTACGCCAGCACTCGGCCGGGCAGCACGTCGCCGCCGAACAGTTCCACGCGCGCTGGCGGTTGGACCGACATGGGCACCAGACGCCGATCGATCAGCCAGCGAAACGGGTCGTCGCCGAGCAGTTCCTGGCCATCCAGCTTCGGCGAGCCAGCGGTGGAGTGCCACTCGGTCAGCTCGTCCCCCTGGAACCGCTGGCCGCTCTGGAGCAAAGCCGCGTAACGGGCTGGCGGCCTTTTATCGGCTGCGTGCAGGTGACTCACCCGGCCCACGCAAAACACGCTGACGACGACCAGCAACGCCACCAGGAACGGGGTCCGGTGCAAGGCCAGGTGGGACGAGAGCGGCAGCGGAGCGGGTGAGTTGGAAAACGGCATGGAAGATGGAAGGTTGTGTCGGGCGGCGGTGCAATGTCGGGCGGAGGCGCCCCCCAGTATACCAGACCGAGCCCGAGCGCCTGGCCTGGCCTGGCCCGGCCGCGGGCGTTCGCGGCCCGTTGCGGGCAGGCCGGATAGACCGATAATGAAGGGCTGAATTCGCACCACGAATCGCCTGATGTCCGGGAAGGAATTGAGTCCATGCCGCTGCTGGTTGTTGGTTCGGTCGCTTTGGATACCGTGCATACGCCCACCGAGGAGCGGGAGCGCGTGCTGGGTGGTTCGGCCATCTATTTTTCGTACGCCGCCAGTTACTTTTCCGCGGTGCGTCTGGTGGGCGTGGTGGGCGAGGACTGGCCGGACCAGCACACGCGGACTCTGCGGCAGCGAGGCATCGACACATCGGGCTTGCAGGTGGTTCCAGGCGGCAAGACCTTCTTCTGGAAGGGGCGCTATCTGCCGAACATGAACGACCGCGAGACGCTGGAAGTGCACCTGAACGTGTTTGGCGACTTTCAACCCCAGTTGTCGGCCGAACACCGGCAGTGCCCGTTCTTGTTCCTGGCCAACGGTTCGCCCCGCTTGCAATTGTCGGTGCTGGAGCAGGTAAACGGTCCCCGGCTGGCGGTGGCGGACACGATGGACTTGTGGATCACGGAGCAGCGGGACGATTTGCTGGAGCTGCTGCGGCGGATTGACGGCCTGGTGCTCAACGACAGCGAGGCGCGGTTGTTGACCGAGGACGAGAACCTGGTGCGGGCCGGGCAGCAGGTGTTGGAGCTGGGGCCGAAGTTCGTGGTGATCAAGAAGGGGGAGCACGGGGCGATGTTCTTTTCGCAGCACGAGACGTATGTGCTGCCGGCGTTCCCGACGGAACGGGTCATCGACCCGACGGGGGCGGGCGACTGCTTTGCCGGAGGCATGATGGGATACCTGGCGGAGCAAAGCGACTTCGAGCCGCGAACCTTGAAGAAGGCCCTGGCGTATGGGATCGTCGTGGCGAGCTACGCGGTGGAGGATTTCAGCCTGGATCGGTTGACGCAGATCGCGCGTGACGATTTGGAGCTGCGGATGGAACGGTACCAGCGGATGCTGAGTTTTTAGGATTCGTATCGAGCAGCGGAGCGTCGCTTGCTCGCGAACGTTCGGAGGAGAACAGGCAATGGCTCAAGATCGAGTGGTCTTCGTACCCTGGAACCAGGCACAGGCCGGCAAGTTCGCTGGCGATGGCGACTGGAGCAATCGCCAGAAGGACAACACGCATCACAAGCGGACTTGGACCACCTATTTCCTGGACAGTCCGGGAACCCCGCTGGCCGACGTGGGCTGCGGCACGTCGGCGCGGATCCACATTTTCGGCCACGGCGTGCCGCCGGGGCAGGACAATTCCTTCACCTACCCCGACGTGCAGGGCGCGGCGCCGGTCTCGATCTCGGATCTGGCCGACATGCTGGAGGCCAAGGGCTTGAAGAAGCGCTACTTGAACACCTTGGTCTGTGACATCTGCTACAGCGCGCTCGGAGCGCCGCCGCTGGCCAAACGGCTGGCGCGGGAGCTCTTCCGGCGCGGCTACCTGTGTCCGGTGCTGGGCTACAAGGGAGCGATCTATCCGGTGTACTTCCGCTACGGCGAGTTTCAGAATTCGAAGTACGAACACCGGATGGTCGAGAAGCTGGACGGCAGCAAGATGAAGTCGAAAGACGCGCAGGAGCGGTTCTTCGGTTTTAATTGAGCTGAACAGGGGACTTGACGGAATGGCCCGGATTCGCACGTTTGTGGCGTTGGAACTGGCACCGGACGTTTGTTCTCGGGCCGGGGAGCTGATCGCGAAACTGCGGGCCAGCCAGGCTCAGGTAAGCTGGGTGCCGCCGGACCGCATGCACCTGACGCTGAAGTTCCTGGGCGAGGTGCCGGAGCAGGACCTGGCGGACGTCTGCCGAGTGGTGGCGGACGTCTGCCGGGAGACGCCGGAGTTTGACCTGCGGTGCGGTGGCGCCGGCGCGTTTCCGAACGTGGAGCGGCCGCGCACGGTGTGGCTGGGGGTGAGCCTGGGGGAGGAGCCGCTGGAGAAGCTGCAGGCGGCCGTGGAGCGGGCGCTGGGGCGGCTGGGGTTTCGCCAGGAGCGGCGGCGGTACCAGGGGCACTTGACCTTGGGCCGCGTGCGGGGCGCGGGTCCGGAACTGCAAGCGCTGGGCGCGTTGCTGCGGCAGTACGCCGACTTCCAGACGCCCGTGATGCTGGCCGACGAGGTGCGGGTTTACGGCAGTTATCTCGACCGGACCGGCCCGACCTACGAAGTGCTCGGCAGTTGCCCGCTGTCCGCCGCGCCCTGAAAAGGTGTCAGGTACCTTTTTGGGGCTTTGGGGGATCTTGCGGGCCGCCGGTGATTGCGCGGCGCGATTCCAGACCGAGGTGTGGCACCGTGGTCGCGACCCAAGCTTTGTCGCCAATAGGCAGGCCTCTGGAAATCGATCGCCGCGCCTCCCGCTGCCCATGGTCGGTGAATGGAGCGGCGATGAATTCAATCCAATTACACGTCCGATCTGGGTGGTCTTCCCATGCGATCGTCCCCCAACACCAGAGAGCAATCGCTGCATCTTGCCCAGTCAGCCAAAAACGGTACCGGACACCTTTTCTCTCAGTCCACCGATCAGTCGCCAGTTCGCTCGTTCCTCCGGCGTTCCGTGGCAGAGACGAGGATACCAAGACAGGGGGACGGAGATTGTGCGACCATCGGACAGCTCCACCGCCAGAACGTCATCGGTAACCGCGAGCGTCGTGACGCGAATGTGCTGTAGGTCAACCGTTGAAGAAGGCATTCCACGAATCCATTAACTGTTGGTGATTTTCGGTCGTGAGCTGTTCGATCCGCCGGAGCTCCTTCGCCGAGAAGCCACCGCTGCGTTCGAGGCGAACCGGGTCAGCCAGACCTTTGCTTCACTGTCATCGCGTTCAACGTGAACATGGGCCGGTTCATCGCCATCGCCAGCGTAAAAGAAAAAGCGATATGGACCAACTCTCAATACTGTCGGCATGCGCGTCTTGCCATCCGTGAGCACTCAACTCAAGACCATGTTCATCGCAACCGCCTTTGTACCGATTATCCAAGGTTACGGGGGGCGAGGAGAGGAGCCTGACTTCAGGACCGACCGCGCCGATCCCGGCGGTACACCGATTTGTCACGTCCCGATGCTTGGTAGTGGGCCTCCAGAGTTTCGAATCGCATCTCGCAGCACTTGATCAAAATCGTTGCCGGCGAACGGGAACTGTATGCAGATTCCTTGACCGGCGTGTTTGTCGGCGTCATCCGCGACCTGAATCCAGAAGATCCTTCCGTCGTCATCAGGCCCATCCTCGTAATAGAGATCGCATCCACGCCGAATCAAAGTCCAACCATCGACGTTTCCCGCAAAGTAATCGGCGATGCTTTCGGATTCATATGCAAGTCGCAAGGTTCGCGGATCGAGCAATTCGGACCGCCCAAGGTCGTCGAGCACATACAGGACGAGTTGGTTCTGTGTTTCCCAATCCAAGCTCCGATCTGTCAAACGTAGTATCGCATCTGACTCCAGCCCGCGTTCCAGTAGTTGAATGGCCCAGTCCGCGGGATGCATTGGTATCCCGTGATTCAGCGACCAGACAAACTCGACGGTTGAATCCATGCCGACCTTGGGACGAAGCGAATTGCGACCGATCCGGCGGCAGGATGCGGACGAAGAAGTCGGTGTTGAACGTTGCCGTCCGCTCACCAGCCCCGCAGCACAGACTATGCGAATTCTATCTGCCGGGCTCTGGTGATCGCAAGGGATTTCGGCTCCGGCTCGAAAAGGTGTCAGGGAAAGCGCCGGGCTAAACCGGGCTGGAGTTGCGAATGATTGAGTCGTGCGAGAAAGGTCTGGACCACCGCTCGGCCTCGAACCCTACGCTGGCGATGACGACGTCGCGGGTGTGGCATGGGCAAGAGGTACACGCAGGCCAGATATTGAGCTCCGAAAACATCCTTCTCGCGTGCCCACACTGTCCTGTCGGTGGAAGGCAACACGGGACACGACGTTTCATGGCCAGTCGCGTCTTGACGCGGCGAAGTCAGAGACCCTGCGCAGGTGTGGAAACTCCAGTCGCGAGAACCGGGAGATCCCGCATGCTTCCTCCCGGGGAGGAACGGTTGGAGAAGGCCAGTGGCCGCACGTCCAACATGAACGCAGGCGGGAAGACAGATGGTCCCATAGTACCTGCGAAGCGGGCGAACAAAGCCGGAGCCCCGGTGGAGGAAAGGGGATCAGCCAAGGGGAACTTCCTCCATCACCTTCTTGCACCGGGCACAGTGCCGGAGTGCGCAAGGCTTCGTGGTGGGCGGCGACGGCTGGTGGAGATGGTATGTCTTGACCGTTGATCCGGAGGGAAGAGCCATATGAGGTAATGCTTCACGTACGGATCAGTGCGGGGGTGGCCGCCGGCCACGCCGATCCCTTCCGCGGTACCTTCTTGGGGCTTTGGGGAATCTTGCGGGCGTTCCAGCGTCTCGACAATCAGCCGTTCAAATGCCTGGAAGTTCTCCGACTTGCGAACGATCGGCTCGCGCAGGTTGGTCAGCCATCAAGGTACCGGACACCTTTTCCCTCACGGGCAGGCCCACACCCGAACCTCCCCGGACTTCTGGCCGTCGCCACCGCCCGCGGCCAGCAGCTTGCCGTCGGGACTGAAGGCCAGGACGTTGATCTGGGGCGTGTCAAAGGGGAATGTGATGACTGTTTTACCGGTGCCCGTGTCCCACAGCCGAACCGTTTGGTCGCTCCCGGCCGAGGCCAGCCGCTTGCCGTCGGGACTGAAGGCCAGTCGAATCACCGAACCCTGGTGCCCGCGCAGGGTGTGGACCTGGCGGCCCGAACCCACCTCCCAGATGCGCAACTCCGCCGCCGGGCCGGGTCCCAGAACCAGGCCGTCGCGGCGGTTCGGCCGGCCGCCGACGGAAGCCGCCACATGCTTGTTGTCGTGACTGAGGGCTACGGCCGTCACCGCGGAACTCCAACCGCCCTGGGGGACAATCTTCCGCATCGTGAACATATGGATCGTCTTGCCGCTCGCAACGTCCCAAATCCAGATTTCGCCCGCTTCGGGCAGCTCGCCGCCGGCGCCGTCGGTGCCCACGACCACGTATTTCCCATCCGCACTCACGGCCAGCGCGCCCGCGTTGGTGGACGTGCTCAAATCGGGCACTACCTTGGCGTCTGGCGGAATGAACTTCTCCACCCCGCCGTCCGGGTAGCGAAACTCGGGCCGTTTCACTTCGCCCAACAGGCGGATCAGCTTGCCGGTTTCCGCGTCCCAGATCCTGACATCTCCGCCATGCAGTCCGTGTCCGGGCCCCACGAGCCACGAGGTCCCGGCGGTGACCAGTTGCTTGCCGTCCGGAGTGTAGGCCATCGTCGCGACGTAGGCCGAGAAGCCGCCTCGCCGGGGAGCGTCCAGTTGCCGCTCATCGTGGGCAGCGAAGGTCACCAGCCTGTTGCCCGTCGGCGAGAACAAGACGACGTCGGCAAAAAAGCCCCTTCCCCTCACTGCCCGATACTCGACCAGCGCCACCGGCGATCCATCGCGACCGGCGGGACCGAGGGCAAACACCGGCTGCCGGTGCTGCTGAGGGGACCAGGCGAGTTTGTGGTTGCTGATTTGCCGACCATTGTCGGACTGCCACGAACAGACATCGGCTGTGCTGACCGACACGATTTGCTTTCCATCCGAGTGGAAGGCCAGCGCCATGACCTCGCTGGTGTGGCTCGTGAATGTGGCGACAGGTTTCGCCAGGGGCACCTGGTCATCGGGGTTGGGCTCGGGGAGCGGCTGGCCAACCGCGACCGAAGCGAAAAAGGCGAAGGCCACGAAGACGGTGTAAGGCGACTTGTCCATGGTGTTTCTCCAATCGGGAATGCGGCCGCGTTGTCTTGGCCGAACGAGCCAGCTCAGCCGCGGCGGTGACTGTTGAGCGGACGAACCTGGAAACGCCGTCGTGCCCCCGCCGTCACGGGCATTTCCGCTCATTCATCGGGTGGGAAGTCGGGGCCGATACCAGCACCTTCGTACCACAACTGATCGATGATTGCCTTATCGCGCAGATACCAGCTTGCCCAGCTAAGCGGCGTGTCGAGATTGGCATCACGAATTGTCGGATCGGCGCCACGGTCCAGCAGCAACTGAATGATATCCGGACTGCCCCACGCCGCCGCGCGGTGCAGCGGGGTTTCGCCCCGCACCCGCGCGTCCCGCCACAGGCGATACGTCTTCATTCCAGGTTTCGTTCGGGCGTTAGGGTTCGCGCCATGCTCGAGCAGCAGCCGGACCGCTCGAATGTCGCTTCCCCCGGCGACGCCGTGCAGTGCTGTTTCACCGTTGTGCTCGCTCGCCCGGTTCACGTTCGCTCCTGCTTCAACCATCAGCCGCAGACACTCGAAACTACCGCACACCCCGACGATCACCGGCGCGATATTCTCATTGCGTTGCAAGTCTGGATCCGCGCCATGCTCCAGCAGGAAGCGTGTCACTGCGGGATGGAAGTTCAGCAGCGGCCCCATCCCATGCTGGTCCACGCTGTTTGGGTCGGCGCCGGTCTCGATCAACCGCTCGACCGTCTCCAGGTCACCGTCCACGGCGGCTTGAACCAGCCTGTCATTTCGGGGCGGAGCGGCCATGGATGATGCTACGCATATTAACTTAACCAGTCACGACCCGGCACGGACACGAGTTTAACGGGTGCCAGTCCCGAGTACGAGACTGGGAGTCGGCCGATCGCGGTACAATATGTCGCTCCAACAAATGCCCGGCGCAGCGCGTGCAAACAAGTTGTGCATCCCGATCTCGGCCTCTTCGCCCCGTAGAGGTCGACCGGTGAGATCGTTCCCGAACCGGGGCGCGGTGAGCACCGCGATCTCGGACGTTCAGGGAGTTCGTAGGCCGTTTGCGAGCGAAAGAGGCCTTCGGTCCGCCAGTGCCAGCGGCCCATTTCGGGATGGCGTGTCCTTCCCGCGACAACGGCCTGTGTGCCCAGAATCGCCCCCCCTGGAACCGCCTGGCCCCCTGCCCTTCCCCTGCCCGACTTCCCGGAAATTTTTCCCGCCCGGATGGAGCGTTCAATCTCGATGGTTCCCAGGGGGATCCAGCACCGGGGGAGATTTTCTCGGCGCGCCGTGACCGGACGTGTCCCGGGAAGCTCGAATATTACAGGTAGCTGGGACGGCCGCATTCAGGAAAGCAGCCGGCACTGTTTGGCTAGCTGGCACTGCCTCGCTAGCCGGCATTGTGTGGCCAGGCGGTTTGAGGTATAGTGTTCAGGAGTTCACTTCTCGAATCCGGTGGCTGCCCGGCGTTCCGGTTGAAACGTCGCCCGATCTATCAGATAAATGGAGAAGCCAAGATGGTAACCGCGGAAAAGGCTGGCAACGCAATGGCTAAGAAAAACAAAGGTCCGAAGTCGGGAGCGGTGGAGTCGCCGGGGGCTCGCAGTGCTGGGGAGCTGTCGGCGGCCAGTGGCAGCAATGGCAAGGCGTCCGAGGGGGGCCCGGCGGGAGGTGGCAAGGCGGGAGGTGGCAAGGCGGGCGGCGCGGCGAAGTCCGAAAGTGCCGCCAAGCCGGTTCGGAAAGGGGCCAAGACGGAGCGGCAGATGACGGACGCCAATGCGCAGCTCAAGACGGCCTTGCAGCAGATCGAGAAGCAGTTCGGGGAAGGTTCGATCATGCTGCTGGGTGCCGACCAGCGGGGGCGGATCGAGGGGATTCCGACGGGCAGCCTGTCGCTGGACATCGCCCTGGGTGGCCAGGGGATTCCGCGGGGGCGGATCATCGAGATATTCGGGCCGGAGTCGAGCGGCAAGACGACGCTGGCCTTGCACGTGGCGGCCGAGGCCCAGAAGCTGGGCGGGATCGCGGCGATGATTGACGCCGAGCACGCGTTTGATCCCAGTTGGGGGCGGAAGCTGGGGGTTGAGCTGGACACGCTGCTGGTCAGCCAGCCCAACAGCGGCGAGGAGGCGATGCAGATCACGGAGATGCTGGTCAAGTCGAATGCGGTGGACGTGATTATCATCGATTCGGTGGCGGCGCTCGTGCCGCGACAGGAACTGGAAGGCGAAATTGGTGACACCCATGTGGGCCTGCAGGCGCGATTGATGAGCCACGCGATGCGCAAGCTGACCGGCGCCATTTCGCGGAGCAAGACGGCCGTGATTTTCATCAACCAGATTCGCGAGAAGATCGGCGTGATGTTCGGCAGCCCCGAAACCACGCCGGGGGGCCGGGCGCTGAAGTTCTACAGTTCCTGCCGGATCGACGTGCGGCGTGTGGGGCAGTTGAAGGACGGCGAGGAGGTGGTGGGGCAGCGGGTACGGGCGAAGGTGGTGAAAAACAAGGTCGCGCCACCGTTCCGCATGGCCGAATTTGATATGCTGCATACCAACGGCATCAGCTTCGAAGGCGATTTGCTCGACCTGGGAACCGCTCAAAAGGTGATCGCCCGCAGTGGCGCGTGGTTCAAGTACGGCGAGGCGTATCTGGGGCAGGGCAAGGAGAAAGCTCGGCAGTACCTGATCGACAATCCGCAGGTGGCCGCCGAGATCAAGGACAAGGTCCTGGCCACGGTCGGCTGCGGCGGGCTGCCGGCGGCGGTCCATGGTGACGAAGCAAGCGACAGCGATAGCGCCTGACGTCCAATCCGCGGGGGAGCCTCGCCGGCCGCGCCCGGGGTGGCTGGAGTTCACCCGCGGTCGGGGCCTCCGGCGCTGGAATCGAGCACAAGGAATCCCCGTGGAAACTCGTCAGCCGGCTCTTCAGCTCCGTTGTTCGCTGGCCACCTGGCTGCTGCTGGCAGGCCTGCCCGCCCTTGCCGCCCAGCCAACCGCCGCCCAGCCAACCGCCGCCCAGCCAACCGCCGCCCAGCCAACCGCCGCCCAGCCAACCGCCACTGGGAACTTGGCGAACCCGGCAGGCCAGGTTCCAGCAACTGGGGAGCTGGTAAGCCAGCCGGTCGGAGGGCAGGTGCCTGTCGGGCAGGTGCCTGAGCCGCAGCCGATGCCGCCCGGAGCTGGGGCAGGTACTGGCGACGAACCGAACGGCGACCAGGTCCCTCAAACGGGCCTGCAAGCGGCCCTGGCACTGGAGTCCGCCCTGGTGGAAGCGATCGCCAAGGCCGAACCGTCGGTGGTCGCGATCGCTCGAGTGCGGAAGACCGATCCACCACTGGGACCCCAGCCAGCGCCGCTCGTCGGACCGCCCGATCCGCTCAGCCCTGAGTTCCTGCCCAACGAGTTCGCCACGGGCGTGGTCATCGACCGCCAGGGTCTGATCCTGACCAATTACCACGTTCTGGGGAATCCGGAAGAGAACGACTATTACGTCTGGGTTCAGAGGCGCCCGTTCAAGGCGGACCCGCCCTGGACATTGGAGAAAATTGTCGCCGGCGACCCCTGGACCGACCTGGCGATCCTGAAAATTGCCGCCACGGACCTGGTTCCGATCGAACTGGGCGATGCCTCGCAGCTCCGCAAGGGCTCGCTGGTCGTGACGCTGGGCAACCCTTACGCCATCGCCCGCGACGGCGAGGTGAGCGCCAGTTGGGGCATGGTGTCCAACCTGGCCCGAAAGGCGCCTCCGCGCCGGCCCGGACTGGGACCGACCGACGCGGCCGAAACGCTGCATGAGTTCGGCACGCTGATCCATACCGATGCCCGTTTGAATCTGGGCACCAGCGGCGGGGCCATGATCAATTTGCGAGGGCAGATGGTCGGCCTGACGACCTCGCTGGCGGCCCTGGCTGGCTACGAGAAATCGGCCGGGTTCGCCATTCCGGTCGATGACGTGTTCCGGCGGACGGTCGATCGGCTGAAGACGGGTCGCAAGGCACAGTACGGGTTCCTGGGAGTCGCTCCCCGCAACCTGTCGTTCAACCAGCGCCAAGCGGGTCGCTTTGGAGCGGAAATTGTGGAAGTGATCCCTGGGACACCGGCCCACCGCGCGAGCCTCCAGACGGGCGACGTCATCACGCATGTCGATGGCCAGGAAGTCTTCGACCGCGACTCATTGTTCCGCGACCTCAGCAAGCTGCCGCTGGACAGCGAGGTGAAGTTGACCGTCGATCGCGACGGCCAGCGGCTGGTCAAGACCGTGACCCTGGCCAAGAAGTTTGTCGAACTGGCCGGCCCCGCCATCGCCTCGGTGCCGGAGCCGAGTTGGCGCGGTCTGCATCTGGAGTTCGCCACCGCCATGCCGCCGGATTTGCCTCGCCCCCCACGGTTGATCGACGCCTCGCAATGCGTGGGTGTGGTGCGCGTCGACAAGGACTCGCCGGCCTGGAAAGCCGGCATCCAGGCGGGAGACTTTATCAGTCACGTCGAGAATCGGCGCGTGGTACGTCCGGAGGATTTCCTGCGGGCCGTCGAGGGCCGCGACGGCGCCGTCCAGGTGCGGTTGGCCGGCACCGACGATTCGGGCGCCGCTCGCCAGATTCAGCCCTGATCAGTTGCTGTGAAGCGCCGGAGCAAGCCGGCCGGCGCGGCGAGCGGCGGGCGTGAGCCCGCTGTTTCTTCGTCGCCGCGCCTTGGCGAGCGGCGGGCGTAAGCCCGCTGTTTCTTCGTCGCCGCGCCTTGGCGAGCGGCGGGCGTTTGCCCGCTGTTTCTTCGGCGCCGCGCCTTGGCGAGCGGCGGGCGTAAGCCCGCTGTTTCTTCGTCGCCGCGCCTTGGCGAGCGGCGGGCGTAAGCCCGCTGTTTCT